>CAZSCC010000207.1:0-22539 GCA_964604905.1 uncultured Planctomycetales bacterium
GCCTACGGCCTCAAGCTCGAGGTCGCCGAGGACGTCCCCGCGGAGGTCGCCGAGGCTGAACGGGACGAGAAGAACCGCTTCGACAAGTACGTCCTCCTGGCCCAGGTCGGCCGCGGCGGCATGGGCACCGTCTTCAAGGCCTACCAGAAAGAGCTCAAGCGCACGGTCGCGATCAAGCTCCTCCGCGCGGGCGACGAGGAGACCGGCCGGCGGTTCACCCGCGAAGCCCAGACCGCCGCCCGCCTCAAGCACCCGAACATCGTCTCGGTCTACGAGATCGGAATCTGGCACAACGTCCCCTACCTCACCATGGAGTACATCGACGGCCAGCCGCTCGACGATCTCGGCCACATCCCGATCCGCAAGGTCTGCCAGCTCCTCCGCGATGTCGCGGTGGCGATCCATTACGCCCACCAGAAGGGGGTGATCCACCGGGATCTCAAGCCCCAGAACATCCTGCTCGACCGGGACGGCCGGCCCTACGTGACCGACTTCGGCCTCGCTCGCGAGGTCTCCGGCGGGAAGAACCTGACCCTCGAAGGCATCGTCGTCGGCACTCCCGCGTACATGAGCCCCGAGCAGGCCCGAGGCGACCGCGACCTGGACGGGCGCAGCGACGTGGCGAGCCTCGGAGCCGTCCTCTACGAGCTCCTCACCGACCGCCAGCCCTACACGGGCCAGTCCCCCATCGACATCGCGATGTCGGTGATCAACAAGGACGCCGTCCCCGTCCGAAAGCTGGACGACACGATCCCGCCCGACCTCGAGGCGGTCTGCCTGATGGCCATGGAGAAGGACCGCGAGCGGCGCTATCCCACGGCGCGGGCGTTCGCGGAGGACCTGCAGCGCTTCATGGAGGGGGAGCCGGTCCGTGCCACGCTCCCCAGCGTCGTCAAGGTCGCTCTCAAGCGCGTGGGCCGGAACAAGCTTGCCGCGGGGATCATGATCGCCGCTGTCCTGGCGATCACGATCACTCTCGGCCTCCTCTCCTCGGTCACCCGCCAGTCCCAGACCAAGGACACCATCATCGAAGGCCGCGCCTGGGAGCAGAAGGGCGAGTTCCGGAAGGCCCTCGACGTCTATCGGCGCGACCCCCGGACGGCCGCCGAGGCCCGGCGCGTGGAGGAGGAGATCCGGCGGCTCGAGCAGCTCGCCGCGGCGCGGAAGGAGGCGCTCGATCTCCTCGCCCAGGCGGGCCCCCAGACGCCCCCCTCGCGGAGGCTTGAGCTCGCAACCGAGGCGCTCCGGATCCTTCCGGGTCTCGAGGACGCGTGGGCCGTGCGCGCCCTCGCGCACCAGGACCTGGGCCAGGACCGGGAGGCCTACACGGACCTGGGCCGCGCGGCGGAGATCGCCAAGGCGCCGGTCCCCCACCTCATCGCCCGAGCCGAGATCGCCCGGAGGCTCGGCCACGACGAGGACGAGATCGCCGACCTCACGCGGGCGGTCGCCCTCAATCCCCACGGCCTCGACCTCATCCTCGCCCGCGCCACGGCCTCGATCCGGTTCGCCCGAAAGCTCGCCGAGGCGGGGGGGCCCGAGGGACGGCGGCAGGCGGCGCTCCGGGCGGTCGACGCCGAGACGGACCTCTCGCGCGTGGGCCGCCACGCCCGGCTCGACTCCGTCCAGCGCGACCTGGCCGCGCTCCTGGCCGAATTCGCCCGCTCCCTCGCGCGCCGCGAGCTCGCTTCGGCGTTCGCGGAGGCCGCGATCGAGGTCGCCTTCACGGACCGCTCGGGGACCTCGCTCAGGACGGCCGGCCGCGCCCTCGAGATCGACCCCTCCTGCGCGGTCGCGTTCGCGGCTCGGGGGCTGGGACTCTACCTGGCGGGCCGCTACGGCGACGCGCGCGACGAAGCGCGGCGCGCCCTCGAGATCGAGCCGTCGCTCCGCGAGGCCTTCGCCGTCCGCGGCCTCTCGCGCGTCCGCCAGAGCCTCGCCGCGATCGAGCGGGCGGCGCCGGGGGAGCTGACGCTCCTGGCGAGCGGGGACGAGCCCGCCTGGGTCTCCGACTTCGCCGACGGCTGCGTGGACCTCCAGGAGTTCCTCGAGCGGGGGTACCGGCGCCCGGCGCTCCGCCCGCTCGACGAACGGGTCGCGGCCCTTCCGCGCGACGCGCCTCCCCGCGCCGCCGCCGACGGCACCGACGTCCGGCTCCACCTCTCCTCCAAGCTGGTCGAGCGGGCCGTGCGGCTCCGCGAGCGCCACCGGCTCGACGACGCCGCGGGGCTCCTCGGGAACGCCCTCGCGCTCGATCCCAAGAGCGTCGCGGCGCTCCTCGAGCGGGCCGAGTGCCGCTTCCTCGCGGAGGAGTTCGCCGACGCGGTCGCCGACTGGGAGCGCGCGGAGTCGCTTGACCCCTCGCTCCACAAGACGCTCGACCTGCGCCTCCGCGACGCCCGTCTCAAGGCGGGGGATTGAGCCCTTTCCGCTCACATTGGAATCTTCACAAGGGGCTCCCCATAACGCTATAATGCGGCCCATGCTCGATACCCGGGGTCTGGTCATCGGGGAGTTGGCGGTCCGCGAGAAGCTCATCAGCCGGGACCAGCTCGAAGACGTCGTCGCGCTCCAGGAGAAGGCGAGGTTCAACCAGCCGCTGGGCGCCCTCATGCTCGAGAAAAAGCTCCTTTCGAAGCCCCAGCTCGATTCGCTCCTCCGCCGTCAGAAGCAGGCCCTGGCGGAGTACGAAAGGACGGTCTCGGTGAGCGGCCTCTTCGGCCGGATCGCCATCGAACGCGGCCACATCACGGAACACGAGCTCGCGGCGGCGATCCGCCAGCAGCTGGAGCTGGACGGCCAGGGGAAGCGCCACAAGATCGGTCAGATCCTGATCCGCATGAAGTCGCTGACGCTCATCCAGTTCTGGGAGATCATCCACGCCCAGGGGCTCTTCAAGTGCGGCGGCTGCGGCCACAGCCTGGACGCCCCCCGCATCCAGGGCTCCTCGATCCTCTGCGAGAAGTGCGGCAAGGTCGCCCTCAGCCTCGACGAGGGCTAACTGTTCATCTGGGCATCGGGTGCCCAGATGAACACTTCGCCCCCCAACCCCCAAATCGTGATGGAAAGGCGCTTTCGGTCCCCCAACTGTTCATCTGGACATCCGATGCCCAGATCAACAGTTAGGGCCTCTTCTTGGCCTCCCACTTCGCCCAGAGCCAGCCTTCGTAGGTTCTCTTCTGGAGCGGTGACGGGGACTTCTGCTTCCGGATCGTCCAGGTGACGTTCTCCTTCCGGCCCAGCGTCAGCTCCACCTCGCGGAGAAAGCCCGAGCGAAAGAGGGAGAAGCGGACCCGGTCGCCCGGCGCGCGCTCGTCGATCCGCTTGTCCCACTCGTCGGCGTTGATCTTCATTCCGTCCAGGGCGAGCAGCTCGTCCTTCGCCGACAGGCCCGCACGGTCGGCGGGGGACCCCTCCACTACGCTCGCGATCGAGAGGGTCCCGCCCGACTTCTGCGTCGTCACCCCGATCCACGGCCGCTGCGGCCGCTTCTCCTCCCCCTCCTCGGGCTTCTTCGGCTCCCGGTGGAGTTCGCACCCCGCGTACCCCAGGAACCGGTTCCAGGGCACATCGCCCACCCCGTCGACATAGTCCGCGAAGAACCGGTCGAGGCCGCCGGCCACCCGCTCGCAGGAGCGCTTGAACTCTCCCTCGGGGAACCCGCGGCCCGTCCGGCCGTAGTCCCGGTAGAGGAGGCGCATCACGTCGTCGAGCGACTTCGCGTTCCCCGTCCGGTGGCGGATCTCGAGGTCGAGGCACATCCCGACCAGTTCCCCCTTCTCGTAGTAGCTCATCTGGCAGTTGGTCGCGTTCTCGTTGGGCTGGTAGAGCTTGATCCAGGTGTCGAAGCTCGATTGCGAAAGCGACTGCCGCCGGCGCCCCGGCTTCTCCTCGTACTTCTGGATCCGGTCGGCCGTCTTCTTGAAGTACTTCTCCGGCGTGAAGAGCTTCGCACGGCACGGGACGATCGTGTCGTAGTAGCTCGTGAACCCCTCCATCACCCACAGGAGGGTCGTGTAGACCTCCTTCTCGTAGTCGAAGGGCCCGAGCATGTCGGGGTGGATCCGCTTCACGTTCCAGAGGTGGAAGAACTCATGGGCCACGAGCTCGAGGAAGTTCTCGTACTTCTCCCGCGGCCGGTACTGGCCGGGCGGGTACTGCAGCGCCGTCGAGTTCAGGTGCTCGAGGCCCCCGCCCCGTTCGGTCGTGTTGTGCAGGAAGAACGTGTAGTGCGTGTACGGGATGTGGCGGAGGATCGAGACCTCCGTCTCCACAATCTTCCGGACGTCCCGGACCAGCGCCTCCTCGTCATAATTGCCCGGCCCGTGGATCACCAGGTGATGCGGCACCCCCGTCACCCGGAACGTCTTCCGCTCGAAGGTCCCGATCTCGATCGGGCAGTCGACGAGCACGTCGTAGTCGGGCGCGACGTAGAGGCTCACCTTCCGGTCGAGGCCGGTCGCGACCTTCCAGCCGCGGGGAGCCTTGATCTCGAGCTCCACGGCGGCGTCCTTCCGGCCGTCGACGTAGAAGAAGACCCCCGCCCCGTTCACGAACCCGTGCTCGCTGTCCAGGTGGGAGGATTGGACCGAGAGCTCGAACGCCCAGACGTCGTACTCGATCGTCAGGTCCCCGCCCGCCAGGACGCGCCAGCGGCTCTTGTCGACCTTCCTCCAGGCGTGCTTCCCGGCCGAGAAGTCCTGGACGTTCTTCGCATAGTCGCGGACCTTGTACGACCCGGGGGTCCAGACGGGGAGGACGAAGTCGGTCGCGTCCCCCGGCGCCCCCTTCACCTCCATCCGGACGTGGAAGAGGTGGGAGTGGGGCCGGGGCATCGAGAGCGTGTACCGGATCCGCGTCATGGGGCTTCTCCTTGGAGCGCCCCAGCATATTCCCGGCAGACGCCGGCCGCAAGCAATCCCCCTCGCACTTGACCCGTAACGCCCTCCGGGCTAGACTCGTCTCAAATATGAACATGTTCATACTCCCATGAGGCCGTACCTCGCGGTACTCGGGGGCACGGCCTCCCCGACGGCGCTAGGGGTCCTGTTGGGCACGGGGACCGTCGCGCTCGACGGCGGGTTCCCTTCCTGGACCGGAATCCTGATCTTCAGCTCCGGGTACGTCTGCGGCTTGTTCGGAAGTGGATTTGGAGTGATCGCGGCCGTCTCCTCCGAAGGCCGCTGCCCGACCTGGAAGAGCGCCGCCTGCGGCATGTCCATCCCCGCTCTCATCTTCATCTTCCTGGCATTCTCGGGAGGGGAGTCCCGCTCCGCGGGGAGCGCTCTGGCGACGCTGGCCACCCTCCTCCTTCCGGGGGCCCTGGCCGGCGCGGTCGCGGCCCGCATCATGACAAGAGGACTCCATGGGACGGCGTGAGACCAAGAAAGAAGCGACGAAGGGGCGCATCCTCGACGTCTCGCTCCAGCTCTTCCAGAAGCAGGGCTTCGCCCGCACCACCATGCGCGACATCGCGAGGAAGTCGGGCATCGCGCTCGGGACCACCTACAACTACTTCCCCACCAAGGACCACCTCGCCGGCTACTTCTTCGAGCGCGCGCTCGACGAAGTCATGGAGCGCTTCCGCCGCACCCATCCGAAGGACGCCTCGCTCGAGGAGAAGCTCTTTCTCCTGATCTCGATCGAGCTGGAGCAGATCGCCCCCTACGAGGAGTTCCTCCACCTCATCGTCACCCACGCGATCCTCCCCACCTCGCGACTGCATCCCGCCAGCCGCGACTCGCAGCGCCTCAAGGGCCGCTACCTCGACTTCGTGGGCGGGATCCTCGAGGGCCGGCTCGCGACGTTCGGGTTCGACTCGATGGTCCTGGACGCCTTCTGGGTCTTCCACCTCGGGATCCTGATGTTCTGGATGAACGACGCCTCGCGCAAGAAGGAGGACACCTTCATCCTTCTCGACAAATCACTTCGCTTCATCCTCAGCGCGCTCCGGGGGAAAGGCGAGGCTCCTTCGAGGCGAAAGAGGTAGCCTTCAGCCCTCAGCTCTCAGCCGCCGGGCGGAGAGCCGATAGCTGATGGCTGACCGCTCGATTCCGACCAGCGCTCCCGGCCGCCTCGCCCACATCGGAGTGATGGGCGCCGGCGTGCTGGGCCGCAACGCGATCGCCCGCCTCCGGAAGATCGGCGCGGGCGAGGAGCGCCGCCGCGCCATCGACCAGGAGACCCACGAGGCGAACGCGATCCGTATCTTCGGCGCGATGACGCGCATGAAGGGCGCGTTCATGAAGCTCGGCCAGCTGCTTTCTTCCCAGGCCCACGCGCTCCCCGAGCCCTACCTCCGCCGCCTCGCCGGCCTCCAGTGGGAGGCGCCTCCCATGCACGGGACCCTCATGCGGATGCAGTTCCGCAACGAGCTCGGGAAGGAGCCCGAGGAGGTCTTCGCCGAATTCGAGCCCGAGGCCTTCGCCGCCGCGTCGCTCGGGCAGGTCCACCGCGCGCGCCTCAAGAGCGGCGAGCGGGTCGCGGTCAAGATCCAGTACCCCGGCATCGACCGCTCGATCGAGAGCGACTTCGCGAACCTCAAGGCGATGCTCTCCACGATCCGACTCTCCCGCGAGCAGTACGGCGAGGTATGGGAGGCGGTGGAGGAGGTGCGCACTCACTTTCGTCGCGAAGTGGACTACGTCCAGGAGGCGGAGACGATCGCCGAGTTCCGGCGGCTGCTGCGCGACCGGGACGACGTCCGCATCCCGCGCGTCTACCGCGACGTCTCCACCCGGCGCGTCCTCGTGATGGAGTACCTGGAGGGGAAGCACCTGCGCGACTACCTCCGGACGAAGCCCTCGCAGGCCGAGCGGGACGACGTCGCGACCCGGCTCCTCGACCTCTTCTTCCGGCAGGCGCTGGAGTTCGCGCTCCTCCACGCCGACCCGCACCCGGGGAACTACCTTTTCCTGGAAGGCGGACGGATCGGGCTGCTCGATTTCGGCTGCTCGAAGAAGTTCGAGCGCGCCTTCGTCGAACAGCATAAGGAGATCTTCCGGATCCCCGTCGGCGACGTGGAGGCCCTCGAGCGCCACGCGCGGTTCTACGATCCCTCCGACCCCCGGCGCGACGAGAAGCGCGCGGCGCTCGCCGAGATGCAGCGGACCGACATCGCCAAGTACCACCAGGACCGCGCCTTCGATTTCGGCGACACGGGCCACCTCCGGGACGTCATCGCAGGACTCCAGAGGCTGATGCGGCTGGGCCTCACGACTCCGGGCTTCGCCCTCTACGTCCGCGCCAAGATCGGCCTCTACACCCTCTTCCACCAGCTGGGCGCGCGCGTGAACTGTCACAAAGTGCTCCGAACCTACGTCTAAGAGGCGGAGGTAAAGATGAACAAGTTCATAAATACGCCGGACGACCTGGCCTCGCTCGCCGGCTGCGGATTCTGGCTCTTCACGTTCTCGATCGCGGCCGCCCTGGTCTTCACGACCCTGGTCGGCCTGGGAGGGCTCGCCCGATGAAGACGCCCCTCTTCCATTGCGCGTGGCGGGACCCGGTCTTCCTCCACTACGAGGTCGACCCGGACGCGCTCCGGATCCCCTTCCCGCTCGATCTCCACCGGGGAAAGGCCTACGTGAGCGTGGTCGCGATCACGATCCGGACGCTCGCCCGCCAGGCGTTCCTCAACGTCCGCACGTACGTGAAGGGCGGCATCCACTTCCTGGCCGGATGGCTGCCCAACCCCCTCTGCGCCCTCCTGGGGCCCCGTCTGGTGGGCATCCCCTACCGCCTGGGGCGGCTCGCCCTCGACCGCGAGGTGACCGAGCTCCACGGGAGCGCCTCGGCCCGCGCGGGACGCTTCGAGTACCGCGCGTCCATCGATCCGCGGCAGGCCTACCGCGGGGCGGCGCCCGGGAGCCTCGACGAGTTCCTCCTCGAACGCTACGTCGCCTTCACCCGGAGCGGCCGGCGGCGGCTCTCCTTCCGCACGTGGCATGCGCCGTGGACGGTCGTCGACATCGAACCCCGCGTCGAAGACGACGGCCTTCTCCGCGCGTCGGGTCCGTGGTATCGCGGGGCGAAGCTCATCGGCGGCCACCACTCCCCGGGCTTCGACGCCGTCGGGATGGGCCGGCTCGAGGAGGTGCGTCGATGACCCGGCTCCTCCAGATCGCCGGCCTGCTGCAGGTCCTGATCGCCGCGGCCAACGTCCCGGCCAAGCGGATCCTCGCCTTCCAGGCCGACCTCGCGAAGCTGACGCCGATCGTCCGGCAGGTCCACCGCGTCCAGCACGCCTACATCGTGGCGATCCTCCTCTTCTTCGCCGGGCTCTGCCTCTTCCGGCCCCAGGAGACCGCCGCCGACGCCCTCCTCTGCGGGTTCCTCGCCCTCTTCTGGGGATCCAGGATCCTCGTCCAGCGGCTCTATTACGATCCCGAAGTCAAGCGGCGCCACCGCGCGGCCGACGTCTTCTTCACCCTCTGCTTCGCCACCCTGGCGGCCGTCTTCGGAGTGGCCGCGATCGGAGGCCTCCAGTGAGGGCCCTCTTCCGCTGCCTCCGATACCCCGAGGCGCAGCTCTACGCGTTCGACGGCAGGAAGGCTTTGCGACGCGAGATGGCGCTTGCCACGTGGGGCTGGCTGGCGGCGATTGCGGTCGCGGGGACGATCCTCTACGGCGCCTCGCTTCCGACCCCTTCCGCGCTCCGCCTCCTGGGGGCGACGGGGCTCTCGTGGTGCCTCTTCTGGCCCGCGCTCGTCTGGATCACGCGCCGCCGGATCTCCACGTGCGCCCACGCGTGCCTCGTCACCATGGCGTACGGCATCGGCATCCTCGCCGTGGGGGCCGGGGTCAACCTCCTTCTCGGTCCCGGCCCCCTTTTCAACGCCGCGTGGGTGGGGCTCTCGAACGTCGTCATGGCAACGACGCTGGTGCGGCAGTTGGCGACGGTCGGCGTGCGGGGATGGCGGACGCTCGCGGCGTGGGCGATCGTCCTGGACGGTGCGGGACTCGCGCTCTTCTGGACCTTCGGAGGATTCCGATGATCACGATGAAGGGGCGCCTTGGGCGCTGCTGGCTCTTCACGTTCCGTGCGCCGGAAGCGGAGGCGCGGGCGATCCTGCCCCGACCCCTCGCCCCCGTCACGCGCGAGGGGCAGGCGTTCTGGAACGTGGTCGTCTGCCGGGTGGAGTCGATGCGGCCCCGCGGCCTGCCGGGGTTCCTAGGGATGGGCTACTGGCACGCCGCCTACCGCCTCCACGTGCGGCACGCGGGGGAGGAGGGCATCTACTTCGTCCGGAGCGACTGCGACAGCGGATTCATGGCCTGGATGGGAAACCTCATGACCGACTTCCGATTCCACGCGGGGGCGGTCGAGGTGCAGGAGGACCGCGACTGGCTCCGCATCGGGATCGACGCGCCGGGCGCGGGAGCGGAGGCGACGCTCCGGCGCGGCACGGCGCGGCTGCCCAAGCACTCGCTCTTCGGCTCGCTCGACGAGGCGGCGGCGTTCCTCAAGTACAAGCCCCGCGGGTTCTCGGTCGGAAGCGACGGCCAGGTCCGCGTCGTGCGGATCGTGCGCGACGAGTCGGCCTGGCGGGCCCAGCCGGTGGAGATCGTCTCCCAGGAATGGGCGTTCTTCAAGGGGATGCGGGTGACGCCGGAGATCTGCACGGAGGTGGACCCGATCGCCTACCAATGGAATCGGAGCGAGGCATGCTGATCGCGATGACCGGCTCGGGCGGATTCGTGGGGCGCGCGCTCTCGCGCCGCCTCTGGGAGGCGGGCCACACGGTGCTGCCCGTCTCGCGGGAGCCCGGCGCGCTGCCGAACGTCGACGCGGTGGTCCACCTGGGCGGCGCCTCGATCGCGGGCCGGTGGACGCCGGCGCGGCGGCGGGCGATCCTCGAGAGCCGCATCGAGGGGACCCGCCGCCTGGTCGACCGGATGCGGCAGGCAGAGCAGCGCCCCAAGGTGTTCCTCTGCGCGTCGGGCGCGGGCTACTACGGCGACCGCCCCGGCGAGCGGCTCGACGAGGACTCGGGGCCCGGCCGCGGGTTCCGGACGGAGGTCTGCCTCGCGTGGGAGGCCGAGGCGCGGGCGGCCGCGGGGCTCGGGATCCGGACGGCGCTGCTCCGCTTCGGCGCGATCCTGGGTCCGGGCGGCGGCTATCTCGGCAAGCTGCTCCCGTGGTTCCGACGGGGCTTCTGCTTCGTGCTGGGCGGGACGGCGGATCCGCTGGCCTGGGTCGGTCTTGAAGACGCGGTCCGGCTGATCGAGTTCTGCCTGGAGCATCCGGTCGAGGGGCCGGTCAACGGGGCTTCCCCGGAGGCGCTGACGCAGGAGGAATTCGCCCACCTGCTGGCGGCGGCGGCAGGCCGTCGCCTGAGGGGCCGGATTCCCGGCTGGATGCTCCGGTTGGGATTGGGCGAACTGTCCCGCGCCCTCGTGGATCGCCAGAACGTGGTCCCCGCCAAGGCCCTGCAGCAGGGCTTCCTCTTCCGGCAGGACTTCCTGGCGGCCTGTTACTCGATGCCGTACTCGCGCAGCTTGTTGTGAAGGGTGCGGCGCGAGACGCCCAGCGCCTTGGCCGCGTGGGTGCGGTTCCCGTTCTGAGCCTTGAGCGCCGCCTGGATCGCCGCCTTCTCGGCGTCCGCCACGGACGCTCCCAGCGCCACGGGCCCCGACGCCGCGGCCACCGCGCGCGGCGCGAGACACGTCTTCACGTCCTGCTCGAGGATGAGTCCCGACTGGTTGAGCACCACGAGGCGTTCGAGCACGTTCTGCAGCTCGCGGACGTTGCCCGGCCAGCCGTGCTCCGAAAGCGCCGCCACCGCCTTCGGATCGAGCTTCACGCTCGGCTTCCCGTGCTCGGCCCGGAACTTCCTCATCAGGTGCTCGCAGAGGAGAGGGATGTCCTCACGCCGCTCCCGCAGCGCCGGCACGCGCAGCGGCACCACGTTGATCCGGTAGAAGAGATCTTCCCGGAACTTTCCCTCTCTCACCAGGGCCTCGAGGTCCCGGTGCGTCGCCGTCAGCACCCGCACGTCCGCCCGCAGCGTCTGCGTCCCCCCCAGCCGCTCGAACTGGCGGTCCTGCAGCACGCGCAGCAGCTTCACCTGCGTCGCGGGCGTCAGCTCGCCGATCTCGTCCAGGAAGATCGTCCCGCCCTCGGCCAGCTCGAAGCGGCCGGGCTTGGACGCCACCGCCCCCGTGAACGCCCCCTTCTCGTACCCGAAGAGCTCGCTCTCGATCAGCGTCTCCGGCAGCGCCGCGCAGATCACCTTGATGAACGGCTTCCCCTTCCGCTTGGATTGATCGTGAACGGCCCGCGCGACGAGTTCCTTCCCCGTCCCGCTCTCGCCGCGGATCAGCACCGTCGAGCTGGTCGGCGCGACCCGCGCCACCATCCCGAGGATCTCCTTCATGCAGGCCGCCTGCCCGACCATCTCGCCCGCCGCTTCGCCCACTTCCGCGGCCGCGGCGACCTTGTCGAGCGCGCGCCGGATCTCGAAGAGGATCTCGTCGCGATCGAACGGCTTCCGGACATAGCCGGCCGCCCCCAGCTCCCACGCGCGCTGGCCGATCTCCGACGTTCCGTGCGCCGTGATCAGGATCACCTGGAGCGACGGGTCGATGTTGAGCGCGTGCTCGAGGAGTTGGAGCCCGTCCATCCCCGGCATCTTGAGGTCCGTGACGATGACCCCCACGTCCTCCGCGTGCAGCACCCGGAGGGCCGCCTCGCCGGTCGGCGCCGTGACGCAGGGAATCTTCTCCTGGGCCAGGAAGCCCGAGAGCACCTTCACCATCGCGGGCTCGTCGTCGACCACGAGCACTTTCGGCATGGCCGTCATTATAGGCTCCGGAGGGGGAGGTGGAACGTAAACCTGCACCCGTGAGGGAAGACGTTCTCGACGCCGATCTCGCCGCCGTGCGACTCGATGATCCGCAGCGCGATCGCCAGCCCCAGCCCCGTCCCCTTCGTCTTCGTCGTGTAGAAGGGCTGGAAGAGCCGCTCCATCACCTCGCGCGGGATCCCCGGGCCCGTGTCGGCGATCTCGACCGCCGCGTAGCTCCGGAGCGCCGAGGTCACCGTCCGGGTCGAGATCGTGATCGTCCCCCCGTCGGGCATCATCTCGACCGCGTTCCGGAACACGTTCATCACCGCGTGCTTGAGCAGGTCGGGGTCGGCGAAGAGGGGCGGGATCTCCGGGTCGAAGAACGTCCGGACCTTCACGTTCTCGGGCAGCGACGTCGACTGGAACTTCACGAGCTCCTCGAGGAGCGCGTGCAACGCCACGTCCTGCCGCCGCGGCTCCAGCGGCCGCGCGTACGTGAGGAACGACTCGATGACACCGTTGAGGCGGTCGACCTCCCCGACCAGGAGCTTCAGGTACTCCTTCGCCTCCGCCTTCGGACCGTCGGTCTCGAGCTCCTTCTGGACGAACTGCGCCGCGCCCTTGATCGCGGCGAGCGGGTTCTTGATCTCATGCGCCACGCCCGCCGCCATCGTGCCGATGAGCGCCAGTCGCTTCCGCCGGTCCCCCTGCTCGTAGAGCCGGAGGAAGACCATCCGGTAGAGCGCCAGGAGCGCGACGACCCCCACCGCGCCGAAGACGAGAAGCGGGTCGTACTTCTCGGGCAGCGTCTTCGAGAGGGTCGCGAAGACGACGACCGCGGAGGCGGCGAGCAGGAGCCAGAGGGCGAACTTCCGCACCGGCGCCTGCTGCTCGAGGAGCTTGTGGCGGAGGATCGCGATCGCGAGCACCGTCGTGCAGAGGACGCTCCCCACGTAGCCGAGCTTCGGGATGCCGGGAGCGAGGATGTGGGTCAGGTCGGTGAATCCGGTGAGGGCGCCGAGCGCGATGCCCACCGCGACGAACGCCAGCGCGTTGCGCTCGACCGGCCGGTCGACCTCTCTCATCCGCCCACGTACCAGGAAGAAGGACCAGATCAGGAAGGGGAACAGGACGACGAGGTAGGTCACGTTCCAGATCGGCCGATCGACGAACGCCTGGAACGGGCCGAAGAAGAGCGCCCCGGCGGTCGTGAGCGTGAAGACCGCCGTGGCGGCGTAGAGGGCGACCATCCACTTCCGCATCGAGGTCTCGCGGTGGGTGAAGACGAGGACGAAGTGCCAGAGGTAGGCGGGAGCCATGGACGACCCGATCAGGCGGATGTGGCGCCAGCGCCAGTCGGTCCCGCCGCCCAGCTCGAAGAAGCCCTCTCCCATGTCCCACAGGAAGAGCGCCACGCAGAGGAGCGTGATCGGGAGCGCCCCCCGGGCGCGGCGCGCGCGGAAGATGACGACGTTCGCGAGGAAGAGGTTGCCGACGCTCGCCACGAAATAGAGGAGGCTCGTCACCGGCTCGATTGTATCCGCCCGAACCGCCCTGCGGCAAACATCCCCTCCCGCCCCGCGTAGCACTCCCTATGATCTACGCCCTCCTGCTCTCCCTGGCCCAGGTGACCGTCACCGTCGATACGACCCAGGTCCCCGAACTCAAGGAGTGGGCCGACAAGGCGAAGCTGCTCTGCGAGGAGTGGTATCCGAAGATGTCCGAGTTCCTCGCGACCCCGGGCTTCACGCCGCCGAAGGAGGTCTCGATCACCTTCGTGAAGGACAAGAAGGGGGTCGCCGACACCGTGGGGAACCGGATCAGCGTCGCCGCCGACTGGGTGAAGAAGCACCCCGAGGACACCGGCATGATCGTCCACGAACTGGTCCACGTGGTGCAGAGCTACCCGGGAGGGACCCCCGGCTGGGTGACCGACGGGGTCGCGGACTACATCCGCTACTTTCAATACGAGAAGAAGGCGATCTACCCGAAGGAGCGGCGGGGGAAGAGCTACAAGGAGAGCTACCGGACCGCGGCGTCGTTCCTCGCGTGGATCGCCGGCAAGCACGACAAGGAGATCGTGAAGAAGCTCAACGAGGCGGCGCGCGCCCGGAAGTACAAGGACGAGATCTTCAAGGAGCGGACGGGCAAGGACCTCGAAACGCTCTGGCAGGACTACGTCGCGGACCCTTAACCCTTCTGGGTGGGCATCGCCGCGCCGATCTCGCGGCGCCAGGCGGCGAGCTTCTCCCGAAGCTCTCGCGCCTTCTCGGGCATCGCGGCCGCGAGGTCTTTCTTCTCGCCCAGGTCGTCCTTCAGGTTGTAGAGCTCGATCCGGCCGTCCTCGAAGAACTCGAGGAGCTTCCAGTCACCCATACGGATCGTCCCCACCGGCGTCGTCCGCCACTGGCCCGGGCCGCCCCCTTCGAGATAGCCCGGGAAGTGATAGTAGATCGCCTCGCGACCGAGCTTCGCCGAAGCGTCCTTGAGGAGCGGCACGAGGCTCACGCCGTCCAGCACCTGCTTCTCGGGCTTTTTCGCCCCGGCGATCTCGCAGAAGGTCGGATAGAGGTCGACGTGGACCGCGGCCTCGTCGCTCGTGGTCCCCGGCTTGACGACGCCCGGCCAACGGACGATGAACGGCACCCGCACGCCCCCCTCGTAGAGCATCCCCTTCGCCCCCCGGAGCGGCGCGTTGTCGGTGATGGTCCCCACCCCGCCGTTGTCGCTGGAGAAGATCACGATCGTCTTCTCCGAGAGCTTGAGCTCGTCGAGTTTCGCCAGGACGCGGCCCACGCTCTGGTCGACGCTCTCGATCATGGCGGCGTAGACGGGGCTCTTATGGCCCCCGACGGCCGCCTTCCCCTTGTACTTCTCGATCAGCTCCGGCTTGGCCTGGTGGGGCGAGTGGACGCCGAAGTGCGGAAGGTACAGGAAGAACGGCTTGTCCCGGCTCTTCCCGATGAACTCGACCGCGCGGTCGGTCAGCCAGTCGGCGAGATACGCCCCCTTGGGGACGTCGACCTTGGGCGTCGTCACGAAGTCGAAGTGGCGGCCCATGGAGACGATCGCCTCGTCAAATCCGCGCCGCCCGGGGTGATACGCGCCCTGCTGCCCGAGGTGCCATTTCCCGAACATCGCGGTCACGTAGCCGGCGGACTTGAGCGCCTGGGCGAGGGTCGTGCGGTCGAGCGGCAGGTCCGTCTCGTTCTTCGGGACCTCCATCCTCCGGTCCTTCGCGTCGCCGCGCTCGAGGCTGCCGACGGTGTAGACGCCCGTGCGCGGCGGATACTGGCCGCTCATCAGGGCCGCGCGAGTGGGAGCGCAGTTCTGGCAGTGGAGGTACTGGGTGAGCCGCATCCCCTGGGCGGCCAGGCGGTCGATCGCCGGGGTCTCGTAGTACGTCGACCCCTGGCAGCCGACGTCGGTCCAGCCGAGGTCGTCGGCGAGGATGAAGACGATGTTGGGAGGACGGTCGGCCTGGGCCGAAGCGGGAGCGAGCAGGGCGAGCAGGAGCAGGGTGGTTCTCATCAAGAATGGAACCCCGTTCCGACCCGATCGGTTGCGACCCTCAACGCGCCCACTCGGCGCTCGCATAGGGGATCGCGACCACCTGGTGCTCGTCGCTGTAGGTGATGAGCCCTGGGTCTCTGGAGGCTACCTCCCGGACGCGGACCTCCTCAACACGGAGTTGCACTACCCAGGTCCACAGCCTCTCGCGGAAGTCGGAGGAATCGGTCCGGAACCAGCAGACGGCCCGGCCGCCGCTGAACACCTTCTCGGGCGGGACCGGGAGATGCACCTTGAACCAGTCGAGGATCTCGCGGATCTCCCGAGACCGGCCGCCGGAACGACGGCGGACCAGCGCATAGGACGCGTGGAAGATCCCCTGGCGGCGGCACGGCCCGCCCGAATGCTCGCACGTGATGAATCTCCGGAACATGGCCGCCTCCCGAGCGGTAAGGGGAAAGCGGAGGCCCGGCCGGCCAGGGAGGAAAGACCGCCGGGCCTCCGCGACGGGGAGCGCTTACGTCGCGCTCCCCCTGGGGGTCCATTCGCGCGCGAGGATCGAGTAGTCGAGGACGTCCCACCAGCGGCCATCCCACCAGCGCGCCTCGCGCTTCACGCCCTCTCGCTTGAAGCCGCACGCCTCGTAGCAGCGGATCCCGCGCGCGTTGTTCGCGTAGACGCGCAACTCGATCCGGTTCAGGTTGAGCGTCCCGAACCCGTACCCGAGGAGCAGCCCGATCGCCTCCCGACCGTAGCCCTTCCCCTGCTGTTCCGGCTCGCCGATCAGGATCCCAAGCTCGGCCGACCGGTGGGGCAGCGACGCCCGATGGAGCCCGCAGGTCCCGATCAGCCGCCCACCCTCGCGGAGGGCGATCCCGAACACGTGGTCGTTCTCGTTCCGGTGCAGCTTCTCGAGCCACTCCCGCTCTTCCACCCGGTTGAGCGGCCGGAACCGCTGGAGATACTGATGGACCTCCGGATCGTTCAGCCACCCCTGGCAGCTCTCCAGGTCCTCAATCTCCAGGGGGCGGAACGCGATCCGCTCTCCCGTCCGGAACGCGTTTCTCATAAAAGTTTTTGGGCCGCGAGCGCCTGAGGCAGTACGACGTTCCATCCCCGGGGGGATTCCGTCCCTCGCGGCCGGTTAATCCGGTCGTTCATCCCCGGGAAACAAAAAAACCCCGGGGCCTGGCGGCCTCGGGGTGTCGTCGTCCAGCCCTGTCTAAGTCACGTCAGGGCCTCCCCGAGGCGATCGCCGCCGTCACCATGAATCATCATTCACACCCTCAAACCGGGATCGACGGAGACGGTTCGCGGAAATCGGACGTGACCCGCCATTTTCCTCCGAACCTTGCCGCTCCGTCCCGGTTGAAGTGGGCATGACGCGATCGCAAAAGGTCCATCCGATGGGTATCGCGCCCCCGTAGGCTCGCCGGCAGGTTCGGCGAGCCCGAGGGAGGCCCCCTCGGGCTTTTTGTTTTCCAGGCGTTTGATGGGGTGAGGCGGTCCCGGGGGGAGGAGTTCGTCCCCCCGGGAACCGCCCTGTTTCGCCCCTCCATGGGATAGAATAAAAGAGCTAACTGCAAGGAGGCGGGCGTCGTCCAACCCATAGAAACATGGCCGAACGCGAAGGCGAAGTGACGCGGGTGCTCAAGCGGGTCGCGCAGACCCTGGGCCACGGGAAGTTCGACGAGGCCTTGCGCGAGCTCCTGCATTTGTCGGAGAAATACCCCGATGCAGGCGAGATCCGCCCGCAGATCGCCGAGGTCTTCCTCCGGCGCGGCCAGTCGCGCGTGCGGAAGGGCAAGGTCAAGGAGGGCCGCAACGACATCGAACGCTCGCTCAGCTGGCAGCAGAAGCCCGAGGCGATGGTCTCGCTCGCCCGGAGCCTGATGGACGAGGGGAACCTCGAGGAGGCCGACCGGCTCCTGAACGCCGCCCTGGAAGCGGACGATCAGTTCGGCCCGACGCATGAGGCGATCGGGGCGCTCTTTCTCAAGTGGCAGGAATATGCGGAGGCGGCGCGGGCGTTCGAGCAGGCGCTCGGCCTGGGCCACGCCACCCCGCAGATGTACGTGTCCGTATGGGAGGCGTACCTGCGCCTCGAGCGGTTCGACCGCGCGCACGACCTCGTCATGGAGGGGGTCGAGCGTTTCCCGGAAAGCGACATCCTCGAGGCGGCGGCGGGCGACTCGTTCGTCTACGCGAAGGGCGAGAGCGCCGAGGCGCGGCCTTACTGGGAGAAGGCGGTCGCGCTCAACCCGAAGAACTTCAGCGCTCTCTTCAACCTGGCCGGCGACGCGGCGTCGCGGGAGGAGCGGGCGGCGTCGCTGGACTACCTGAAGCGGGCGGCGTCGCTGGACCTCGAGCGCGCCCGCCGGCTCTGGCACGGCGACATGGCCTCGCCGCTCCGGAAGTTCGAGGCGTACGTGAAGGACAACGACTTCCGCCGGGCGCTCGGCTGGGAGAACGATTAGTGGACGTGGCCGACGCGGTCGACCGCGCCCGGCGGCTCCTGGACGAGGACAAGGCGGACGAGGCCCTCGAGATCCTCCTCGCGGCCGCCCGGGAAAATCCCTGCGAAGACCTCGACCTCGAGATCGCGTCCGTCTACACCGAGCGCGGTTTCGGGCGGACCGGGGAGCCGGCGCTGGCCGATTTCGCGGAGGCCAGGACCTGGGCCGAACTGCCCCTGACGCTGGTCGGGGAAGCTCAGGTCCGGATCCTCCGGGAGGAGCTGGAGCAGGCGGAGGCGCTGCTCGCGCAAGCGCTCGAGATGGACCCGGAGCTGCCGCCGGCGAAGGTCCTGGAAGGCCGGATCCGGCTTTATCGGGGGAACCTGGCGGGCGCGGGGGAGGCGTTCATGACGGCGGTGCAGTTGTCGCCGCAGTACGGGGACGCCTATCTCGGGCTGGCCGAGGCCCTGACCCGGGCGGAGCGGAGGAAGGAGGCGATCGAGGCGCTCGCCGAGGGGGCGCGGCAGGACCCGGGGAACGACGTCCTGCTGGTGGCCTTTGCGGAAGCGCTCACGGGGGAGAAGGAGTACGAACGGGCCCGCACCGCGTGGCGGCGGGCGACCGAGATCAACCGGTTCAACGCGGCGGCCTGGAGGGGCCTGGCCGCCGCGCTGGCCCGGGACGGCGACGAGACCGGCAGCGCCCAGGCGCTGTCCCGGGCGGAGCAGAGCTAGATCACCCATCCCCCATCTCCCCAGAGACACTCTGTCCGCGGTGAAACGATGATCCGTCGCGTGAAGATCGCCGAATTCGAGAAGGGCCTCCTCCTCCGGAACGGCCGGTTCGTCCGGGTCCTCGACCCGGGCGCCCACTGGGTCGGAGGCGAGGTGGTCGCGTTCGATCTCCGCCGGCGGGACACCGAGGTGGACGCGGCGCCGGTCCTGACGCGGGACACGGTCCCGGTCGGGGTGCATCTTCGGGTCTCGTACCGGGTGAGCGACCCGGCAGCGGCGTTCCTGACGGTCTACGAGTACCGCGTCCATCTGGCGAACGACGCGGTCGCGGCGGCGCACCGGGCGCTCTCGAAGGTGGGGGTCGCGGAGGTCGGGGCGGAGCACAACCGGCTGGAGAACGAGATCCAGGACCGACTGGCGCTCGAGGCGACGGGCTACGGCCTCCGGGTGGAGGACGTGGCGCTCGTCCAGGTCCGGTTCCCGAAGGCGGTCCGGAGGAAGCTGAAGCGGATGGAGGTGTTTGGGAAAGCATAAGGGGCCGAAGCTCTGGGGCTAGAGCGTCCGGAGTGGGCAACGTCGCACGGCCCTGCTTCCCGCAGGGTGCCCGGGTATCCGGAAGGTGCGGGTTCGAGTCCCGCCGGTTCCACCCCGATGAGAGATCGGCTAAGAGTAGGCCGCGGGCCTTTGAAGCCCGCTATGGAGGTGCGAGTCCTCCTCTCTCAACCAATTGCGGCTGTGGCGTAAGAGAAGCGCGCGACTATGCCAAGGTCGAGGTCGGAGTGCGATCCTCCGCAGCCGCACCAAGTTGACGAAGTCGCCGGGCGAGTTCGTCAACAGCCGAGCGTAGTTCAAGAGCAGAACGGGCGGACGATAACCGCCTGACGCTGGTGCGACTCCAGCCGCTCGGACCCTAAAGGCAGGATACGGTGGCCGTGTTGTAAGAGCAGCATCGTCGACTGTGACTCGGCGGGTGCCGGTGCAAATCCGGTCGGTCACCCCATGATGGAGTGGTGTCGTATGAAGAGGCTCACCTGGATCTGCCCGCGCTGCGGCGGCAAGAACCGCCTGACGCGCTGGGAGTGCCGCCGCTGCCGCGCCCGTTGTCCCCTGCACCGCCGGATCGAGATGGCCCTCCTCTGGGCCGGCGCCGTCCGGTGACCGGGACATTCCGCCTCGTGGGTTTGTACTGTGTCACATCCTGACACGGCAGGGGGAGATACTGTCTTGCGAAGGGTTCACCAAAACCCTCTCTCCTCAGGGCCGGATCAACTTCCCCCGATCCGGCCCTTTTTTATTGGAGATGAGCGGAGGCTCGCGAGGAGGACCCGCACAGCACCTAAGCCACCCCCACGTCCAAAGAGCCCATGGAGATCCGGTGATGAAGACCGCATAGGGACCGAGGGAAACTTAGAAATCAGCGCAATACCCTCATGATCAACCACAGAGCCACGGAGCCCACAGAGCGGACCCTTGAAGTTTCTCTCTGTGCACTCCGTGTCTCTGTGGTGAATTTCGGTTTTGCAACAGCCTCTTAGTCCTTGTTGAGCCACCCGCGGGCCTGATCGTCGCTGGGCCACTCCAGGATCGGCTCGCCCCCCGTGTCCTTTGAGAAGATCACGTTCCCCTCGTTGATGATGTACGTCCGCGTGCCCGTCACGCCGTATTCCGCGGGATAGGCGCAGAAGGCGAACGCCGATGGGTTCCGCGCCTTGAGCGCGCCCGCCTTCCCGGCCGTCTCCTGGCGATAGTCTACCGGCGTCCCCGACGAGTTGTCCTTCAGCATCGCGCGGAACCAGTATCCCGCCTTGGGCTCCCGCTCCGCCAGCTTCTCGATCACCGCCCCCTCGTCGAGCGGCGCCCCGTCCGCCGCCGCCACGCCGAGCTCGATCAGCTTGATCGCCTCGGCCTCTTTACCCCCCTCCGGAACCAGCGTGTAGAGGCTCGCCACGTCCCCCGTCCAGAAATCGTTCACCTTGTTGTTGTCCCGGTCGTTCGACCGGAAATCCGCCTGGGCCGTGGCCAGCGTCTTCAGGCATGCGACCACCCTGCGCTCGTCCCCGCCCGCGACGCCCTCGGAAGCGTCTTCCACCCGGACCATCACCGAAAGCGGACCGAGCTCCGACATCCATGCCGCCCGACGCGCCGGGATCGCCTTTCGCACCGCGGCGAGGCGCAACGCGACCTCCCCCTCCTTCTCCTGCTTCAGCCGCTCGTCGATCAACGCCGCGATCACCGAGCCCCAGCCCTTGAGCTCCCCTTCCGCCCGCTCGCGAGCGTCCAGATCGTCGTCCCCCAGCTGGTCGAGCAGCCGCGCCACCGCCCGGCGCTCGCCCTCCGTCAGCCGGGGACGCGCCGCTTCATCGAGCTTCCCCCGCTCCTCCGCCGAGAGCGACTTCGCCCCCAGCGCGACCGCCTTCGGATCCTTCACCTGCACCCGCACGAAGTCCGCGTCACTGATGATCCGGTAGGGGTCGCCCCAAGGATCATCCGGCACCTTGGGAATCCACCCCCCTTCGGGCCACACCTCCGCCCACTCCGGCTTCTCCCAGAGCGCGGCCTTCTTCTTCGGCAGTTCCCCGTACGCGTCGCGATAGCCCCTTACCGCGGCGGCCAGCAGCTGGACCTCCACCCGCGCGCTGTAGAACTTCTGCAGCCGATCGCTCGGTGCCCCTACCGCCCGACGCGTCACCGGCGGCACCTCGACCGTCACCTCCCCGCCCTCCCCCCGCGAGACCACCGACAGCCGCCCGCCCTTCGAGACCAGCCCGAAGGGCTCGCCCCAGGGATCGCGCGGAACCGCCCCGCCCAGCAGGAACCCCCGGGCGGGCCAGAAGACCGAGGCCTCCAGTCCCGCCGGTCGCTTCAAGAGGTCCTCCAGCGTCTCAGGATGGCGCCCCGTGTAGAGCCCGAAGAGGCGCACCGAGGCCGCCAGCTGCGCCGCCTGGGCGCGCGCCACCCCCTTCTTCGACTCGGGGCCGAAGTCGGAGTCGGGGATCTCCTCGTCCAGGACGAGGACGGAGATCTCCTCCTTCCACGTCTGCCCGAACCAGATCACTTCTCTCCGGAGCGGAAGCTTCGTTCCGATATCCACGGTGACCCGGACCTTCATCTCCACATCCTGGATCCCGGGCCAATCGTACGTGATCGAGTAGTCAAGGATCCGCGCCGCGCGATCCCCCACTTCCGCCTTCCCGCCGTCCCGGATGGGACTCCGTACCGGAGGCTTCCCCTCTCCCCCTCGGACGGAAAAGAGCGAATGGTTCATGTAGACCGACGAGACGCTGTGGCGGAACTCCACGGCCCACTCGCCGGGGCGGAGTCCGTCACGATTGAGCCCCTCCGCCTTCCCCCGGACCGCGATCCTCCGCCCGTTGCAGGTGAGCGCGCACTTCTGATACACCCGGCCGTCTATTCCTCCACTCCGAAGCTCGTAATCGTAGACCCAGCGATCGGAGCCCTTGACCTTGACCGTGGTCCGGGAGAAGAAGGCCGCAGGACCCTCCCCGGTCGACATCGTCGACTCCATCCGGATCGTCTTCGCCGCGTCGATCTTCTCCTTCATCGACTTGAAGAGCTCTTCTGCCGACGACCCCTGCGGAGCCAGGAGGAACAGGACCAGGCCGATTCTCGTCATCGTCAATCCAGCTTCTGCCACTCGGCCTTGAGGGTCTCGTCCGACGGCCACTCCAGGACCGCCTCGCCCTGCGTGTCCTTCCAGAAGATCGTGTTGTTCTCGCTGAGGATGAACGTCCGCGCCCCCGTCACGCCGTACTCCGACGGATAGGCGCAGAAGCCGAAGGCCACGGTGTTGTGCACCTTCCCCATCTTCGGAGCGCTGTCGGTCTCGTTGGCGTACGGCTCCGGCTTGCCGCTCGACCGGTCGTGCGTCATCGCCCGGAAGAAGTAGCCCGCCTTCGGCGCCGGCTGGCCGTGGTCCGTCAGCGCGGGGACCTTCCCCCCGCCCGACCCCTTCTCGAGCGGCGACGCGTCGGCCAGCGCGACCGAGACCTCGATCAGCTTGATCGCCCCTCCGCCCCCGTCGACCGTGTA
>CAZSCC010000208.1:0-5940 GCA_964604905.1 uncultured Planctomycetales bacterium
ATCCGGCGAACCTCGATCCGAAGACCGCGTCGGCGTCGCCGTCCAGGATCGGCTGGATGAGCTTGGGATACTCGCGAGGGTCATATTCGAGGTCGGCGTCCTGCACGATCGCCAGTTGCCCCGTGACGTATCGGAAGCCCGTACGGAGGGCGGCGCCCTTGCCCTGGTTCACCCGCTGGTGGAAGACCCGGAGCGGCGGGGCCTCGGCGGGCCAGGTGAAGAGGACTTCCGCCAGCACGTCTCGGGTGCCGTCCTTCGAGCAGTCGTCGACGACGACGATCTCGTGGACCACGGGCACCGCCGCGACTCGGCGGAGGATCTGCCGGATGGTGGCCTGCTCGTTGTAGCAGGGCACCACGACGCTCAACACGCGGTTTTCCGGGTGGCGCATCGGATTCATTATACTCAGTGGCGGTCCCGGGACAGGGCGCAAAGACTATCTCTTGCCCGGGGATTCGCGCTTGATGTATTATCGTGCTCCCCAATGCCAATTCTGAACGTCGGCGTCGTCGGCTGCGGCCTCATGGGCTCCGGGATCGCCCAGGTCTGCGCCCAGAAGGGCTACCGGACCGTGGTCCGGGAGATCAACGACGAGCTCCTGAAGAAAGGCATGGACCGCATCCGGACCTTCCTTTCCGAAGGCGTCAAGCGGGGCAAGGTCGCCCAGCCCGACATGGACAAGACGGTCGCCGCCCTCTCGGGGACCACTCGCCTCGAGGACCTCAAGGACTGCGACATCGTCATCGAGGCGGTAGTGGAGAACCTGGAGGAAAAGCGGAAGGTCTGGGCCGAGCTCGACCGGCACTGCAAGCCGTCGACGATCTTCGCCTCCAACACCTCGAGCATCTCGATCACCTCTCAGGCGGGGGCCACGAAGCGCCACGACCGGTTCATCGGGCTCCACTTCATGAACCCGGTGCCGATCATGAAACTGCTCGAGATCGTGCGGCCGGAGATCGCGAGCCCCGAAACCTACGCCGCCGCGCGGGCCTTCGGCGAGTCGCTCGGGAAGACCGTCGTCACCGCGAAGGATACACCCGGGTTCCTGGTGAACCTCCTCCTCGTGCCCTACCTCTGCGAGGCCGTCCGCGCGGTCGAACACGGGCTGGCGACAAAGGAGGACATCGATGCCGCGATGAAACTCGGATGCGGCATGCCGATGGGCCCCATCGAGCTCCTGGACTTCGTGGGCCTGGACACGACGCTCTACATCATGGACATCCTGTTCAACGAGTTCCACGATCCCCGGTTCGCCGCGCCGACCCTCCTCCGCCGCATGGTCGCGTCGGGACGCGTGGGGAAGAAGGCGGGCCGCGGCTTTTACGAGTATCCGTCGAAATGAGCGCGTTCTCGCTGGTCCTGGGGGTGATCCTGGCCGCGCGCGGCGGCGTGAAAGTGTCGATCGAGTCGCCCGAGAAGGTGTACCGCCCGGGGCAGAAGATGGCCCTGCGGTTCACGATCGAGAACGACAGCGACGCGGAGGCGAAGCTCGACGAGCCCGACAACTACCTCGAAGGGCTCGAGATCCGCGATCCGGAGGACCGCGTGGTCAAGGCCACGGGGAAGACCAAAGGCATCACCCGCCGGACCCCGACGGTCGAGGCGGGAGGCTTCATCGGTCGGACCGTCGATGTCGCCTCGGCGCTCCCGGTCGCCGAGGACAAGGAAGGGTATTACAAGATCCGCTGGTCGTTCGGAGACGCCACTTCGAACGAACTCCGGATCCTCGTGATGCGCGACTGGATCGCCTCGATCGAGACCAACCACGGGATCATCCAGATCGAGTTCCGCCCGGACGTCGCGCCCAACCACGTCTTCAACTTCCTTCGCCTGGCCAGGAGCGGCTATTACCAGAAGTCGAACTTCCACCGGATCATCCCCGGATTCATGATGCAGGGGGGGACCCCCGCGCCGGGCAAGGCCGAGGTCAAACCGCTCAAGGCCGAATTCTCTCCCGTGAAGCACGTCTTCGGCACGGTCTCCGCCGCCCGCACGGCAGACCCCGACAGCGCGACCTCGCAGTTCTACATCTGCTTCGGGCCCGTGCCCCACTTGGACAACGCGTACACCGTTTTCGCCCAGGTCGTGAAGGGTGAGGAAGTCGTCAAGGACGTCGAGAAAGTGAAGAGCGACCACAGCCCCTGCAAAGGGTGCGGGCAGAAGAACGACCGGCCCGGAGCGACCCCCTGTTGCGGCCGCCCCGGCCATCACATGGACAAGCCTGAATCGGAGGTCGTCATCAAGAATGTGACCCTTACGGAACGGAAAAAACAGTGATTCCAAACGTTTATCCCCGGTTCCCCGTCATCTCCCTATCCCCTACAAAGGAGCCTTTCATGCGGACGCTTGCGATGGCCGCGATCGTGACCCTGGGCGCCGGAATCGCCTTCGGGCAGGACGCGGCCAAGTCGGATCTGGTCGTCACGCTCGTCGCCGACAAGGCGGAGTACGTCCTCGGGGACGACATCCTGGCCGAGGTGACGCTCGCCAACAACGGCGAGAAATCGGCCGATCTTGCGGAACTTGTCTTCGACGAGCGCTCGCTCAGCTTCGACGTGACGTTCGACGCCAGCGACGGAAAGTCGAAGCAATTCCTCTTTTCCATCGTCCGGCCCGATCCGCATCTCATGGAGCGGGTGGGGCCGTCCCGGATCACGCTCAAGTCGAAGAAGTCCCTCGTGGGAGTCTTCCGCATCCCGACCCTCCGGGCGGGTGCCATGACCGTCACCGCGGTCTACAAGGGCGGGGACAAGGAGCTGAAGTCCGCAGCGGCGTCCCTCAAGGTGGGCGCGCAGAAGAACGACAAGGGGGAGGACCAGGGCCGGCTGGCGGCGATCGTGGAGACCTCGATGGGGTCGCTGCAGATCGACCTGGCCCCTGAGGACGCGCCCAACAACGTGGCCAATTTCGTGGCGCTCTCCCGCCGAGGCTTTTACAACGGCCTCGTCTTCCACCGCGTGGTGAAGAACAGTTGGATCCAGTCGGGATGCCCGTACGACAACGGCTACGGCGGCCCGGGGTACGCGCTCAAGTCCGAAGCGGAAGGCCAAAAGACGCTCCACGAGGCGGGGACGGTCTCGCTGTCGGGAAATCTCAAGAACGGATACACGGGCTCACAGTTCTTCATCGCCCTCACGAATCTTCCGTCCTTCGACGGTAAGTTCACGGTCATCGGAAAGGTGACGCCGGCCGGGGTCGATACGGTGAGGAAGATCGGCCTGGTCGAGGTGGACAAGAACACCGACCGTCCGAGCAAGGAGGACGTGCGGCTCAAGGAAGTCAAGATCGTGGCGATCAAGTAGATCCTCGGTCATCATCCCCCCCCGGCCCCCCGGGGGGAGGGGGAGCGACATGGAAGAGTTCGGCACTCTCCGGGTGGAGTCCAGTGACGGGATCGCGACGGTTACCGTCAATCGGCCGGAGAAGCTGAACGCGCTGAACCCGGTGGTCATCCAAGAGCTCGCCAAGGCGTTCGGGCAGCTCCGGGACGATGCTTCCGTGGGAGTGGTCATCCTGACGGGCGCCGGCGAGAAGGCCTTCATCGCGGGCGCGGACATCGCCGAGCTCTCGAAACTCGACCAGGCCGGGGCGCTCCTGAATGCGGGCGAGGGCCAGCGCCTCACCGTCCTCATCGAGAATCTGCGTAAACCCGTGATCGCCGCGATCAACGGATTCGCGCTCGGAGGAGGCCTCGAGCTGGCGATGGCCTGCTCGATCCGCATCGCCGCCGAGGGGACGAAGCTCGGGCAGCCCGAAGTGAAGCTGGGTCTCATCTGCGGCTACGGAGGGACCCAGCGGCTGCCGCAGCTCGTGGGGAAGGGCCGCGCGCTGGAACTCCTGCTGACCGGCGACCCCATCGACGCGGCAGAAGCGCTCCGCATCGGGCTCGTCAACCGCGTCGTGAAGCGGGAGGCGGTCCTGGAGGAGGCCCGCTCGATCGCGAGGAAGATCCTGGCCGCCAGCCCGCTTGCCGTGAGGTTCACCCTGGAAGCGGTGGGCGCCACGGGCGAGGCGGGGCTTCGCACCGAGCAGTCGCTCTTCGGACAGTGCTTCCGGACGGAGGACGTGAGGGAAGGGACGAAGGCCTTCCTCGAGAAGAGGCCCCCGAAGTTCACGGGAAAATGACGCAGGATATCGTCATCGTCGCGGGCGCCCGGACCGCTTGGGCGGAATACTCCGGGACGCCCGGCTTCGGCGCATTCAAGGATCTGACGGCGGTCGACCTCGGCGCGGCCGCGGCTCGCGAGGCGGTCCGCAGGAGCGGCGCCCCCCCCGAGGCATTCGACCACTGCGTGATCGGGAATGCCCTCCAGACCGGGCCCGACGCGATCTACGGCGCCCGCCACGTCGCGCTCAAGGCAGGCCTCCCCGTGGCCTGCTCCGCGCTCACGGTCAACCGCCTCTGCGGCTCTGGCATCGAGGCAGTCGCCCAGGCCGCGAGACTCATCCGCTGCGGTGATGCCTCCTGGGTGCTCGCCGGTGGCATGGAGAACATGAGCCAGGCGCCCCACGTCCTCCGCGGCCTCCGCGGCGAGACGGTGAGGTTCGGCCGCGACCTGAACGTCGTCGACGCCCTTCGCGAGGCGCTTCGAGACCCGTTCTGCGACCTCTTCATGGCGCAGACGTCGGACAACGTGGCGAGGAAGTACGGGATTGCCCGCCAGGCGCAGGACGAGTACGCGCTCCGGAGCCACCGGGAAGGAGTGAGGGCGGCCCAGGCCGGGTTGTTCCGGGAGGAGATCGTCCCGGTCTTCGTGAAGAGGAAGGGACAGAACGTTCCGGTGGAGACGGACGACCATCTGAAACCCGACTCGACGATCGAAAAGCTCTCCCAACTCGCTCCGGCCTTCGGGAAGGACGGGACCGTCACGGCGGGGAACGCGAGCGGGATCGTGGACGGCGCCGCCTGCGTCGTCGTGACCTCCGCCGACCGGGCGAAGGACGCGAAGCCGCTCGGGCGCATCGTCGCCTATGCAACGGTCGGGGTCCCTCCCGATCATATGGGCATCGGGCCGGCGCCGGCGATACGGGAGGCGCTCCGGAAGGGCGGACTCCAACTCGCCGAGATCGACCTGTTTGAGATCAACGAGGCGTTCGCGGGTCAGTACCTAGGCGTGGAGAAGGAGTTGGGACTCGACCGCTCCCGGGTGAACGTGAACGGCGGCTCGATCGCGCTGGGCCATCCGCTGGGGGCGACCGGGACGAGGCTCCTCCTGACCCTCCTTCTTGAGCTCCGGCGTCGCCAGAAGGGGCTGGGGGTCGCCTCGGCCTGCATCGGGGGCGGGCAGGGGATCGCGATGATCGTCGAAGCCCTGTGAACCTTCGAAGGTTTCCCAAGATCGACCTCCACCGTCACCTCGAAGGGAGCATCCGTTTCCGCACGTTTGTGGAGCTCGCACGCGAGGTCGGGATCGACCTCACGGTGGGCGAACTGCGCCGCCGGACCACGATGAGAGGCGAACGCCCGGGATTCCTGAGATTCCTCTCCAAGTTCGATCTCTATCGCGGTCTGTACCCCTCTCGCGACTGGATCGAGCGGGTGGCCTTTGAGGCGGCGGAGGACGCGAAGAAGGACGGAGTCGTCTATCTGGAGCTCCGGTTCAGCCCCACCCATTTCGGAAGGCGTCTGAAGGCGGCGGGGGAGGACGTCGCCGAGTGGGTCGCGCGCGGGGCGCGCCGGACGGGCCTCGAGGTGTCGTTCATCGCGACGTTCGGAAGGGACTTCGGGCCGAAGGGCAACGACCCCACGACGAGATCCGTCGAGGGGACGCAGGTCTTCGCGGGCCTCGACCTCGCGGGCGACGAGTCGAAGAGCGCCCTCCCGTTCGTCCCGCTCTTCAGGCGACTCAAGCTTCCCGTGACGATCCACGCGGGGGAGGCGGGCGGGGCGGAGAACGTGCGACAGGCGATGGACAGGTTCGGCGCGCGGCGCATCGGCCA
>CAZSCC010000209.1:0-10801 GCA_964604905.1 uncultured Planctomycetales bacterium
GACATGCAGCCGAGCTGGTTCGATCCGGGCCTGCTCTACGCCTGCGTGGTGGGACTGCTCAACCTCGTGGTGATGATGAACGTGCTGGACCTGAAGGCGGCCGCAGCCCCGCTGAAGCCGCCGGAGACCGTTCCGCCGCTGTCGCCCGCCGCGCCGCTCGCCCCCGCGCCGGAGAAGACCGCATGAAAGGGATCAGCTATCTCTTCCTGTACATCCCGATCGTGCTGGTGATTCTGACGGTCCTGGAGACCTGCCGTTCGGACGATCCCCGGAAGATCCTCAAGCGGGCGTTCGCGAACTTCGGCGTGCTGACGGCGGTCCTGGTCGGCGGCGGCGCGGTGGTCTTCCTGGTCAACCGCTTCCTGTAGCTCTCCCCTTCCGTTTCCGTCTTCGAGAGCTTCCGGCTTCTTCATCGTATCAGCTTGAACCAGCGCCCCTGCGGCCACCAGATCCAGAGCGCCTTGCCGACGACGAACTTCTCGTCGACCTCGAAGAAAGCCTCGTTGATGACCTCCTCCGCGATGACGCCGGCGAACGGCTTGCCCTTCAGGTTTCCCGGGTCCTTGTTGTAGAGCGCCCACTCGTTCCCGTACTCGTCGGCCTTCAGGACGAGGTCCGGCTCGGTCTCGAGGCCATACTTCTCCTTCGTCTCCTGGCACTTGGTCCGGTCGTACGCGCGGTCCTGCTCCTCGTAGATGATGGGGCCACGCCCGTCGGCCAGTTGATAGGCCCGGCGCGTCCACGAGCGGGCGTCGTGGCTGTTTTCGACGTTGTCGCCCATCATCACGTACTTCCCCGGTCCGATCGTGACGGGCGAGTCCTCGTCGATGTTCCGCTTCCCCTTGTAGTAGATGTCCCGGCCCAGCATGAGCTTCCGGGCCTTGAACGTGACGCCCTGGGCGCCGAAGGCCGCGAAGCGGTCGCCGGCGTCGCTCGAGGCCGCGTCCTCGCGCGTCGTGATGAAGTCGTGGTGCTCGATCTCCGAGCCGTCGAGGCGGACCGTGACCCGGCCGTCGTAGACGGAGAGGGCGAGGTGATGGCGCCGGTCGGGGATGAGCTTCAGGTCCTTGAGCGCCACCTTGTGCGAGGCGGGCTTGCCGCGGCCCCCCGCGTGGAACCGGAGCTCGCTGTCCGGTTCGGTGGAGAGGTCCACCCGGAAGTACCCGAACTCGTTGGCCACCTCCGCGAAGAGCCTCCCCTGCGGGCTCGTGAGCTCGAAATCGAAGGCGATCTGGAGTTCGCCCACCTCCTGCCCCGAGCCGTCCCGGATCGCGCCCTGGTGCTCGAACCGTACGCTCCGCTCGCCCGCCTTCTCGAGCGTCGTGAGCTCGCGGTCCTTCACCGCCGCCTCCGCCTGCTTTCCGTCGGCCGGGGTCATCCTCCAATGGTCCCGGAACGCCCCGTCCGATTGGAGGTAGTCCACCGCGCCGTCGACGGGGATCCAGATCGAATCCTGCGTGCGCAGCGTCCGTCGGGCGATGCGGAAGGCGTTCTCCCCCGGTTTCTTCGTGTAGATATTGCCCCGGTAGACCTTGAGGTGCTCGTCGGGCAGCCCCACGACGCGCTTGATGAAGTTCTTGGCCTGGTTGAGCGGGAATTTGAAGACGACCACGTCATACCGCTCGATCGACGAGAACCCGTAGTAGTACTTCGTCACCATGATCCGGTCGCCGCCGTTGGAGAAGCGGTGCTCGTCCTTGAAGGCGCAGGAGCTCAGCGAGTGGGTGTCGCTGACGTCCCCGAGCAGGGTCGGTTCCATCGAGCTCGAGGGGATCTTGAAGACCTCGATGCAGAAGCAGCGGATCACGAGGGCCATGATGAACGCCACCACGATCGCCTCGATGTTCTCCTTGATCCAGGGGCCCAGCGCCTCGGGGGCCCGTTCCTTCGTCGCGCCGGGCGCGGCCTGGGCGGAGGTGAGCGTCAGGAGCGCCAGGACCGCCGCGCCGGCCGGGAGGGCGTGGATGGGCTTGAAGCCCGTGCTCACGATCCGGAGCGCCACCTGGATGAGCTCCGCCCAGCAGAGGTACTGGCCCGCGGCGTTGGCCCACGAGAACCGGAACAGCGTCCCGAGCGACGGGATCAGCGCCGCCGACATGATGACGACCGACGCCGTGCACCATCCGCTCCATCCCTCCGGAAGCGCCAGGACGAGGAGGGTCGCCGGAGGGAGGAGGAACATTCCCAGCAGGATCCCCGCGGCGGCCGGCGGGTGGGTCTTGATGAGCTTGACGAGGAACTGCTCTTTCGGGTCCGAATCCTTCGCCTTTGCCGCGGGGGTGTCGGTCATGGAAGTTCTATTTCAGCAGACGGCCGTCGACGTGCCCAGCGTTTCTTGATCCGCTCTGAATCACGAATGTCGAATCACGAATCACACTCCACCCCATGTCCCCTGGACGGATTGCGGATTTCCACCGGTCTCGCGAGGCGCTGCTCCGTGATTCGTGATTCGTCATCCGTGGTTCGGTCGTTCAGGCCTCCTCATCCCCCGCCCTGAGCACCGCCATGAAGGCTTCCTGCGGAATCTCCACCGCGCCCACGTTCTTCATCCGCTTCTTGCCTTCCTTCTGCTTCTCGAGGAGCTTGCGCTTGCGCGTGATGTCGCCGCCGTAGCACTTGGCGATCACGTTCTTGCCCACGGAGCCGATGTCCTCGCGGGCGATGATCTTGCCGCCGATCGCGGCCTGGAGCGCGATCTCGAAGAGGTGGCGCTTGATCTCCTTCCGCAGCACCTTAAGGACCTTGCGGCCCTTCAGCTCGGCGGTCGCACGGTGGACGATGATCGAGAGCGCGTCCACCTCGTTGCCCGCGACCAGGATCCTCAGGCGGCAGAGTTCGGCGGGCGAATAGCCGATCATGTGGTAGTCGAGCGTGCCGTACCCGCGCGTCATCGACTTCAGCTTGTCGTAGAAGTCGTACACGATCTCCGCGAAGGGCATCTTGTAGTGGAGGATGACGCGGGTCTTGGAGATGTACTCGGTCTTCAGGTACTCGCCGCGCCGGTCCTGGCAGAGCTGCATGATCGCGCCGATCGATTCGGCGGGGATGATGATCGTCGCCCGCATCATGGGCTCGCGCCACTCCTTGATCATCATCTCGTCGGGCAGCTTGGCGGGGTTGTCGATCCTCATCACCTTCGGGCCCTCGTGCGTCTGCGCAAGGATCTCGTAGGTGACGTTCGGGGCGGTCTGGATCAGGTCGACGTGCTCCTCCCGCTCGAGGCGCTCCTGCACGATCTCCATGTGGAGGAGGCCCAGGAAACCGCAGCGGAAGCCGAAGCCCAACGCCTCGCTCGTCTCCGCCTGCCACTTGAAGCTGGAGTCGTTCAGGCTCAGGCGCTCGAGGGCTTTCTTGAGCTCCTCGTAGTTGGTGTCGCCGGTCGGGTAGAAGCCGCAGAAGACGACGGGGAGGGGTTCCTTGTAGCCGGGGAGGGCCACCACCTCGTCGCGACCGGCCGCGGCGACCGTGTCGCCCACCCGCACGTCGGCCAGAATCTTGATGTTGGCCATGATGTAGCCGACCTGGCCCGCGGAAAGCTGGGGCACTTCGACCATGTGGGGCTTGAAGAGGCCGACGTATTCCACCTCGTGCTCCGTGCCGGTGCCGAGGAAGCGGACCTTGTCGCCGCGCTTGAGCGTTCCGTCGATGAGGCGGACATACGCGACGGCGCCGCGGTACTCGTTGAATTCGCTGTCGAAGATGAGCGCCTTGAGCGGGGCCTTCAGGTCCCCCTTGGGCGGCGGGACGAGCATGAGGACCGCCTCGAGCAGCTCCTCGACGCCGGTTCCCATCTTGCCGCTGATCTTGAAGACCGAGCCCGGCTTGATGCCCAGCGTGTGCTCGATCTCCTCGAGCGACTGCTCGACCTGCGCGGTCTGCATGTCGATCTTGTTGAGCGCGGGGATGATCTCGAGTCCGCCCTCGACCGCGAGGAGCGAGTTCGCGACCGTCTGGGCCTGCACGCCCTGGGTCGCGTCGACCAGCAGGATCGCGCCCTCGCACGCGGCGAGCGACCGTGAGACCTCATAGTTGAAATCGACGTGTCCGGGCGTGTCGATCAGGTTGAGCCGGTATCCCCGCCAGTCCATCGCGACGGCCTTCGCCTTGATGGTGATCCCGCGCTCCCGCTCGAGTGCGTTGGAGTCGAGGTGCTGGGCGCGGATGTCGCGGTGCGCGACGGTGCCCGTCATCTCGAGGATGCGGTCCGCGAGCGTCGACTTCCCATGGTCGATGTGCGCGATGATGCAGAAGTTTCGGATCTTTTGGGTATCCATAAGGAAAACGGATCGTAACGGGGGCCGGGAAACGAACCTAGCTCCGGCCCTTGAAGGTGGGCTCGCGGATCTCGTGGCTGCCGACCTTGCGGGCGGCCCAGAGGGCGGCGCCCAGCCAGCCGGCGTCGTCGCCGGGGATCCTCGACGCCTCGATCCGGATCTTCTCGAGGAAGACCGGAAAGACGCGCCGCTTGACGCCTTCGCGAACCTTGTCGAGGAGGAAGTCCCCCGCGAGCGCCACCCCGCCGGCGAGGACGATGACCTCGGGATGGAGGACGTGGACCATGTTGGCGAGGCCCTGGGCCAGGCCGTCGGCCGACCAGTCGACGACCGCGACCGCGTCGGCCTCTCCGCGGCTGGCGGCGGCGAAGCATTCCTTCGCGCTCCCCTTGCCGTAGCGGGCGGAGATCGCGCTGGCGGAGGCGAATTGCTCGACGCAGCCCACCTGGCCGCAGCCGCACTGGGGGCCGTTCGGGTCGATCGTCATGTGGCCCAGTTCGCCCGCGGCGCCGCTGGCGCCCAGCCAGAGGTCGCCGTGAAGCACGATCCCGCCGCCCACGCCCGTGCCGAGCGTGTAGAGGACGAGACTCCCGGTGCCGCGTCCCGCCCCGGCGACGAACTCGCCCCACGCGGCGCAGTTGGCGTCGTTCTCCATGAAAGTGGGGATCTCCAGCCGTCGGCCCAGCATCTCGGGGTAGGGGACCTGGGTCCATCCGGGGAGGTTGTTGGCGCGGAAGAGGGTCTCGCGTTCCAGGTCGAGCGGTCCCGGGACGCCCGAGCCGCAGGCCGAGGCGCGCCCGGCCTTCCTCATGAGCGTCTCGGCGGCGGCCCCGATGCGGTCGATGGTGTCCTGGGGCCCGCGGGCGGGGAGCGTGGGGATGGAGGCGCTGCCGGCCATCACGCCCGTGGCATCGCAGATCCCCAGCTTGACGCTGGTGCCGCCGAGGTCGATGCCGAGAAAGAGGTCCGCCATATGGGGGCGGTATTAGAGCAAAACGGGGGGAGGAACACAACCCGGGGGCCAGGGCGTGCAAGTCCGGCACCGGATGAGAGCGGCGTCGACCGCCTTCTTTTCACCGATCGTGCGGAGGAAGGCCCTCTTCAAGAGGCGCGGACGCACCCCGAAATCCCCTTGACGGCCAAGCTCTTCGCGCCATAATGGGCGGCATCCCGGGTGGATTCTGAGGGGAGGGGATTTGTCCTCAGCGGTCCTGTTCGCATCCCTGCTCTCCTTCTTCGCGCAGGCCGATCAGCAGAGGAGGTTCCTCGAGGAGGAACGCCGGCGCGAGATGGACGAACGCGCCCGCGCCAATGCCGACCTCAAGCAAGTGTTCCTTTACGATTTCGGCGGCTGGGTCCACGGCGAGTTCGCCATGATGGACGACAAGCCCGACCGCGACGACCGCACGTTCCGCTACGGCGACCTCCGCCTCTGGGGCGAGGCCGTCCTCGAGCAGCGCTACACCGCGTACGTCCGACTTCAGACCGAATACACCGACTTCAACAAGGGCGATCAGTTCTCGGGCGAGCACGACAACGTCTTCCGCAGCCCGCACGTGGACCAGGCGTACCTCGACGCGGATTTCTCGTGGGAGGATAACGATCTCTCCCTCCGCGCGGGGAGGCAGTTCGAGTCGATCGGGCGCGGTTTGCTTCTGAACGGCATCTACTATTCGCTCCACGGCTCGTGGAGTTCGGGCCGACTCTCGGCGCGCGCCCTCGTCGCCCACACGCCGTCCCACGACGACGACATCGACCAGTCGCTCCCCAATGCGCGGGACAGCCATCGGGGCTTCGCCGGCCTGGAAGGGAACTACATGATCTCGGGGGACCATAGGGTCTACCTGATGACCCTGGTGGAGCGCGACTTCAACGACGAGGAGAGCACGTTCCAGAAGTGGGACTACCATGCGAACTACCTCGGCCTGGGCGGGCGGGGCGTGATCCTGCCCGATCTCTCGTACGCGGTCGAGGCGGTTTATGAATTCGGCCAGAGCGCGGGAGCAGGCTCCAAGGAGTTGGAGTCGATCCGGGCGTTCGCGGTGACGGTCACGCTCGACTACCTCTGGCGCGTCGACACCGCTCCGCACTTCGTCCTCGAGTACATGTTCGGCTCGGGCGACGAGGACCGCGGGAGCGTGACGGACGTGGCCGCCGGGAACCAGTCGGGGACGGACGATGAGAGCTTCCTCGCCTTCGGGTTCCTGCAGACGGGGTTCTCGCTCTTCCCGCGTCTTTCAAACATCCACATCCTCCGGGCGGGCGGCTCGTTCCGCCCGCTGGAATCCGTGGAGGCGGCGCGGAACCTGGAGTTCGGCGCGTTCTTCTACTGGTATCAGAAGGCGCAGTCGGCGCAGCCGATCTCCGACCCGCGCTCGTTCCTGGACGACGCGGACCTCGGGAGCGAGGTGGACGTGCTGCTCCGGTGGAGGATCTTCTCGGACCTGGGGATCTCGGTCAACTACGGGCTTTTCCTGCCCGGCAAGGCGTACGATGAACAGAGCAATCGGAGCTTCTTCAGCGCGGGTTTTACCTACAGCTTTTGAGGCGACGCGATGAAACGATGGGTCCTGGCGGCAGTGGCGGTGGCCACGGTTGCGTCCGTCCCCCTCTTCGCGCGGCAACAGGAGAAGCCGAAGGACGAACCGAAGAAGGAGTCGCGGACCGCCTACATCCGCCGCATGTTCGACAAGGACCGCTGCAGCTTCGGAGACGCCTCCCGGATGCTGCTGTCGCTCTCGAAGGGGGAACCCACGGACGCCGCTTACGAGGAGGTCCGGAAGGAGCTTGCGGCAGGTGGCGCGATCGATCCGGACTGGGGGTTCGAGGAGGCGTCCCTCGTGACAAAGGGGACGCTGGCGTACATGCTCTGCAAGACGCTCGACATCCGGGGCGGCGTGACCGCGCGCGTCTTCGGGATGTCCCGGCGGTACGCGTTCCGGGAGTGTGTCCACCTGGGACTGCTGAGTGGCCGCACCGACATGGAATACGTGACGGGCTGCGAGTTGATCGACGCGCTCGCGGAGGCCGAGGTCTACAAGGAGCAAGGCAGCGCGGAGAGCCTTCGGAAGTAACATGAAGAGGACGATCGAGACCCTGGTCGCGGCGGCCCTCCTCCTGGGAGGGGCGCTGGCCGCTCAAGAACCGCCGAAGCTGCCCCAGGCGCCCGAGGGCGAGAAGAAGCAGGAACTCGAGGCGACGCTGGTGGCCTTGAAGGGGACGGTCGACGTGAAGCGCCCCGAGGACAAGGACTGGGTGCCCGCCGAGCGGAACATGAAGCTGAAGAAGGGCTCGGAGATCTGCACGGCGGTCGCGTCGAGCGCGAAGCTGCTCCTGACGGGGAACATCCAGGTGGACGTCAAGGCGCTCACGCAGGCGAAGATCGAGGACCTCGCCAAGGCGGGCGGGAAGGTGAATGCCGACGTCAAGCTGAAGTTCGGCTCGATCGAGGTGGACATCCAGAAGGGCGACCTCCGCTCGGACATGAAGGTGACGGCGCCCAACTCGACGACGTCGGTCTCGGGCTCGAAGGGGATCGTGAAGGCGCCGGCCTCGGGCGGCGGGGGGCAGGTGACGATCTCGACGTCCTCGGGGACGTGGAGCCACTACCTGCCGCAGTTCGACCTGTCGCAGGGGATCGAGGGCGCGGGGATTGGCAACAACCTGGGCGACCTGCCGAGGGACCTGAACTACAGGTTCGCGACGAACCTGTTCCTGAACTATTTCGGGAAGAGCAAAGACGAGCTCTTCCAGGGCGGATTCGCCGGCAAGGCGGGGGATCCGCATCCGTGGGACATCCCGCTCGGGGAGTTCGGCGGCGCCGGGCCGTCGAGCAAGAAGCACCGGAAGCCGGCGGCGCTGCCGTTGCCGCCGCCTCCGCCGGCGGGACCGTAGGAGGAGTTCGGACGACCTTATGAAGAAGTTGCTTCTGGGCGTGGCGGCCCTGGCGGCCACGGCGACGGCGCTGTGGGCCCCGCCGCATTACGGCTACGTCGGGAACCGCGGCGGGAGCACGGTGATGGTCTTCGATACCGGCAGCGGGGCGCCGTTCGTGCTGAATCCTCCCGCCAACCCGATCAACGTGGGAGCCGGCCCGACGGGCGTCCAGGCGGTCCAAACCTTGAATCGCGTGTACGTCTCCAACGCCGGATCGGGGACGGTGTCGGTCATCCACGGCGACCTGCTCGACGTGGTCAACACGATCCCCTTGGCAGGTGCCGCCAATCTGGGCGGTATCTGCCTCTCCGAGGATCGCCAGGCCCTCTTCGTGGCCGGCCGGAACGGCGTCGCCGGCGAGGCCGGGATCTGGAGGATCAATCTGCCGGCCGAGACCTCCAGCTACCTGGGCGGCGTCGCGACGGCGGCCTCCGCGGTGGATTGCGACGTCATCCGCGCGGCTCAGGTCGGTGGGACGGGGGACGCGCCGGGCAAGGTCTACTTCACGATCCCCGGGGCCAATCAGGTGGGCGTCTACGACGTGACGACGGGCACCATGCTGGCCCCGCTTGCGATCCTGGCCATCACGCCGGATTTCGCCACGAATCCCACAGGGATCGAGCGCGCGCCCGACCATAGTTTCCTCCTATTCGGAGTGAATTCCACCGACACGAACCAGAGGATCGGCAGGATCATCCCCGGTCCCGGGGTCGGAGGCGATTCGATCGCCACCGTGACCATGACCAACGCAGCGGGGGCGCCGAGGTTGACCCGAGATGTCGTCTTCCGGCCTGGAACGTCGCCTTTCCAGGCGTACATCTACGGCGAGGAGGTCATTACCACCAGCCGGTTCGTTTATGACGTTCTTGTGGCCAGCGGGACCCCGGCTCTCGTCGCGGCAAACGTCAATCTGGCCAGCAACGCCTCCGGGTTCGGGATCTCGTTCGATCTCATCGACAATGTCCTGTGGATCGGGGCCCAGACCGGCACGGACACTCAGATCCAGGGGCTCAACGCGGGCGCGAGCCCGCCCACCCTGGGGCCGGGGCCTCTGACCTTCGGGTTGGGGCCCGGGAAGGTCGATTTCCTGCTCCAGCCCAAGGGGCCCTCAATCGCCGTCGCCTGTCCCAAGGGGCAGATCGATACGGCCGCCGCGCGCATCATCGTCCGTGGGAGCGACTTCCAGCCGAACTCACGGCTGTTGGTCGACTTTGCGGCTGCGCCGAATCCCATTCCCACGATCTTCGTGAATTCGAGCACCCTGATCGGCATCGTGAGCGGACTGGGAGGCAACCTCTACGACATCCTGGTCGAGAACAAGGATCTCCAGACCGCCCGGCTGGGCAGTTACTACCAGTCGATCGTCGGGCCCGGCTTGACCCCGGGATTCTTGGTCAACCTGCCGCCGTTCGCGTCGGGCTACGAGATGAAGTCGTTCCCCCAGTACGCCACGGTCGACGAGCTGAAGCTGGCCCTGCAGCAGCAGATCGGCCCCTACAACCCGGTCTTCTATCGGATCTTCATCTGGTACCAGGACCACTACGTCGAGCTCAACAAGATCTCCAATCTCGTGGACGACTGCGACCTCTCCGGCCGCGCGTTCTTCGTCCTGACGCGCTTCGGTCACCCGCTGACGCTGTCGGCCTTGGACGTGACGGCGAACGCGAGCGGGACGGACCACGTCGTTCCGTTGACGCAGGGATGGAACATGATCTCCGAGCCTTGGCTCAACGTGACGCACACCATCCCGTGGGTGCAGGTCGATGTCTCGCTCAACAGCGACTTGAGCAATCCGCTCCCGGCCCCGGGGGGCGCGTTCCTGTCGCCTCTGCCCTACGAGCGGATCAATCACCAGTACGTCACCGTGAACGCGCTCACGGCGGGGCGCGGCTACTGGGTGTACAACTACTCCGGCGGGCCGGCCTACCTCATTTTCAGGCAAGGGCGGGTCTCGAAGCCGGGCGATCCTCCTCCGGTGTACTCTTCGTTGCCCCCGGGCGATCCCGGTCCTCCTCCGCCTCCGGAAGACGTGGCGTCCGAATCCTCCGGCTCGTCGGGGGGCGGCTGCGGACTGCTGGGGCCCGAACTGCTGCTCCTGGCGCTCGCCTTCCACTGCCGTTCGCGCCGGCGTAAACTAGGGGCGTGAGCGAGCTCTCTTCGTCGCCCTCGACCCGTCGGTCGCTCGTTGCCCGCCTGCCCGGCCCGCTGGGGCGCCTCGCGAGACCCCTCCAGCGCGCCGTCGAGCGGGGGGACCCTCGCCTCGGGCTCTTCGTGGGGGTCGCGGTCTCGTTCCTCGCGGCCATGGCCTTCGCGACCCGGTGGGCCCCGGCCCAGAGGCTCGACAACGCGGTCCTGGATTACTCGTTCCTGCTCCGCACGCCCATCCGGGAGTCCGACCGCATCCTTCACGTGGACATGGACGACGGGACCCAGCGGGAGATCGGCACGGTCACCCGCAAGCATCAGGCCCAGGTGCTGACGGCGCTGCATCGACTCGGGGTGCGGCAACTGATCTACGACGTGGAATACAAGTCGTTCGCCCCGCGGGCGGGAGAGTTCGACGAGAAGACCGGGGAGCTTCCCCTGAGCGA
>CAZSCC010000210.1:0-8791 GCA_964604905.1 uncultured Planctomycetales bacterium
TCCTCGCGGAGACACGGGCCCCCCGGCTCCCCGAAACGGAACCCGGCCAAGGTCGCGAGGGAGGGTTTCGTCATTTTCGGAAGGATCAGGAGTCAAGATTCCGGGCCGGCGAACTCATCGAGCTCTTAGGGAGAGAGGAGCGGGCCCGGTGACGAGCTGGCGATGGTGGTTGAGCTGGGCCTCCACGCCCCTGTGGGGAGCAGCGCTCGTGCTGGCCTGGACCGCGTTCAGTTTCTGGACGGGATCCGTCCTGGCCGACGAATTCAGCCGCCTCCGGCAGGCGGGGGTCCCTTTGAGCACCGCCCTGAAGGCTCCGGACGATTCCTCTCCGGTCGGCGACGACTTCGCACGGGCCCTCGCGATGATCACGGATCCGCCCCTGGGCATGGGGTTTGATCGGGGATCGCGCTTCCCCTATTGCTGGGACGAGGCTGCAGAATTGAGGGAAAGGGCGGCCTCATGGGTTGCACGGAACCGCGTGGGTCTCGATCTCCTGGTCCGGACGCTGGACGGCCGGGCGCCGCGTCTCCTGGCGACTTCGACGAAAGACCCTCAGGCTCTCATTCCCTCCTTCAGGATGGCGTCCCGTCCTGTGCCCCTCCTCGCCTGCGCCGCGCGCCTGGCCGGGGAGGAGGGGCGATGGGACGAGGTGGAGAGACTCCTCGTCATGATCTTCTCGATCCTGGATGCCTTCCGGGACACGTCGCTCCCTCATTTCTGGATCCTGGCCTCCGTGGGCTTGCGACGCGCGCTTGATCTCGTCGAGTCCTTCGCCAATGCCGGGGGCACGTTCGGAGCCCCGCTTCGCCGGGCCGTCGAGGTCGTCGGGACCCGATCGTTCCGGGCTTCCTGCGCCGCGCGCCTGGACCTGGAACGGGCGTTCGCCTTCGAGCTGCTTGAGGGTCCCGTCACCGGGCTCACGCCGGATCCCGTACCCCTGGTGGACCGGATCCTGGTGTGGAACCCGCTCCTTCGACCCCATCTCCGTTTGCGGGAGGTCCGCTATTCGAAGTACATCGACTCGCTCAAGGCGACCTGCCTCAGCCAGACCTGGCATCCGGTCTTCGAGCTTGATGACGCCGGACTCAGGGCGGACCTCGAGGCCGTGCTGACCACCTTGGTGATGCCGAATTGGCGGGATATCGAGACCGCGGCACAGGATGACGCGCGCGCAGCGCTCCTGGGCGCCGCGCTGAAGGCCTTGGACGCGAAGGGCGCGGGGAAGGACTGGCCCCTGGATCTGTCCGCGCGCCACTTCTCCCACGATCCTCTCACCCGGGATGCCTTCCGGATGAGACGGGAAGGCTCCAGGCTGATCCTCTACAGCGTCGGCACCGACATGACCGACCATGGAGGCGACCCGAACAAGGATGTGGTGATCACGCTGGTCGCACGCTGACCTCGCACTCCCGGATGCCTCAGGGGTGCCGGGAGAGGGACTTGAACCCCCACGGGCCTTGCGGACCAGGGGGGTCAAATGCCCCCGGAAATGCCGGATGCCCGAGCGGACCGAAGTCCTACGATGCGCGAGCCCTGTGTGGACTTCGCTCAGCGGCCCTTGGGCAACGGAGGCGGCGTGACTTCCTGAAGGGTGGTCGCCTCGACGACGTGGTCGACGATGATCGACTCCGGCACATCGCTCGTCTCGCGCATGAAGCCGATCTGGAAGAAGGCGACGTTCTCGTCTCGAAGGGTCGCCGTTTTCGCCGGCGGCACCACCTTTTCGCCGTCGAACCAGACTTCGACGAACCCCTTCGCCGGATCGCGCGACCAGAGGACGTGGACGGCGAAATCGTGCCAGCGGCCCGGCGTCAGCTTCCCGCTGCCCGTCCAATGGAGCTTGTAGGGCACCCGGGTGCTGAACTTGAGGTCCTCGCCTTTGGCCTCGAACGCCATCAGCTGGCTCCAGCTGTTCCGGGTCTCGAAGTATCCGACCTGGTGGTTGGTGTCCGTGAATTTCTTGGGCAGGTAGACGCTCCAGCCGAAGTAGCGTTCCGTGCCTTCCGCCGTTCCGGGCGGCTTGGGCTGATGCTGGAACTCGATGCGGTCCAGGGCCCCTCTCCGGGCGGCGTTGGTCCCGTCGATCCGCAAGGCGTACTTGCCCTCGCGCACGGGCTCCTGGACGATCTTGACGCCGTCGGACTTGGGCGCCCCCTTCCACTGCTCCAGGGTCCCCGTCTCGAAGTCCCCGCGCCAGAGGACTTCCACCGGGGCGGTGCCCCCCAGCAGCGGGAGTGCCGCCAGCAGACCGGCCAGCTGTCGGATTCCCGTCGCAGACCTCATCGTCCTGGCCTCCACTCTTCCCTTGGGGCATCATGCTTGAAGCGATCGCCCGGCACAACCCCCGAATGGCGGCGGACAGGGGGCCATGGTTCGTCTCGGTCGCCTCAGGGGACCGCTCCCTCGCTCACCCCACTTCGATCCGACGCTGCGCGACGCATCGAAGTGCCGGGGGTGGGACTTGAACCCACACGGGCCTTGCGGATCAGGGGGGTTTGGTACCATCGATCATCGGGAACCCTATCCGTCGACGTTCGACTTGCGCGTTCAAAAGCACAATCTAAACTGGATGGCCAGGTTCGTCCGTCCAGTCCTATTAAGGCGGTGAAGCATGATCTGCGTTCCAGCGGCGGTCATGGTGCTCCTGGGGATGGCCCAGGACGTCGACAATCCCCAGTTCAAGTATTGGTCGGGGTGCAAGGCCGGGTCCTGGGTCAAGATGACCATGTCCATGGAGGCCGGAGGGCAGAAGATCGAAGGCGAGATGACCTACAAGCTCCTGGAGCTGAAGGACGACGTGGCCGTGGTCGAGGTCACCGGAAAGTCCAAGGTCGGCGGTCAGGAGGTTCCCGTCCCCGCGCAGAAGAAGGAGATCAAGGCGAAGGAGCCCGCCTACAGGGTCAAGATCGAGAAGGAGGGGGACGAGGAGATCATGGTGGCCGGCAAGAAGCTCAAGTGCCACTGGTTCGAATTCATCCCCAAGGGCAGCGAGAAGAAGAGCAAGGCGTGGATGTCGATGGACATCCCGGGAGGCATGGCCAAGGGAGAGATGGCGCTTCCCGACCCCGATCAGTCGATGACCCTGACCGCCGTCGAGTGGGAGAAGAAGTGACCCGGGTCCGGGGAAGGGCTTGATCCTCCCTCGCCGCTTCAGTCGTCGGCTTCGAGAGCTTCGCTGGACGACGGCTTCTTGGGTGGGATGGAAGGGGCCTATTTCGCCTGGGGACCGTTGGGGTTTGGAGGTTGGGAGTTCATTGGGATTTGGGTTTTGGGAGTTGGGTTTTCCGCCCGCTTCGGGCGGGTTGGTGCCGGGGGTGGGACTCGAACCCACACGGGCCTTGCGACCCAGGGGCTTTTAAGACCCCAGCGTCTGCCAGTTCCGCCACCCCGGCGATCCTCCGCGTAACAAAACAAACGGTTTGCTTTGTTACGCTACGATAACGACGGCCAGGGAAGGGTCAGCCCGAGCTCCCGCTCGAAGGCGCGCGCCGCCTGCAGCACCCCGAGATCGTCGAACGCCCGGCCCTGGACCTGGAGCCCGATCGGCAGGCCCCCCTTCGTCAGGCCGCTCGGGATCGACACCCCCGGAAGACCCGCCAGGTTGGTCGAGACCGTGTAGACGTCGCAGAGATACATCGCCAGCGGATCGTCCGCCTTCGCCCCCACCGGGAAGGCCGGCGTCGGCGACGTCGGCCCCACGATCACGTCGCACGCCGCGAACGCGCGGTTGAAGTCCTCCTGGATCTTCCGCCGCACCTTGAGCGCCCGGTTGTAGTAGGCCTCGTAGTAGCCGGTCGAGAGCGCGTAGGTCCCCAGGATGATCCGGCGCGTCACCTCGGGGCCGAACCCCTCCTCCCGCGACCGGGCCATGAGGCTCGCAAGATCATCGTAGGTCTTCGACCGGTGGCCATAGTGCACCCCATCGTACCGCGCGAGGTTCGAGCTCGCCTCGCAGGGCGCCACGATGTAGTAGGCCGCGATCCCGTACTCCGTGAGCGGGAGCGACACCTCCACCCGCACCGCGCCGCGCGCGACCAGCGTCGCGATCGCCCCCTCCACCGACGCGCGCACCTCGGGATCGAGCCCCGCGCCGAAGTACTCCTTCGGCACGCCGAGACGGAGCCCCTTCGCGTCCCGCTCCAGCAGCCCCGTGAAGTCGGGCACCGCCTGCGCCACGCTCGTCGAGTCCATCGGATCGTGCCCCGAGATCACCTGCGCGAGCAGCGCAGCCTCCCGCACCGTCCGGGCGAACGGGCCGATCTGGTCGAGGCTGGACCCGTAGGCCACCAGGCCGTACCGCGAGACCCGCCCGTACGTCGGTTTGAACCCCACCGTCCCCGTGAGCGCCGCCGGCTGGCGGATCGAGCCGCCCGTGTCGCTGCCGAGCGCAAGCGGCGCCATCCCCGCCGCCACCGCGGCGGCCGACCCGCCGCTGGAGCCGCCCGGCACCCGCTCGAGGTCCCAGGGATTGCGCGTGGTGAAAAAAGCGGAGTTCTCGGTCGACGATCCCATCGCGAACTCGTCGAGGTTGGTCTTCCCCACGATCACCGCGTCCGCCTCGCGCAGCTTGCGGACGACCGTCGCGTCGTACGGCGGCAGATAGTGCTCGAGGATCTTCGAGCCGCACGTCGTCCGCGCGTCCGTCGTGCACAGGTTGTCCTTGATCGCGACCGGCACGCCCGCGAGCGGGCCGAGCTTCTCGCCGCGCGCGACCTTCTCGTCCACCCGCTTCGCCTGGGCGAGGGCCGAATCGCGCATGACGCTGAGGAACGCCTTCACGCGCGGATCGACCGACTCGATCCGCCCGAGCGCGCGCCCGACCGCGTCGACCGCGCGGGTCTTCTTCGAGACGATCTCCTCCCGGAGCGCGAGGGCGTCGGTCACTTCTTCGCCCCCTTGACGGCGCCCTTCCGGTCGAGCGTCACCTCGAGCACCGAACGGTCCTCGAGGCTCGTGATCCGGAAGGCCGCCTCGCCCGACTTCATCCGCGGCGCATCGACTAGCAGTTCGGTCGTGACGCGGGGGAGCGATGCGAGGAACGGCTTGACCGCGGCGTGCTCCAGCATCTTCTGGCCCGCCCCCTGCAGCGACCAGGACGAGAGGGCCGTGAAATGGCTCTTGTCCGCCGGGACCGCATCCTGCGCCCACTGTACGACGTTCCCATTCGAGACCCGGTAGAAGATCATCGCGGGAGCGGGCTTGTCGAGGTAGACCTGGAAATCCCAGTCGACGAGGCCCATCTCGACGTCGAGATACTTGCGGGGCTTGCCCGTCGCCCGGATCGTGCTCACCTGGGCCCCCGAGGCCTTCCACGCCCGCAGGTCCTTCTCGATCGCCTCGACCGCCTGCTTCCACGTCGTGATCGCGAGCGTCTGGTCACGGACATAGTTGGCCGCGACGAACGCGCCGTCGCAATAGTGGGCGAACTGGCCCGTGACCCCGTCGGCGAACCAGACCTTCTGGCCCCCGTTCGTCGTGGCCCAGAGCGGACGCCCGTGGATCACGGAGAGCTCCATCTTCGGCCCGAGCTTCATCCCCTGCGCGACCAGGGCGTCGACAGCGGTCTTCACGGGCGCCAGCTTCTCGGGAAGGGGAGGCGGCGAGAGGCGCACGGTCTTCTCGTCGCCCGCCCGGGGCGCGGCGTCGGCCGGGCCGAGGGTCCAGCTGCGCGCCTTCATCTCCCCGGGCGCGCAGCCGTCGCGGCCGCCGAACTGGAACTCGACGTCCATCCCCCGGTCGGCCTGCGGGTTGACGTCGAAGAGGAGCTCGGTCTTGTACGAGACCTTGAGGAGCGCGGCCCCCGCGTTCCAGGCCAGCGCCTCCTTGCGGACCAGCGCCAGCGACTCGCCGAACGGGCGCTTCTCCTGGACGAGGAGCGCAAGGAGGAGGGCGGCCGTCATTCGACGACCTTGGGGACGACGAAGAAATCGTCCGTCTTCTGGGGGGCGTTCTTGAGCGCTTCGGCGCGCGGCAGGCTCGGCGCGGGGACGTCCTCGCGGAAGACGTTGGCGCTCTCGGCCGGGTGGACGAGCGGCTCGGCGCCCGAGACATCGAGCTTCTCGAGCTTGGCGATGTAGTCGAGGATCGCCCCCAGCTGCGTCCCGTAGAGGGCGAGCTCCGCCTCGGAGAGCTGGAGCCGCGCGAGCTTCGCGACGTGCTCGACGGTCTTGCGTTCGATGGCCATGGCGACCGCCTACTGTAGCAGAGGGGGGCCGGAGGGTCCATAATCCCCCTCGCCGGAGGGCTCGCGGTGTCGTATAAGAGGCTGTTGCAAGACCGGAATTCGCCACAGAGATACGGAGTGCACGGAGAAACTCTTCAAGAGTCCGCTCGGTGGGCTCCGTGGCTCCGGGGTTGGTCCTGGCCGGCGGTTTTGGTTGACTCGAGTCGGGGGCCGGGCCTAGAATCCCGCCATCCCGCGGTACATAGAGGAGAGGAACCATGAAATCCCATCCGTTCCGCGTCCTTCTGGCCCTCCTCTTCGTCGGGACGTTCGCCTTCGGGCAGGGCGACCCGGCGGTCATCAAGATCGTCTCGAGCCTTCCCCGCACGGGCAGCGCCAAGGGACAGACCGACACCATCGTGAACGGCATCGTCATGGCGCTCGAGGACGCGGGCGGCAAGGTCGGCGCCTTCACGATCAAGTACGAGGACCTTGACGACGCCACCGCCCAGGCGGGGCAGTGGACCGCCGAGCGGGAAGCCGCGAACGCCGACCAGGCGATCAAGGACCCCGACGTGATGATCTACATCGGGACCTACAACTCGGGAGCGGCCAAGGTCTCGATGCCCAAGCTCAACCAGGCCGGCCTCCTGATGATCAGCCCCGCGAACACCTGGCCGGGCCTGACCAAGCCCGGGAAGGGCGACGCGGGTGAGCCCGAGAAGTACCGCCCCAGCGGGAAGATCAACTACGTCCGCGTGGTCCCCGCCGACGACATCCAAGGCGTCGTCTCCGCCGACTGGGCGAAGAAACTGGGGCTCAACAAGGTATTCATCCTGGACGACCGCGAGGTTTACGGGAAGGGCGTCGCCGACCTCTTCCACGCGCGTGCGGAGGAGATCAGCCTCAAGATCCTGGGCCACGAGGGGATCGACGCGCAGGCCCAGGAGTTCAAGCCGCTCATGACGAAGATCAAGGCGAGCAGCCCCGACCTCATCTACTTCGGCGGCACCACGCAGACCAAGGCCGGCCAGCTGGTCAAGGACATGCTCGCCGTCGGCCTCAACGCCAAGTTCATGTGCCCCGACGGCTGCTTCGAGGACGCGTTCATCGAGTCCGCGGGCGCCGCCAACCTCCAGGACCGCGCCCTCATCACCTTCGGCGGCCTGCCCGCCGAGAAGCTGACCGGCAAAGGGAAGACGTTCGTCGAGAACTACCAGAAGCGGTTCGGCAAGGCGCCCGAGGCCTACGCCGCCTACGGCTACGAGTGCGGGAAGGTGGCGCTCGCGGCCATCCAGCGCGCCGGCCGGAAGGACCGCGAGGCCATCCGCGCGGCCGGCCTGACGATCAAGAACTTCGACGGCGTGCTCGGCAAGTGGTCGTTCGACAAGAACGGCGACACGACGCTCAAGACGATGAGCGGCAACGGCGTGAAGGACGGGAAGTTCGTCTTCCTCACGACCCTCGGCGAGGATTAGATCGAGCCTTGATCTTCCTCCAGCAGCTCATCAACGGACTCACCACCGGCACGCTCTTCGCCCTGATCGCCATCGGCTACACGATGGTCTACGGCATCATCGAGCTGATCAACTTCGCCCACGGCGACCTCTTCATGCTGGGGGCGTTCCTGGCCTTGACCCTGGTGGCCTGGATGGGCCTGTCCGTCGGGGCCGCGACCCCGCTCTGGGCCATCCCGTTCCTCTGCGCGCCCCTGTTCGTCGCGGGCTGGGCCCTGCCGCCGGCCTTCCTCAGGGCGAGGCTCTCGAAGACCCCCTGGCTGGCCGGCGCGGCCGCCGGCCTCGTCGCGGCGCTCCTCTTCGCCCTCCTGCTGCGCGCCGGCCCGAAGGTCCTGGCCGTCCCCTCCGGAACGCCGATGGGAGGAGGGCGCGCGGCGCTGGCCATCCTCTTTGCCTTCGCGATCTGCATGACGTTCTGCGCGGCCCTCAACTTCGCGGTCGACCGCGTGGTCTACAAGCCGCTCCGGAACACTCCCAAGCTCACGCCCCTCGTGAGCGCGATCGGCGTCTCCTTCGTCTTCATGGGCGCGGGGCAGATCTGGAAGGGCGTGGCCGACATCAACTTTCCCGACCTCCTTCCCAACACCAACCTCCTGGGCACGGAATCGCTCCGCTTCACCGCGAAGGACCTCCTGGTGATCCTGGTCACGGTGCCCCTCATGATCGGGCTCACCCTCTTCGTCCGGTTCACGAAGCTCGGGAAGGCCATGCGCGCGACCGCGCAGAACCCGACGGCCGCGCGGCTCATGGGGATCGACGTCGACCGCGTGATCGGCGCGACCTTCCTGATCGGCGGCGCGCTCGCCGGGGCGGCGAGCGTGATCTACGGCCTCTCGATCAACACCGTCTCGTTCCAGATGGGCTACCAGAACGGCCTGTACGCCTTCACGGCGGCCGTGCTGGGCGGGATCGGAAACCTCCCGGGGGCCATGCTGGGGGGAATCGTGATCGGTCTGGTCCGCTCGCTCGGGAGCCAGTACGTGGGCGAGCAGTGGACGAGCGCGCTCGTCTTCGGGATCCTGATCGTCCTCCTCGTCTTCCGCCCCTCCGGCCTCCTCGGCGCCCGGACGAGGGAGAAGGTAAGAAGCTCGGCTTCGTCAAGCTCGCCTGG
>CAZSCC010000211.1:0-5444 GCA_964604905.1 uncultured Planctomycetales bacterium
CCGCCGCCTTGAGGAGCACGGGGTATCCCAGACGATCCGCGGCTTCCCTCACCGATTCGAACGAATCAACCTCGCGCACCCCCGGGACGACGGGCACGCCGAGTTCCTCCGCCGTCTTCCTCGAGCCTCTCTTGTCCCCAAGGGCCTCCATGGACTCGGGGGTCGGCCCGATAAAGACCACTCCCGCGTCCCCGCAGGCCCGGGCGAAGGAGGCGCTTTGGGAAAGGAACCCGTAGCCTGGATGGAGCGCCGTCGCCCCGGTCTTCCGCGCGGCGGCGAGGATCGCGGCCCCGTCGAGGTAACGGTCCGGGCCGCCGATTCCGACCGCCTCCCGCGCCAGCGCCACGTGGGGCGCGTCCTTATCGAGATCCGTGTAAAGAGCCACGGACGGGAGATCCATCTCGCGGAGGGTTCGCAGGATGCGGCAGGCGATCTCGCCTCGATTGGCGACCAGCACCTTCATGACCAGCCCGGCTTCCTCTTTTCCAGGAACGCCCCCAGGCCCTCCTGCGCCTCCGGAGAGACGCGAAGGCGGGCGATGCTCTGGACGGTATGCTCGATGGCCTTCTCCCGGGACAGCCCCGCCACCTCGCGGAGCAGCCGTTTGGCCGCCTCCACGGCGCGAGGACCGCAGCGGAGCAACTCCGCGATCAGCGCGTCGACTCTGGCATCCAAGGCGTCCGGGGAAACCACCTCGTGAACCAGCCCCAGGGCCTGCGCCTCGCGGGCGCCGAACCGCTCCCCGGTCAGGAAGTACCGCCTCGCCGCGCCCCAACCGATCTTGGGAAGGACGAACGTCGAGATCACCGCGGGGATAATCCCGAGACGGACCTCGGTAAAGCCGAACTGCGCACCCTCTTCGGCCACGACGATGTCACAGGCCGCCGCCAGGCCGCTTCCCCCTCCCAAGGCCGCCCCTCTCACCCGGCCGATGACCGGTTTCGGACATTCCTCGACGGCGCGAAGCATCGTCGCCATCGCGGCGGCATCCCGCGCGTTCTCCTCCTCGCCATACTCCTTGCTCTTCTTCATCCAGGCCGCATCCGCCCCGGCGCAGAACACCGGTCCCTCTCCGGTCAGGACGACCGCCCTCGTCGCCTCCGGAATCGCGCCGAAGGCCTGCGTCAACTCCGAGATGAGCGTCTCATCGAAGGCGTTCCGGACCTCCGGGCGCTGGAGGCGCACCGTGGTCACCGGCCCGCGGGTCTCGACGCTGAGGGTCTCCATGGGTCACATCCGGAAAACGGGTGTGCGGGTCTCGCCAATGGGGGCGTTCAGGCACGCGGACAATGAGAGCGCGACGACACGCCTCGTTTCGACAGGGTCGATGATCCCGTCATCCCAGAGCAGGGCCGAACCATAGTACGGGTCACCCTCACGCTCGTATTTTTCCAGGACCGGCCCCGCGATCGCCTTCTCCTCGGCCTCGGACAGGCTCCTCCCGTCCCGCGCCAACTGCTCCCGCTTGACCTGGACGAGGACGCTCGCGGCCTGCTCCGCTCCCATCACGGAGACCCTCGCGTTGGGCCACGTGAACAGGAATCGGGGCCGATAGCCTCGCCCGCACATCGCGTAGTTCCCCGCTCCGTGCGAAGCGCCGACGATGACGGTGATCTTCGGGACGCCTGCCGTCGCGACCGCCTGCACCATCTTGGCCCCGTCCCGCGCGATCCCCCCCTGCTCGACCTTCTTCCCGACCATGAACCCGGTGATGTTCTGGAGGAAGATGAGGGGGATGCGCCTCTGGGCGCACAGTTCGATGAAATGGGCGCCCTTGAGCGCGCTCTCCGAAAAGAGCACGCCATTGTTCGCGACGACCCCCACGGGGTATCCCCACCAGCGTGCCTGGCCGCAGACCAGAGTGCTGCCGTAGTTCGCCTTGAACTCATGGAAGCGGCTTCCGTCGACGAATCGCGCGATCAGTTCCCGGGCATCATAGGGGAGCCGGGGGTCGGCGGGGACGATCCCGGTGAGCTCCTCGGCCGGATATGCCGGCTCCTCGGGCGGCGCCAGATCCAGACCGACGTTCTTCACCGAGTTCAGGGCGGCCACGACATCCCTGCAGAGGCGGAGTCCGTCCTCCTCGTCCTCCGCCAGGTGATCGCACACTCCGGAGACCCGCGTGTGCATCTCGGCCCCGCCCAATTCCTCGGCCGTCACGTCCTCGCCCGTGGCGGCCTTCACCAGGGGAGGGCCGCCGAGGTAGACCGTCCCCCCGCCCCGCACGATGATATTCTCGTCGGACATCGCCGGCACGTAGGCCCCGCCGGCCGTGCACATTCCCAGGACCACGGAAATCTGGGGGATTCCAAGCGACGACATGACCGCCTGGTTGTAGAAGATTCTCCCGAAATGTTCCTTGTCCGGGAAGACCTCCGCCTGCAGGGGCAGGTAGACGCCGCCCGAGTCGACGAGATAGAGGCAGGGAAGGCGGTTGTCCAATGCGATTTCCTGGGCCCGGATATGCTTGCGAATCGTCTCCGGGAAATAGGTCCCGCCTTTCACGGTGGCGTCATTGGCGACGACGACGCACTCCCGCCCCGAGACCCGACCGACTCCCGTCACCAGCCCCGCCGACGGGACCTCGTTCTCGTGCCGACCCCACGCGGCCAAGGCGGACAGCTCGAGAAACGGCGTCTCCGGGTCGAGCACTTTCCCCACGCGTTCGCGCACCAGCAGCTTTCCCCGCTTCCTCTGGGTGGCGACTGCGGACTCGGGCCCTCCCTTCCGGACCTGCGCCAAGCGCTGGCGGAGCTGTTCAACCAAGGCTCGATGATGCCGCTGATTGGATTGGAACTCGGGGGAACCGGGATCGACCCGCGTCCGGATGAGGTCCATAGGGTCGGAACTAGTGTACTCCTCCCGTCGCTCCCCCGCAATCCGTAAGCCGCCCCGACGCATCTATTATTTTCCAAGAACGCTCATTTTCCGTGTCGAGTTTTTGACCCCTTTGGGACTTCTGGGTGGAGCGAGGAATTTTGGTTCTCACTTTCTTGGAGGTGCCTCATGTCCGGTAGCCTAGACGCGTTCACCCGGCAGTTGGAAGAGTGCCGTCGCCGGTGGAACCGGCATTCGCTGGAGTACGTCCTGCAATCTGCTCGCATCCTCCACGCAGCCAAAGAATCATCCAGGAATGGAAGGTGCTGGCTGCGATGGCTGAGGCAGGCGGCGCATATCAATCAGAGCACGGCCTGCCGACACATGCGAGTCGCGGACTTCTTGAAACGAAACTATGCTTTAAAGCATACATTCGCAACCCTCAGCCTCTCAAAGGTTTACGCTCTCTCTCGAACGACACCCATCGTGGCGAGGCGTCTGGCTCATGACGAAAGGGTCCGCGCCATGAGGGACTCGGAGTTCGCCAGTTTCATCCAAAACTATCTCCCCAAGTCGCGCCGCCGTCCCACGGCCCCCAATCTGTTCCGGTCTATCATGTCGGGGCTGGAAAAGGCGCATCGCGGGATCGCGCGTTGGAAGAGAGCCCGGCGGGCTATCCCGAGCGGGTACCGCGGGGGAATCCAGTCGAGGTTGATGGAACTCCTGGCGGCGGCCAGTCACCTGAGGCAAAGCGGGCGCAGGGCGCTCTAGCCCTTGCGGCGGCGGGAGATCTCCCCCCGGAGATAGCTCACGATATCGCGGGTGTCGGTGCCGGGGCCGAAGAGCCGTCCGACGCCCATCCGCGTGAGCTCTTCGGCGTCTTCCGGGGGGATGATCCCTCCTCCGCAGAGGAGCACCCCGTCCATCCCCTTCTTCTTCATCAGGTCGAGGATCTCGGGGAGGATCGTCATGTGGGCCCCGGACAGGATCGAGACGCAGATCGCGTCGGCGTCCTCCTGCAGGGCGGCGTTCACGATCGCCTCGCAGGTCTGGTGGAGACCGGTGTAGATCACTTCGAAGCCGGCGTCCCGCAGCGCCGCCGCCACGATCTTCGCGCCCCGGTCGTGACCGTCGAGGCCTGGCTTCGCCACGATCACCCGGCTCTTGCGTTCCATCTGGGTCGACATGGGCTACCAATAAGTCGGCGGTTCCCGCCATTCCCCGAAGACATGCCGAAGCGTGTCCACGATTTCGCCCAGGCTGACATGGACCCTGACTGCCTCCAGGATCGGGGGCATCAGGTTCGTGCTCCCCTGGGCGGCGCTTCGGATCGCCTCGAGCGCGCGCTGCGCCGCGCCTCCGTCGCGCTGTTCCTTGTACCGTCGAACGGCACCGACCTGCTCCCGCTCCACCCTCGCATCGATCTTCAGGGTCGGGAGGGACTTCTCCGCCTTCTCGACGTACTCGTTCACTCCCACGTTGATGTAGCGGCGCTCCTCGACGTCCTTCTGGAACTGATAGGAGGCCCTGGCGATCTCGAGCTGGGGATAGCCCTGCTCGATCGCGGGGACCATGCCGCCCCGGCGCTCGATCTCAGCGAAGATCTTCTCGCACTCCTCCTCCATCCGGGTCGTCATGGACTCGATGAAGTACGCGCCGGCCAGCGGATCCACCAGGTCGGTCAGGCCGGTCTCGTGCGCGAGGATCTGCTGCGTGCGCAGGGCCACCTTCACGGCCTGCTCCGTGGGGAGCGCCAGAGCCTCGTCCATCGAATTCGTGTGGAGCGATTGCGTCCCCCCGAGGACCGCGGCGAGGGCCTCGATCGCAGTCCGGACGATGTTGTTCTCGGGCTGCTGCGCCGTCAGGGAGCAGCCCGCTGTCTGCGTGTGGAAGCGCAGGCGCCAGCTCTCGGGGCTCTTCGCGCCGTAACGCTCCTTCATCCTCCGCGCCCAGATGCGACGCGCCGCCCTGAACTTCGCGATCTCCTCGAGGAAGTTCATGTGGGAATTGAAGAAGAAGGAGAGCCGGGGCGCGAACTTGTCGATCGGGATGCCCGCGCGGATCCCGAACTCGACGTAGGTGAACCCGTCCATCAGGGTGAAAGCGAGCTCCTGGATCGCCGTGCTCCCGGCTTCGCGGATGTGGTAGCCGGAGACGGAGATCGCATGCCACTTGGGAAGATGGTCCGCGCAGAAGGCCATCATGTCGGTGATGATCCGCATGGACGGCAGGGGCGGGTAGATCCACTCCTTCTGAGCGATGTACTCCTTGAGGATGTCGTTCTGGATCGTTCCGCGAAGCTGGGCAGCCCTCACGCCGCGCCCCTCCGCGGTTGCGATGTAGAAGGCCAGCAGGATGGCCGCGGTGCTGTTGACCGTCATCGAGGTCGAAACCTCGCCCAAGGGGATGCCGTCGAAGAGCGTCTCCATGTCCTGGAGCGTGCAAACGGCGACGCCCTCGCGGCCCACCTCTCCCTTGGACCGGGGGTGGTCGGAGTCGTATCCCATGAGCGTGGGCATGTCGAACGCGATGGAGAGCCCGGTCTGGCCGTGCTCAAGGAGATACTTGAACCGCTGGTTCGTGTCGCGGGCCGTCCCGAACCCCGAGAACATCCGCATCGTCCAGAC
>CAZSCC010000212.1:0-17577 GCA_964604905.1 uncultured Planctomycetales bacterium
GATCGAGGACAGGACCGTCCCGCCGCCGGAAGAGGGCGGCCTCATGCCGTGGGTCGTCGACGCGGAGCAGGAGGCGTGGGACCAGATGAGAAGGCTGAGGATCCCGCCCCGGTTCCGGTACTTGAGGATCCGCGAGATCAAGGTCGACACGGTCGTGAAGGGCGTGAAGGCGGACATGGTGCTCCTCGAGCGGCCGGCGTTCGGGGCGGAGCTCCAGCACGGCTACTTCAGCTACCGGATCGAGAACCCGCGGGCGGAGGAGGACGGACCGCCGACCGAGTACAGCGTCTACAAGCAGGAGGAAAAGAAGCTCTTCGACGTCTTCGTGATCCAGGGGAAGCTCGAGGAGGCCCGGGTGGACCGGCTGCTCCTTGTGATCGACGCGATCGCGCGGCGCAAGATCCGTCCCGAGGGCCATTCGTACGCGCCACTCATCTCGGTCCTGCCCGAGCAGGGGGTGCGCGAGTTCCTGAAGCGCCGGTACGCCGAGCTCGTCAGGACCCGGGAGCTGGCGTTCCGGCTCTAGGAAGAGGGTCGCAGGCAGCTTCTTGGGAATCAGTGCCCTGCCCCCAAGGATTGGCCGCAGGCACGGAGTCACGGAGCCGACGTTCCAATCAGGACTGCTCCCCGTTCGCCCTTGACCCTGGAATTCAGGAAGAAGATTTTCTCCGTGTCTCTGCGACCCATGACGGCATTGCAATTGTTTCTTGGAGAGGGCGCCCCGGGGACGTATCCGCGGGGCGCCCGATCCGCTATTCCGCCTTCGCGTTCTTCAGGGACTCCACCAGCTTGAGGAGCCCGCCCACCAGGGCGCCCAGGCCGTCGGCCCCGCCGATCTGGAAGCTCCGGACCTCCTTCGGGTGCGGCATCTTCTCCGCCACCGTGGGCAGGACTTCGATCAGTTGCTTCTGGAGCGCCGTCGCGGAGAGGTCGTTGTCGATCTTCCGGCGCGCGGCCTCGAAGGCGATCTCCTTCTCGACCTGGCGGTTGGCCGCCTCCTGGCGCATCCCCTCCTCGATCAGCTGCTGCTCGAGCCGGAGGCGCGAGATCACGGCCTCCTTCTCCAGCTTCTCCTGCTCGTGGGCGGTCGTCTGGGCCAGCGTCTCGGCCTCCGCCTTCGCGCGGCGGACGCGCTCCAGCTGATCGCGCGTGAACTTCGCGGCTTCAGCCTCGGCCTGGAGCCGGGCGACCTCGGCGTCGGTGGCGATCCGCTGGGCGGCCTGGGCCTCCTCGGCCTCGCTCTCGCGGGTGTGGACGAGCGCCTCGTGGGTGAGCTCGGCGAGCCGCGCCTCCTTGGCGCGCTCGGCGCGGAAGGGCCGCTGGAGCATCTCCCAGACGCGAGGCGAGCTGACCACCGCCTCCTTGATCTGGACCGTGACGATGCGGAGCCCGAGGCCCTTGTCGTTCCCGTCACCCTCGGCCACGTGACGGAGGCGCGTGGTGAGCTCCTTGATGATCGGCTGCTTGTCGGCCAGGACGCCGTCGATGGACATGGTCGCGACCACATCCTTGATCGCCGCCTCCGCCTGCTCCCGGAGCTGGACGTTGACGACGCGCATCGGGTCGAGCGAGTCGGAGAAGTCGAGCTTGCGGTAGGCGGTCTTGAAGTCCTCGATGATCCACTGGACGTAGCCCTGGACGAGCACGCCCTGCTTCTCGCGGCAGATGCAGTTGGCGTTGATGATGATCGTCTGCATCGCCGAGGGGACGACGAGGAAGGAGTCGGTCACCGGGTCGAAACGGAACGAGACTCCCAGTCCGCAGTGGACCGGCTCCTCGTGGCCGCGGCGGGTGTGGACGACGTAGGCGTTGGGGGGGATGACGACGTTCTTCCAGCGCCACCAGCCGCTGACGCGCACGTCGACGGCGTTGCCGCCGACGGGCCCGGCGCCCGAGGCGTCCAGGTCGGTGATGCGGAGGACGTCGGTGCCCGCCTCGCGACAGGCGGCGCCGCTGGCGGAGTTGTTGGCCATCATGGGAGCGGGAGACTTGGAATACGCCCCGCGCCGGGCGCGGAGGTCGTTCTCGAGCTGGGCCTTCTGCTTGACCACCTGCTCGAGGTAGTCGTTTCGCATCGAGCTGGCCTGTTCCATCTGGGTCGTGCTCATGGGGTTCTCCTTTCCAACACCCTACGGAGAAGCGCCCGGGCCGGGAGGTTACAGGGAGAGTGGCGTAAACCTGCCTCGCAGATTTGCGCCACCGGGTGGATGGATCCCCTGCCTTCGCTTGACAGGGTGCGCTGGGGGGCTATGATGACCCCCAGCACAGGCGCCCGAAAGGGCTTAATAGGGAACCCCGTGAAACCCGGGGGCGGTCCCGCCGCTGTAACTGGAGCTGTACGCCCGAGGCCACTGCGGAAGTAGAAGTGGGAAGGCCCGGGAAAGGATCCAGGAGCCAGAAGACCTGCCTGAGCGGACATAGACGGAGCCCCGGAGAAGGGCGGTCTGTCGATCGGGAAACGAAGCGAACTGGGTGCAGCTTCCCGCCTAGGGAGGCTGCACCCAGTTTTTTTTTTACCCCGAGCGGGCGAGGAGGGGATCGTGGACGCGATCGTGGCGCTGTTGCTGTGCCTGCAGGAAGCGGCGGAGAAGCCGAAGACCCAGGAGAAGGAGGTCGTCATCATCGGCAACCGCCGCGAGAGCGACGTACTCGACGTCCCCTCCGGAGTGACGGTCGTCACCGCCCCCCAGATCAAGGAGAGCGGCGCGACCAACATCGTCGAGGTCATCCAGCGCCAGCCGGGCTTCTTCGCCCAGGGTCAGCACAAGGGGGCCTACGACCAGATCGTGGACCTCCGCGGCTACAACAACGGCGGCGGAAACGGGCAGCGCACGCTGGTCCTGGTCGACGGCCGGAAGACCAACTCGGTGGTCGGCAACTTCAGCGACTGGGCCACGATCCCGATCGACAACATCGAGCGCATCGAGATCGTCCGTGGGCCTGCCTCGGCGCTCTACGGCGACGGCGCGCTCGCCGGCGTCGTCAACATCATCACCAAGAGGGGCCAGAAGGAGTTCGCAGGGACGGCCGCCGTGGCCGGCGGGAACTGGAGCACCTACCGCGCCTTCACCAACGTGGGGGGCCGCTCGGGCGATCTGACCTACGACGTCTTCGCCGCGATGGAAGGGACCGGCGGCTGGCGCGACCACAGCAAGTTCGCGGCGAACGACCTCACCGGCCGCTTCGAGTTCCCCCTCAACGCATCGCTCCGTGCGATCGTCAAGGTGGGCCACCACGCCGACCGCCGCCAGCAGCCCGGAACGCTCTCCGCCGCGCAGATCGACACGCTCGGCCGGGACGGGGCCGATCCGACCCGCATCGGCGACACGGACGTGGAGGAGGACTACCTGGACGCGGGCCTGACCCAGAAGCTGGACGACTTCGGCGAGGCGAGCCTCTTTCTCAATCACAGCACCCGGACCTATACTCTCTTCAGCCGGCAGTTCGGCGGCGTCGTGGCCGACGACCAGTCGCACATCACCATGCTCCAGCTCAAGCACGTGATCGCACCCAAGGCCTTCTCCGGCCGGGCGACCTTCACCTCGGGCGTCGATCTCTCCTACGAGACCGCCGCCGGCGAGAAGGGCGCGCCGCTCGGCGCGCCGGACGAGATCGACTACACCCGCCGCCTGCTCGGCCTCTACGAGGGCATCGAGGTCCGCCCGATCGGGCCGCTCACGATCACCGGCGGCCTGCGCTACGACCGCGCACTCCTGACGCTGGACAAGCGGATCGTCCCGGTCCCCTTCGCCCCCGACAGCGTGGACGACCAGCGCGCGTTCGACGAGATTGGCGGCTACGCGGGGCTCACCTGGCGCGTCCTCGAGGAACTCTCGGCGTACGCCTCCTGGGGCCGCACGTTCAAGCTCCCCACGCGCGACGAGCTGGTGGGCTTCCTCGTCACCGACCCCCTTCTCAAGGAGGAGCGGGCCATGCTCTACGAGGCCGGGCTCCGCGCCTGGTCGGGGTCGCTGGGCTCGGCCGGCCTCACGTTCTACCGGATGGAGGTCGACAACGAGCTGTTCTTCGACTCCAGCGTCAGCTTCACCAACATCAACCTTGACCGGGTCGTCCACCAGGGGATCGAGGCCGAGGCGCGGGTCACGCCTTGCGCCTCCATCGACTTCTTCGGCACCTGGACGCTCAACCGGACGACGATCGAGGAGGGGCCGACGCCCGCCCAGGAGGGGAAGACCTACCCCGTCAGCCCCCGCTACGCCGGGACGGCCGGGATGACCGCCCGCTACGAGGGCGCGACGCTCACGCTGAGCGGACGTTATGCGGGCCGGCGCTACCTGACCAACGACCTCGACAACGTCGCGCCGAAGCTCCCGGACTACCTGGTGCTCGACGCGCGCCTCGCCTACACGTGGCGCTTCCTGACGGCGTTCGTGGCGGTGTACAACCTGACGGATCGGGAGTACAACGATTCGGGTGGCTCGGGCCTGGGCTTCGGCCCCGACCGCTACAACCCCGCGCCCGAGCGGAGCTGGCTCGTAGGAGGCGAAGTGAAGTTCTGATGATCCTCGAGGTTTCCGGCGTCGCGTGCGCCTACGACGGGAGGGACGTCCTCTCGGACGTCACGCTCCGCGTGGCGCCGGGCGAGTTCGTCGCGATCGCCGGGCCCAACGGCTCGGGGAAGTCCACGCTCCTCCGCGCGATGAGCCGGGTGCTGCGGCCGCGGCTGGGGAAGGCGCTGCTCGACGGCTGCGACCTCTACGAGATCCCGGCCGCCCAGAGCGCGCGGGCGGTGGGCGTGGTCCCGCAGGAGGCGCCCCTCGACTTCGACTTCACGGTCGAGGAGGTCGTCCTCATGGGGCGCGCGCCGCACCTGGGGCGCTTCCAGTCGGAAGGGGAGCGCGACCGCGCCGTCGCGCGCGAGGCCCTGGAGAGAACGGGAACCTGGGAACTGCGGCGGCGCTCGATCCGCGAGCTCTCGGGCGGCGAGCGCCAGCGCGTGATCCTGGCGCGCGCGTTCGCGCAGGAGCCACAGGCGCTGCTGCTCGACGAGCCGACCGCGCACCTCGACCTGGCCTACCAGGCGCAGGTGCTGCGGATCGCGCGCTCGCTCCGCGAGGAGAAGAAGACCGCCGTGCTGGCGACGTTGCACGACCTGAACCTCGCCGCCGCGTTCGCCGACCGGCTGCTGCTCCTGCACCAGGGGAGGATCGCGGCCGCGGGGACGCCGAAGGAGGTCCTCACCGAGGCGGTGCTGCGCCCGGTCTTCGGCCCCGAGGTGATGGTCCGCGCCCACCCCGAGACGGGCGGGCCGCTCGTCCTGGTGAGGCCATGAGGGCGCTCGCGCTGCTCCTGCTCCTGGGCTGCGGGAAGCCGCCGGCGCCCGCGGGCGGTGTGCCGGTCGTCGACTCGCGCGGGAAGCAGGTCCTCGTCCCGGCGCGGCCCTCGCGGATCGTTTCGCTCGCGCCGAGCACGACCGAGCTTCTCTACGCCGTGGGCGCGGGAGAGCAGGTGGCCGGGGTGACGACCTACTGCGAAGTCCCGCCCGGGGCGACGCCGGCGAAGGTGGGCGACATCGTCCTTGACTGGGAGAAGCTGGCGGCGATCCGACCGGACCTGGTCCTCGCCGCGCCGTCGATCTCGAAGAAGACCTGCGCGGACCTCGAGGCGAAGGGCTACGCCGTCTTCGGCGTCGATCCCCAGTCGTTCAAGGAGATCGCCGGGGCGCTCGAGAGGCTGGGAGGGATCACCGGCCACGAGGCGGAGGGCCGGAAGGCGGCGGAGGCCCTTCGATCGCGCATCGGGGCGGTCGCTCCTTCCGCCGGGCCGACCTTCTATTTCGAGCACAGCGCCGACCCGCTCGGGACGTCCGGGCCCGAGACCTATCTGGGCGAGGCGCTCGCGCGTGCGGGAGGGCGGAACGTCTTTGACGGCGGGTGGAAGCTGGTCGACTGGGAGAGCGTGATGGCGAAGGACCCCGAGGTGATCCTGATCGCGCACGGGCGGAAGGAGGGGCTGGATCGCCGGGCGGGATGGAAGGAGCTCCGGGCGGTGAAGACCGGACGGGTGCACTTCGTGGCGAAGGAGCATTTCGTCTACCCCACGCCCCGCCTGGCGCTGGGGCTGGAGGCGGCGGCGAGGTTGTTCCAGGAGAACAAGTGATGGGCGAGATCAGGAGAGGGGCCGTGTCGTCCTCCGTCTCTGTCTTCGTTCTTCATCTCCTTATCTCCATTCATCTCCCTATCTCCCATGCGAAGAATCCCTAGATTCGCCGCGATCTCCCTGCTCCTGGTCGCGGCCGCCGTGGCGGTGGGGCTGCGCCTTCTCGTGGGATCGCAAGGGCTGGACGTCACCGGGCCGATCGTCCTTGAGTATCGTCTGCCGGGAGCGGCCCTGGCCTTCCTGGCGGGGGCGTCGCTGGCGGTGTCGGGGGCGTGCTTCCAGGGGCTCTTCCGGAACTCCCTGGCGGATCCTTTCGTGGTCGGCGTCTCGGGTGGCGCGGCACTGGGGGCGGTCTCGTCGATCGTGCTCGGGCTCGTGACGGCGACGGCGGCGGCGTTCGCGGGAGGCCTGGCCGCGGCGTTCCTCGCCTACCAGCTGGCGCGCGTGCGGGGGCGGGTGAGCGTGGAGAGCCTGCTGCTGTCGGGCTCGGCGATCGGGGCGTTCGCGGGCGCGCTGGTCTCGGTGCTCCTCCTGCGCCACAGCCAGAACTGGAACGAGGTGATCACGTGGCTCATGGGGAACCTGCAGCAGCCGGACCCGTGGGACCGCGTGAAGATCGTGGCTCCGTGCCTGGCGGCGAGCGCGGCGGTGATGATCGTCCACGCGCGCGAACTGAACCTGCTCCTCCTGGGAGAAGAATCGGCGGCGCAGCTCGGGGTGGAGGCGGAGCGCGTGAAGCGCGTGCTGCTGGCGGCGGGGTCGATCGCGGCTGCGGGGGTCGTGGCCACGTGCGGAATGATCGGCTTCGTGGGCCTGATCGTCCCGCACGCGGCCCGGAAGCTGGTGGGCCCGGACCACCGGACGCTCCTGCCCGTGACGATGCTGGGCGGAGGGACCTTCCTCGTGCTGGCCGACGTGATCTCGCGCCTGGCCTCGGGGGGCGCGCCGCTCCCGATCGGGGCGGTCACCGCGCTCGCGGGGGCCCCGTTCTTCGTCTACCTGCTGCGGCGCAAGTCTAGTTGAGGGCCGTGGACGTCGCCAGCCGCTGCTTGAGGCTCTGCCGCGCGCGCCAGAGGCGCGACATCACGGTGCCCACCGGGATGCCGAGCTTGTCGGCGATCACCTGGTAGGGCGAGTCCTCGAGCGCGGCCATGAGGAAGACCGTGCGGTAGTCCTCGGGCAGGTCGCTCACCGCCTGAAGCAGCTCGTCGCTGACCTCCCGGTCGTCGCTGCTCTCCACCGCGGGGTCGAAGCCGTCGGGATATGGGCCCTCTTTCGCGACCTGCTTGTGGCGGTAGACGCTCATGACGTTGTTGTAGAGGATCCGCATGAGCCAGGCGCGCAGGTTGCTGCCCTCGGCGAAGCGGTCGGTGTTCCGGAGCGCCTTGATGAACGTGTCCTGGACCATGTCCTCGGCCAGGGCCTCGTCGCCGTGGCAGAACTTCAGGGCGGCGCGGAGGAGCGCCTCCTGGTGGGCCTGGATCCGGGTCTCGAAGGTGGCGTCCATATCGGTAACGGTCCTTTCTAGTTCTTGAGCAGCACCAGCGCCTGCCGGAACCCCTGTTCCAGCGGGGCGGTCTTCTTCAGGTTCTTCGAGAGGAGGATCAGCCCCTCGATCGCGCCGAACAGCAGGAACGCGGCGGCCTGGGGATCCACGTCCTTCCGGAACTCGCCGGACCGGACGCCCTGGCGGACGACGACCGCGATCCCATCCATACATTCCTCGAAGAAGTCGGCCAGGCGCTTCCGGAAGCCCGGATGGGTGTCCGAGAGCTCCTGGGCCAGGTTGCCGAGGGGGCATCCCCCGCAGCAGCAACTTTGGGTCATCTCTTGGACGAACTGGCGGTGCAACTGTTCCAGTTTCGCCGTCGCCGAGAGCCTCCTGTTCATGAAAAGAGGGCCGATCCTCTGGCGCGACTTCTCGAAGTACCCCTCGAGGACCTCGAGCGCGAGCTTCTCCTTGGACTTGAAGTGGTAGTAGAAGTTGGAGGGCGCGACCTTCGCGGCGCGGAGGATGTCGTCGACGCTGGCGGCCTGGTACCCCACCTTGCCGAAGACCTTCGCCGCGTTTTCCAGGAGCTTCTCTCGGTTGCTCATAGTTAGTAACGTTATATACTAGACGACGGAGGGTGTCAAGGGTTCCCGGAAAGTGGATCTAGGCGAGCGCTTTCGAGAGGACGGCGAACGAGCGGTCGTAGCGGTAGGCGATGTTCGAATGGTCGTCGTCGAACTCCTCGTGGGTCGGCCGGACGCCCAGGCGGCGGGCCTTCGCGACGAAGATGCGGGCCCCGTGGTGGAGCGCGAACGGATCGCGCCTCCCGCAGTCGACGAAGACGGAGCGGAGCTTCTTCAGGTCCTTCGCGTGACGGTCGAGCATCTCGACGGGGTCCCACGCCTTCCAGCGCTTCCAGACGTCGGCGCGCAGCTCCCCGGTCTCGAGGTCGAAGGGGAGGTCGAACGCCTTCCCGCGCGGCGAGTAGCAGGAGGCCATGGCGAGCGTGTTGAGCGCGGGGTGGAGGTCCCCGCGGCCGCGCTTGGGCATCTTCTCCCACGCCTTCAGGAATTTCGCCGGGCCGCCGAACTTCCGGAACGTGTCGAGGGCCTTCGGGAAGTCGGGGAGGTAGCAGTACTCGAAGTACAGGTCCCCCGAGTGGCAGGCGAGGGCGTGGAAGACGTCCGGGTGGCGCATCCCGAGGACCATCGCCCCGTAGCCGCCGCTCGACTTCCCGAGCACGGCGCGGCGGCCGTTCGTGCGGAACCGGCGGTCGACGTGGGGGACGAGCTCGCGGACGACGTGGTCCTCGTAGCGGCCGGTGGCGGAGGAGTTCAGGTACTGCGACCCCCCGTAACGCGTGAAGCAGTCGGGCATGACGACGATCGCCTCGCGCATCTTTCGGGTCGCGATGAGGCGGTCGAGCCGTTCGGGGAGCGACTCGCTCCACGCCCCGCGCGCGAGGAGCATCTCGCCGAACCCGGTGAAGCCCGTCAGGACGTAGTAGACCGGGTAACGCCCCTTCGGATACGACGGCGGAAGGTAGACCGGCGTCCGCCGCACGGCGGGATCGCCGAGGGGGTTGCCCCGGAGGACCCCGCTTTCGAACTCGAGGATCTCGACGCTCATGGCGTGATCACCCGGCATCCCGGCCGCCCGGTCATCATCGCAGGTTCGAGCCTATCGACGGTCATGGGAGAGTCAAGATGGGGCATCCCGCTTCAAGAATCAAGCATTTGCGGAGGCGACCCCGGGTGCGTCGTTCGCTTGCCGCATCCCTCTCGATAGTGTCTCATGGGACGGACATTCCATGAGGAGATCGCCATGAAAACGTGGGGAATCGGGCTCGCCCTCCTGCTGCTCGCCGCCTGCGCCGTCGTGGCTTCGGGCGCCGCGACGCAGGACCTGAAGAAGTGGCAGAAGGGCAAAGGGTGGGGCTGGGTGTGGGGGCCCCAGGACGAAGTCGGATCGCTCAACGAGATGACCGACGCCTCGCGCCTTGCCGCGCTCCGGCTCGCGAAGACCGGAAAGGTCTACGATCTGGGCATCCTCTACGACCGGACGTCCTACAAGTGGCCCGGCCACAGCCCCGGCGAGATCATCTCCTTCCGCACCCCCGAGGGCGTGAAGCGCCAGGCCGACAGCCCCGCGCTCGTGAACGACAACCCGACCGGCACCGCCTGGCACAGCTGCGCGCTCTTCCTGAACGACAACGTCGCCACCCAGATCGACGGCTTGGGCCACGCGACCGAGGGCGCCGACGACCACTGGTACAACGGCTTCAAGGAGAAGGACTGGGGCGGCAACTGGGGGCCGCGCAAGTGCGACGCCTCCACGATCCCGCCGATCGTCGCGCGCGGCGTGATGATCGACGTCGCCGGCGCGAAGGGCGCGGACTCGCTCGCCCCGAACACGGCGATCGGCGTCGCCGACCTCGAGGAGGCGCTCCGGAAGCAAGGCAGCGAGCTCCGGCCGGGAGACGTCGTCCTCATCCGGACGGGCACGCTCCGCCACTGGGGCGAGACGGGCGCCGACCACGCGAAGATCGGCCCGGCCGACTCGGCGGGGATCACGCTCGAGGCGGCGAAGTGGCTGGTCGAGGAGAAGGGCTCGATGATGATCGGCTCCGACACGAGCGGCCTGGAGTACGGCCCGAAGCCGGAGGACGCGAAGGCCTACCGGGAGAAGTACCGGTCGTTCATGCCGGTCCACAATTACCTGCTCATCCAGCAGGGGGTCCACATCGGCGAGTTCCACACCCTGGAGGAGCTCGCGCGCGACAAGGCGTACGAGTTCGGCTACGTCTGCGCGACCAACAAGATCAAGGGGAGCACCGCCGGATTCACGCTCCGTCCTCTGGCGCTCCGTTGAGGGTATAGTTAGACATGATGCGGCTGGCGGCGCTCCTGGGATTCCTCCCCCTCCTGCAGGACGCGGTCCCGCTCCGCCTCGAGTACAAGCCGGGCGACCGCGAGGAGCTGCGGTTCGATCTCGACATGAAGATGGTCATGGAGATCTCGAGCGACGCCGTGCAGCTCAAGCAGGGGATGGACGGGAAGATCCTCTTCACGTTGCGCACCGCGTGCAAGGAGGCCGGCAAGGACCGCTACCTCTTCGAGGCGATGTTCACCGATCTCGACATGGACCAGAAGGTCGAGGTCGGCGACCAGACCGTGAAGATCCGGGTGAAGGGGAGGGACGTCCGGATGGAGGGGGCCGATGGGGAGGTCCTGGTCGACACGGAGAAGGGCCTCAACCCGAACCTCGCCGAGCCGATGCTCAAGGAGATGGAGGGCTTCGGCGTGGCGGCGGACCTCGAGATGGACGCGCGCGGCCTCATCAAGGAGGCGAAGAAGGGGAAGCGCCTCCCGAAGCTCCTCCAGGGCGTGGCCGCGTCGGGCAACCTCTACCCCTTCGTCCTCCCCGAGAAGCCCGTCGGCGTGGGCGACGCGTGGGTCTACGAGAACGAGCTGACCTCGCTCGGCGAGCTCAAGCTTTCGGGCAAGCCGATCAAGGTGCCCCTCCGCTACCGGCTCGAGCGATTCGAGGGCGAGGGGGCCGCGCGGGTCGCGATCTTCTCCACGAAGGTCGACACCGAGCTCAAGGACATCGAGTGCGAGGGGAAGATGGAGGGCGTGGCGGGCGACGTCACCCTCAAGATCCGCACGCTCAGCTACCGGGGGACCGGCGAGACGCGCTTCCGCCCGGCGTCGGGCCGCGTGGAGACGAGCGCGCTCGACCTGACGCTCAAGGCCGAGATGAGCGCTGACGCCCAGGAGCTGGGCGGCGAGATGACGATGAAGATGTCGATGGGCCTCAAGGCCCGGATCGCCCCCGCCGCGGCGAAGAAGAAGAGGGAGTTCTAGAAACCCGGCATGATGCGGCAGCTGGAGTACCTCTTCGTGCGCTTCCTCCTGGGCGCCCTCGGGCTCATCTCGTACGCGGCCTCGCTCCGGTTCGCGCGCACGATCGCGCGCCTCGCCTTCCTCTCCAACGGCACCCCCCGGACCCGGGCGATCGCCAACCTCCGGCTCGCCTACGGCGCCGCGCTGCCCCAGGGGAAGGCCGAGCGGATCGCGCGAGGGGTCTTCGAGACGATGTCCTGCCACGTGGCGGAGGTCGCCCATTCGACCCGCCAGGCGGGCGTGGGGCTCGTGTTCGAGAACGCCGAGCTTCTCACGAAGGCCTACGCGCTGGGGAAGGGAGTGGTCGTCGTCAGCGCCCACATGGGCTGCTGGATCCGCATGGTGACCATCCCGCGGCTCCTGGGCGTGCGGGCGGCGGTCATCATGAAGAAGCAGCGCAACGGCACGCTCCTGGACTGGGGGATCGGCTACCTCAAGCGCCATTTCGATCTCGACGTCATCGTCAAGAAGGACGCCCGCGAACGCGTGGTCCAGCTGCTCCAGGAGGGGAGCGTGGTGGCCTTCTTCGCCGACCAGCATCCCCGGAAGGGGGGATTCCCCGCCCGCTTCTTCGGGCGCGACATCATGGCGGCGAGCGGGCCCGCGGTCTACGCCAAGCGGTTCGGCAGCCCGCTCCTCGTGCTCACGGCGGTCCAGCGCGCGGACGGCACCCACGTCCTGCGGTTCGAAGGTCCGCTCCCGACCGAGGGCAGCCACGGTGAGGTCAGCCAACTCTGGCTCGATCTCCTGGAGGCGCGCATCCGGGAGTACCCGGAGCAGTGGATGTGGATGCACCGCCGGTGGAGGGGGCCCGCCGGCGAGGCCCTCGTCTGATCCCGGCTTGCTTGCCCCGAAGGGGACGCGAGTCGAAGTGGTGGGCGGGGCGAGACTCGAACTCGCACGCCTTTCGGCATACGCCCCTCAAACGTACGTGTCTGCCAATTCCACCACCCGCCCACGGACGCCTGGTGAGGGACGCATATTCTTATCCGGGGTCCCGCGTGGTGGCAAGCCTTTTTTTGGGAGATAAGGAGATAGAGGGAGATAAGGAGATAAGAAAACCGAGATCAAGGAGATCGTTTCGTCCGGGCGCGCAGCTCGAAGCGGAGGCCGTCGCCGCTGAAGCGGCCCGAGCCGTCGATCCGGTCGATCCACGAGAGCCGCTCCCCCCACGCGGCGATCTCGGCCCTCCGTCTCGCCAGCTCGTCCTGGTACTTGCGACCCTTGGCGATCTCGGCCAGCGCCTCCGCCACGAGCTCGGCGCGCCGGACCTCTAGGTGCTTCGCGCGCTCCACCGGGTCGGGGATCTTCCGCGCGAGCGCCCCCAGGGCGAGCGGGTTGAACTCGCGGACGTAGCGCGCGAGCGCCATCCCGTCCGCCTCGGACTGGAAGGCGTCGTCCGTCAGGAAGGGGGCCGCCGAAGCGAGGAGCTCGATCGTCGGCGCGACCTTCATGGAGACCGCCGCATGCGCGTCGCCGTCGCCGACCGCGGGCGGGGAGAGCGTCGCCGCGCAGGTGGAGACGACGAGGCGGTTCCCGGCGAACGCATAAGAGGGCGTGAAGGCCTCTCCGAGACGGAGCGACGCCGCCCAGGGGAACTTCAGCCGCCAGTGGCCGTCCTTCTTCTCGACCTCGACCGCGGGGACCTGCCCGCGGCCGCGCGACAGGCGCTCGTTGTCCTGCGCGGCGCGGACGAGCAGCTTCTCGAGCGTCTCGCGCGCCGCATCGTCGGGCAGGTCGAGCCAGGCGACGACGGCCGGGAAGCCGTGGGGCGTGGGCAGCGCGGCGAGCCCCCAGCGCGGCCCGAGGCGGCCCAGGAATTCGCGCACGTCGCGCCCGTCGAGCAGGTCGCGCCGGAGCACCTGTGACTCGCGCTCGATGCGATCCCGGGCCTCGGCGGAGAGTCCCTCGAGGAGGTCGTCCCAGAGGCGCAGGAACGGGTCGGTCAGCGCGAGCTGCGCCGCCGGGCCGCCCTCGGCCGATCCCGCGCGGGGCGGGGACTGCACGTAGCTCTCGATGTAGAGGCGAAAGCGGTCGGGCCGGTAGGCCGCCCTCCCGCGGATCACCCACGGATCGCCCGGCTCGATCTCGAACCCCAGGGCGGCGAAATCCCCGAACCGCCCCTTCAGCTCGAACGACTCGAGGTTGAGGAAGAGTCGGGACTTGAGCTCGCGGAACGCGGCGACGTCTCGGATCGCGCCGCTCCGGCCGCGGAAGCGCGCGAGGGCCGCGGGCGTCTGCGCGAAGACCGCCGCGTCGCCTTCCAGGTCGGCGACGAGCGCCGCCGCCCGCGTCAGCCGCGCGAGCCCGACCCACTCGCCCCTGGCGTCCAGGTAGAACGCGATCGGCCCGGCCAGATGGGGCTTCGCCTCTTCGAGCTTCCGGCGCTCCTCCTCTTTCCACGCGCCCGGGATCTTCGAGACCAGTTCCTCGAAGCGGCGAACGTCGGGGAAGCCTGCGTAGAAGAGGGCGTCCCGCGGGACGAGCTCGGCGAGGGGGAACTCCTCGGGCGGGCGGGGCCTGAGGAACGCGGCCAGGAGTCCGGTCCCGAGGAGGGCCGACAGGCCCAGGAGGATCCATCGCGAGCGCTTCACGCCCCGGATTCTACCGCATGGACCCGGGGAATACGATCCGGCCGGGATACTATTCAAGAGGTGAAGAAGCCCGCGTGGAAGATCGCCGGCGTGCTCCTCGGCGCCTGCGCCGCGAGCGTGCTCGCCCTGTGGCTCTGGACCCGGGCGGTCGCCGAGCGCAAGTGGGCGGCGATGGAGCGGTCGGTGCAGGAATGGATCGCGGAAGCCGGAGCGCGGGATGCGCTGCGGCCGGTGCTGGAGGGCGATCCCGTTCCGGGCAACGCATGGGACGACTACGAACTCGCCCTGCAAGAGGTGTGGAAGTCGAGTCCGGGAGCCGCTATAGGGGACTTCATCGACCGACGACCGGGTGCCGACCGGAAAGCGGCGGAAGCGATCTTGGCGAAGCATGGCTCCGCTCTCGAGCACTGGAGCCGCGGCCTCCGCCGCCTCGAAGGCCGCCGTGCCATTGACTGGGTATCCATGAGAGATTCAGTTGGAGAGATCCAGCTTGCCCTCCTCGCCGCAAGCAAAGCGAAAATCTTGCTGGAAGAAGGTCGAGTCTCGGAATCCTCCGACCTGCTGCTGGGTCTCGGTCTCTTCGCCCGTGACGTCGGCCACAATGGGTTTCCCCATCACATGGACACGGCTCTCACCCTCTACAGATACGCCGTCGATGGCCTCAAGGAAGTCCTTCTCACGAAGCAGGTCGCGAAGGCTGATCTTGAGCGGATCGCCCGTGGACTGGAGATTCTCGATCACTTCTATGAGACGGGAGGAGCCGATCTCCTGAACGCCAGGACATGGATCGGACTCGCCTTTCTGCGCCACGGTCCCACGGCGGATGTATTGCCGCCCCATCGACCGAAACCGGGCTGGCGGTATGCCTTTTCAACCAGGCTCATGGCCGTGAACACGTTCGAGACGGTCGGGCAATGGTACGCACGGGATGCGGCGTCCCAATCCATGTCCTGGAGCGATGAACTCAAGATCACTCAGCAGATCGAAGCAGAGTCCAAGGCGTCGTCCAATCCCATGATCCAGGACTTCTACAATCGTTATCGGTCGGATCTGCGTTCCCGGTTGGCCCAACTTCGGTTGCTGAGGATGGCGGCGCACTATCTAGCCACGGGGGAATTTCTGCGGCTCGACGATCCCTTCGGTACGACCCTCCATCATTCCAGGGTCGGCGGCATTCTGAAAGTCTGGAGCGTATCGATCAACGGCCTTGACGACTCAGGGGAGGGTGACTGGGACGACCCACTCCCCGGGCGACTCTATCGTGAGGACATCGTCCTCGAACTCCGGCCCTGATGCCAGATGCTTGATTCCCGCTTTCCCCTCTCCTAGACTAGCCACCCTATGACATCCATCGCCAAAAAGAGCGTCCTCTCGCGCCGCGCCAGCGAGGTCGAGGAGTCCGTCACCCTCGCGATGACCGCGAAGGCCAACGCCATGCGTGACCAGGGGATCGACGTCATCTCCTTCTCCGCCGGCGAGCCCGACTTCGACACGCCCGAGCACATCAAGAAAGCCGCGGCCGACGCGATGGCCAGGGGCCAGACCAAGTACACGCCCGCCTCGGGGCTCCTCACGCTCCGGAAGGCCGTCGCCGCCAAGTTTCAGCGCGACAACGGCCTCGCGTACGACCCGTCGCAGATCGTCGTCTCGTGCGGCGCCAAGCACTCGCTCTACAACGTGATGCAGGCGATCCTGGAAGAGGGCGACGAGGCGATCATCCCCGCCCCCTACTGGGTGAGCTACCCCGCGATGGTGAAGTGCGCGGGCGCCACGCCCGTGATCGTCGCCACCGAGGAGAAGGACGAGCTCAAGATGCGGCCCGACCAACTCCGGAAGGCGATCACCGACCGCACCAAGGTGCTCATCCTCTGCAGCCCCTCCAACCCGACCGGCATGGTCTACACCGCCGCCGAGCTCAAGGCGGTCGCCGACGTCTGCGTCGAGAAGGACCTGCTGGTCATCTCCGACGAGATCTACGAGAAGCTCGTCTTCGGCGTCCCCTTTGCGTCGATCGCGACCGCGCGGCCCGAGATGAAGGAGCGGACGGTCGTCGTGAACGGCGCCTCCAAGGCCTACGCGATGACCGGCTGGCGGATCGGCTACGCCGCGGGCCCCAAGGAGATCATGACCGCCGCCGGCCGCATGCAGAGCCAGTCGACCTCGAACGCGACCTCGATCGCGCAGTACGCCACGATCGCGGCGCTCGAGGGCGACCAGGCGTGCGTCGAGACGATGCGCCTCGAGTACGCGAAGCGGCGCGACACCATCGTGGGCCGCCTGCGCAAGATCCCGGGCGTCTCCTGCGGCGAGCCGCAGGGCGCGTTCTACGTCTTCCCGCGCGTCTCCGCCCTTTACGGAAAAACGTTCCAGGGGAAGGCGATCACCGGGTCGGTCGCGATGTCGGAGACGCTCCTCGAGAAGGCCCACATCGCCACGGTCCCGGGCTCGGGCTTCGGCGCGGACGAGTACATCCGCCTCTCCTACGCGACCTCGATGGAGAAGATCTCCGGCGGCCTCGACCGGATCGAGAAGTTCGTCAGGGAACTCTCGTAGCGGATGGAGTTCCAGCGAACCTCGGCGGTCTGCCTCCACGTGGTCGACTGGAGCGAGACGAGCCAGGTCCTCCGCTTCTTCACCGCCGAGTCGGGCAAGATCAACTGTGTCGCCAAGGGGGCGAAGCGGAAGAAGAGCCCCTTCCTCGCTCCCTTCGAGCTCCTCTCCGTCTACGATGTCATCCGCATCGAGAAGCGCCCCGGGACGCTCGACCTCCTGACGAAGGCCGAGCGCGTCCGCTCGTTCACCAAGCTCCGGGCCGACTACCCGCGCTACGTGGCCGCCTGCTACGCGGCGGAGTTCATCGACCAGTTCTGCCCCGAGGGGCAGGCGACCGAGGGGCTCTTCGAGCGCCTGATCGAGCTCCTCGAGCGCCTCGAGGCGGGCGTTCCGGTGCCGGACGCGGTCTTCTCGTTCGAGGCGCTGGCGTTCAAGGCGCTGGGCTATCTTCCGCGGCTCCGCGACTGCGGGGTGTGCCACAAGGCGGTCGTGCGGCCCGACGCCTACTTCTCGGTGCGCGACGGCGGGGCGCTCTGCGTGGAGTGCCGGCCGAAGGAGGAGCGCTGGTTCCCGGTGCGGCGGCCGTCGCTGGAGTCGATCGCCCGCTTCGGGGAGGGGGACATGCCCAAGGAGCCGGTGAAAAAGTCGCTGGTGGCGGAGATCCGCCAGATCCTCGACGCCTGCGTCCTGCACCACCTGGAGCGCGAGCTCTCCAGCGCCCGCTTCCTGCGCAGCGTCATCACCCTGGGTGCCCCCTGATCAGCGTCGACGCCTGTCCCGCCTGCCAGAGCCGGCTCCGGCACGCCTTTGACGTCGAGGCGGACGGAGGTCGCATGAGCGTCTCGATCTGCACCTCCTGCGGAAGCTATGTCAAGAACCCCTGGCTCGATGCCGCGGAACTCCGCGAGCTTTA
>CAZSCC010000213.1:0-19198 GCA_964604905.1 uncultured Planctomycetales bacterium
TGCCTCACGGAATGAGCGACCACGCGGCGGCTGATGCCCGCCTGCTTCGCGCGAGCTTTCACGATCTGGAGGACCGCGTTCGGGGAGATCCGCTTCCCGCGGGAGCGGTCGGAGAAGGACACAAAGATCGGATCCCGCTCGCCCGGCGCGATCGCGAGCTCGGTCGAGAGCACCGCCAGATAATCCTCGATCGCCTTCACCGTCTCGGGCCGGAGCGGGATCTCCTTGTAGTCGCTCGTCTTGGTGTTCCGGAGCGCGAGCACCTGGCGATGGATCCTAAGATCCCGCATCTCGAGGCGGGCGAGGCTGCCCCGGCGGAGCCCTTCGTAATAGAGCGTGACCAGGATCGCCCGGTCACGGAGGCCCCGGAGGGACCCGTCTTTCGTCGCCTCGACCATGGCCTGGAGCTCGCTCTCCTCGAGCCCCTCGGTCCGGGATTCGTCTTCCACCTTGTACCGGCGGACGAACTCACAGGGGTTCGCCTTGATTTCCTCCTCGGAAAGTAGCCACTTGAAGAATCCCGAAAGCGCGCAGAGCTGCCGGTTCGTATAGGCCGGCGACCGCCCGAGCTCGTCACGCAGGTGGTTCCGGAAGCGGGTGATGGCGCCGCGGTCGACGCCCGCCAGGTCCTCGACCGAGGCGACGTTCATGAACTGGAAGAACTGCCGGAGGGCCCGGTCATAGGCGCGGCGGGTCTCTTTCGCGGCCTTGTCGAGGAGGTAGTCGTCGACGCATTCTTTCAGGGTCTGCCTGCTCATATATAGGTAGATCGGCGATCGGGGGCCGTGAGAGCAGGGGTCCCGTGATAAGTGTATGAGCGGGAACACGACTCTTCTCACTCATACACTTCTGATGGGAGCAACGAGGCTTCCCTTACCCGAACAGGTGCCTTGCGTAGAGGAACACGTAGGTCGTCGCCAGGCCGACCGCCGCCAGGTCGAGCAGGAAGCCCGTCTTCATCATGTCCGGCAGGCGGACGCGGCCGCTGCCGAAGACGATCGCGTTGGGCGGAGTCCCCGCCGGGAGCATGAAGTCGCACGAGGCGCCGATCGCCGAGGCGGAGAGGACCGCCGGCGAGGCGGGCAGGACGTTGAGAAGCACGCTCACCGTGCCCGTGTTCGAGGCGACGGCCGACAGCCCCACCGTCGCCAATGCGGCGAGGCCGATCTGAGCCAGGAGCGGGAGGGCCGCCAGCCCCGCCAGGCGCCCGCTCATCCATTCCGAGAGCCGGCTCCCCTCGATCCCCGAGGCCATCGCGAAGCTCCCGCCCAGGAGGACGAGCGTTCCCCACGGCATCCGCCGGAGGGAGCCGGGGGAGAGGAGGCCCCGGGCCATGAGCACGAGGCCCGCCCCCATCGCGACCCACGCCTCGAAATGCTTCCCGCCGAACTTGAAGCCGGGCCACACGGAGCGCACCGCGCCCTCCGTCCACGGCGCCACCCACGCGCGCAGGACGTCGCTTGAGATCCAGAGCACCGCCGCAGCGACAAAGACGGACAGCACGACCTTTTCCCCGCCGGTCATCCGCCCCATCGTCGAGAGTTCGCGCTCGAGGACGGCTCGGCCTTGCGAGCCCTGCGGGGCGTCCCTGCGCCCCACCCTCCAGAGGACCCACCAGACGATAGGGATGAAGATGACGACGAAGGGCAACCCGAAGGCGACGTATTTCATGAAGCCGATCTCGAACCCCAACGTCCGCTGAACGAAGCCGCAGAAGATCGAGTTGGTGGCCGTCCCGATCTTGGTGCCGATCCCGCCGATGTTCGCGGCGTAGGCCACGGCCAGCATGACGGCGGTCCCGAAGCACGGGAGTCGCCGCCCCGCGGCCGCCTCGAGCTGCACCAGGAGCGCGAGGGCGATCGGCATCATCATGACGGCCGTCGCCGTGTTCGAGATCCAGAGCGAGACCGCCGCGGTCGCCGCGAGGACCCCGAGGAGGAGGCGCCGGGGGTCCGTCCCCACGGCCCGCATGACGTGGAGCGCCACGCGCCGGTGGAGGCCGCATTGCTCCATCGCCGCGCCGATCATCATCCCGCCGAGCATGAGGAAGATGTAGGCGTCCACGAACGGCTCCGCCGAGGAGCGGACGTTCACGAGGAGATCATTTCCGAAGACCCCGCAGGCGGGGTAGAGCACGAGCGGCACGCAGGCCGTCCAGGCGATCGGGACTGCCTCGCTCAACCACCAGATCGCCATGAGGGCGAGGGTCGCCGCCGCGAAGGCCGGCCTGTCTCCCGCGCCCGCGATTCCGTGGAGCGCCGAGGGCAGGAAGGCGATCGAAGAGAACGCCACCGGTCCGGCGACAAGCCCGATCCGTTTCCCCCACGGGACGGCAGGGGACTCGCCCGTGGTCGTCGAGGCGGTTGGAGCCTTCAGCGTGGCAGTCGTCATGGCCTGTTCTCCCTTCCAGAGAGCAGGCGCCGACGGAGCGACCGCTTGTGCGAGAAATCGGGAGTCTTCGCTGAAATGGGATGGTCCTTTAAACAATGCCCCCCGTCGCTTTAGAGGTCCATTCCCAGTCCTCCTGATAAGAGAGGAAACCGGAGGCATCGAAATGCGCGTGAGTTCCGCACCCATCTCATGATTTCGCGCACTGGACGTCCTCGGCCGTCGCCCAGAAGGACAAGGAGCTGATGAGCTCGGGACCGACGGGAATGCCCCGTGGTCCGCCGGGTGTCGGGGGAAAGACGTTGGAGTCGATGATGGCCGAATCAATCGTTCAGATTGTGATCATTGTGGGATGTTGCCTCCTCGTCGGCTTGGTGCTCATCGTGGAGTGGCTGGACTTCCGGGCGCAGTGCATCGAAGGGGCGAGGGATTCCTTCCGCACGGACGGGGGCCCCGCGCCCGAGTCGGGAATCGTCATCGTGGCCACTGAGGAATCCGTCGAGAAGGGCCGCTGTCCCGTCTGCTTCACGCCGTTGGACGCTCGCGTGAAACCCTGTTGGCGCTGTCGCACGCCGCACCACGCCGACTGCTGGGCCTACTTCGGCGGCTGCGCGATCTTCGCCTGCGAGGGCGGGGACGATTCATGAAGAATCCCGCCCTATTCCCTTCCCGATTGCCCAAATAGATGTAATCCCGAGGGCCAAGGATAGGGAGGATGTCCGACTCTTTCGAAGGATCGGGGCGACGTCCGACGGCCGCTTGTGCGCGGCATCTTCCGAGGATCTCTATTTCAGGAAAACCCTTGCATGGCGCGCACAATTCGGGCAGGGATGACGCCTATGCCAGGGGAGGACATGATGGACCTCGAGCGGTTCAGGCCATTCCTGACGATCCTGGCTCGAATCCTCCTGGATCCCAAGCTGCGCTCGAAGATCGACGCCTCGGACGTCGTCCAACACACCTTCATGGACGTCTACCGGCAGCTGGACAAGTTTCGAGGCAAGACGGACGCCGAGCTTAAGGCATGGCTGAAAAGGGCTCTCCTCAACGACCTGCACGACCTTGTTCGGAAGTTCACATGCGACGCGCGAGACGCGGACCTGGAGACCCGCATTGACAACTCCAGGCGTCGCCTGGCCGACTGGCTCGGCGACTCGCAGACTTCGCCTTCGTCGCACGCGGCGCGGAAGGAGGAAATCGAACGGCTCGTGGAGGCCATCGCCCTCCTTCCGGAAGATCAGCGGACCGCGGTCGAATTGCACCACATCCAGGAGTACTCGCTCAAGGTGACGGCGGAGCGGATGGGAAGAAGCTTCAGCTCGGTTTCATCCCTGGTCAGTCGAGGGGTTGCGGAGATTCGCAGAACCGTCGGAGGCACCGGAAGAGCATGAGTGAAAGCGCTGACCGGGAGCGGCGGCTGGAGACGATCCGCGAAGAGTGCCTGCGGTCCATTGAAGAGGGCCGTGCGGTCGACCGCCAGGCGGTACGGGCAGCCGCGCCCGACCTCGCGTCCGAGCTCGAGGAGTTCTTCGCCGGGCAGGACTGGATCCGTCGGCAGATCCATGCCGCGCGCGAGATTCCGGCGCCGGCCCCGCTCCCCTCCGTTTTCGGGAAGTACGAGATCCTCGAGGAAGTCGGAAGAGGCGGGATGGGCGTCGTCTACAAGGCGCTCAACCGGGAGCTCAAGACGCAGGTCGTCGCCCTGAAGGTCCTGCGGCTGGGCCGATTCGCCTCGGCGGAGGACATGGCGCAGTTCAAGAGGGAGGCGGAGGCCGCCGCCGAGCTCGATCACCCGAACATCGTCCCCATCCACGAGTTCGGCGTGCACGAGGGACAGCCCTATTACACGATGAAGTTCGTCGAAGGTAAAAGCCTCCAGATGCGCCTTCAGGATTACCGGGAGACCCCTCGCGCCGCCGCCGAGCTCCTGGTCACCGTCGCCCGCGCCATCCGCTTCGCACACCTCCGGGCCATCCTTCACCGGGATCTCAAGCCAGGCAACATCCTGGTCGACGCGGAAGGCCGGCCCCACGTGACGGACTTCGGCCTCGCGAAGCGATTGGACGCGTCGGGGGAAGCGACGGCCACCGGCGACATGGCGGGGTCCCTGCCCTATATGGCGCCCGAGCAGTTCTCCAGTCCTGGGCGGCGGCTCACGCTGGCGGTGGACGTCTACGCGCTGGGGGCGACGCTCTACGCGCTGCTGACGGGAGGACCGCCTTTTGCAGGGGAGACGCCGCGAGAGACCATGGAGAAGATCGAATTCGAGGACCCGGTGTCGCCCAGGAAGATCAACCCCAACGTGGACGCCGATCTTTCGGCGGTCTGCCTGATGTGCCTTCGGAAGGACCCTGGACAGCGCTACGAAAACGCCGAGGCGCTCGCCAAGGATCTGGAAAACTGGCTCGCTGGAAGGCCGGTGAAGGCCAGGCCGATCGGCCGGCTCGCGAAGGCGGCCAAATGGGGCAAGCGGCACCCGGCCTTGGTCGCCCTCGGAATCATGGCGGGGATTGCGATGTCGCTCATTTTCCTTTGGACGGACGCGATCCGAATTCAGGAAGCCAAGCAGGCGGCCCGTCGGGAGGAGATTCTGGAGAGCAACGTCTTCACCGCCCGGTTCGCCTCCAACGTCTTTCTCAACCGGATGCGGGAGTGGGGAACGCGCGTCGAGGCGTTGTCTCGTTCGCCGGAGCTGGTGGCGCTGCTTTCCGCCTGGAACAGATCCTTGAAGGAGCGGCCCTACAAGGGATTGGACGACGTCAAGGAAAGGCGCGAGGCCGGGAACCTTCAGGACTTCCTGAATCGGGTCGCGAGCGACCCGATGGTCGTCAATTGGCAGATCATGGACGTCCAGGGGATCCTGGTGGCCCGTACGCCCGCCGCGGTGATCGGCGTGGATTTCAGGGAACGGGACTACTTCAAGGGCGCGATGCAACACGCCGGGCGGACCGGCTTGGCCTCGGTCCATGTGTCCAGCGTCTACCGTTCGCAAGTGGACGGTCTCGACAAATTCGACATTTGCGCCCCTGTGGTGGAGTCCGGCGTTCCCATCGGTATCGTTGCCGTGGCGATCACGACCGACCCGACGCTGGACGTCCCTCACCTTCACAGCGACCGACGGAAGGTCGTGCTCGTGGCGCCCTGGGATTCCTCCCCTCCCCACAATCGCAAGCCTTCGGAGGATCCGCCCGATTACGTGGTCCTTCTTCATCCGGCGATGACCGCCAGGCAGGAAGCGGTGCCGTTCGACAAGAGCAAGTTTCCGGCCGGCTTTCCCCGGACCTGCGATCACGAACTCACATCGAATGACACTCGTCCGGCGTCCGCGCTGACGAAACGAGATTACCGGGATCCCTTCGCCAGGCGAGATCCCAACTATGCGGGAGGCTGGCTCGCCGGGTTCGCGCCGGTGGGGAACACCGGTTTCGTGGTGATCGTCCAGCAACTCGAGGAGTAAAGGCGCAGGGGCCTTCACTTTCCGCGCACATCCATCCCTCCCTCCTTCGCCCAAGAAGAGGAGGGATGACCATGACGCCGAATCACGAGGATCTCTGGCGGCGGATACAGGAGCTCCCGATTGACGACGGCTCTGCGGCCTTGCCCTTCGTCCGCCGCCTGTCTCCCAAGCGTTCCGGGAAGGTGCTGCCCTCCAGGTTGGTTCTCCGGCTGGGAGCAGGAACCCAGTGCCCCGTCTGCAAGGACCCGCTAAAGAAGAACTTGATCGCCTGCCCGCGGTGCATGGCCCCGCAGCACAGCGAATGCTGGGTTTACGCCGGAGGGTGTTCGACGTACTCCTGTGGAACACGACGACCCAACGTCAGACGGCTCGCGCCCCCACTCGATCCGCCGGCGCCGGATCGGCCGCCGCTCCACACTTACCCCGCCTTGCAGGCGCTTGTTGCGGCCCTCGTCTTGGGTTTGATCGTGGCGCTCGTGGCGGTCGGGTATGGCCTGACCAAGGCAGCGCCGCGCTTCGCGGTTCTGCCCAAGCACGACAATTACCGGCCGGTCATGGTCCCGGACCGATGGACGCCGCCGCCCCCCCGGGAGGACGTCTGGCACAGCGGTCTGCGGCCCTGTCAGCCTCGGGTCTACAATCCCGCCCTTGACCATCTCGGAATGCCGGAACTGAATCCCCAGCAACCCGTGCACCTGGGCATCCGGGTGGACCCGTGGGGGCGGCCGGTCGTGCCCGATCCGTGGGGAGGACGCTCCGCGCGGGACGAGTGGGGACGCCCCGTCACCCCGGACCCCTGGGGACGACCGTCGGTGGAGGATCCTGTGGGCTGGCCGGGCAACCCTTCTCGCTGGACCAGCCAGCCCGGCATCCCAGGAACGGATCTCACTCGCGGTCACGACCCCACTCTCCCCAATCCTTGGATATCGCCCAAGGGGGCTCGTTCATATACGCGCCAGCCCGGTTACCCGCCCTACGGACCCACACCTTCGCAGCACCGCGGTTTCGGTCCATCCCCTGTTCCGCCATGGAATCACCGTAGATGATTCTCCGATTGTCGCGCACATCCGTCGCCGCTTGGTCGCCCTATTCCTTGTGGGACAGATTTGGCCGGGCCCGCCTTCAATGGGCTCCTCAAGAGAGCACTCGCTCAAGGCGGAGATCCTGGCGGAAGTCCGCCGCACCGCGCACGCGCAGAGCGGACCCGAAGAGAAGCGCCAGCCAGCGCCCCTGGGAAGTGGAGGGGGCCCGGAAAACTGTATGAGCGGGAATAAGGATTCTCACTCATGGAAACTCCCCGGGAGAAGGAGGTCCGGCCTCCTTTTCTTGGACTCCGGGAGGCCGGGCGCGTAGATTGGTCCAGGAAGGCGACCCCGGGACCTGCCGTTTGCATCATCCCTTGCGGCCTTGATGCGCCATGTAGGGTGTACCCGAATCCGCCCCGAGGGATGCGGCCCCGAGTATGGCGAATATGGCCGACCACGTCCCCGTGACGCCTTCCCCGGCGGCCCCAGGGCGCGGCTCTTCCGACAACACCGTTGAGTTGCATCCGTGAATAAGGAGACGTGCGTGTCCCACTTCGGCGATCGGGTCAGGACGTTGCGGAAGGAAAAGGGTCTGACGTTGGACGTGGTGGCGAAGAAGATAGGCTCTCACAAGGGCTACGTCTCGGGGATCGAGAACGACAAGGTCAATCCGCCATCGGTCAAGATCATCAAGAAGTTCGCAAAGCTCTTCGGGCAGGACGCTCGGTCGCTCGCGCGCCTCGCGTGGGTAGATAAGGCGCCGGCGATCCTCCGGGAGGACGCGGAGGAGTTCCTGGAGTGGTGCCTAACGAGAAGCCACTCCTCATGAGTGCCGCGGGGTTTCCCAAGGAATCGAGGAGTACGTGCTGAATGTCTCGAGCAGATGACCCCGCCTGGTTACGCACAAAGCAGACGATCCGGAAGCTCCTCCTGAATACAGGCAAGGATGCGCTCGTCTACGCGAAATCGGCCCTGGAAAACGAGGCGAGCGCACCGGAGAGGCTCAACGTGTTCTGGGAGAACGCTCGGAAGTTCTTCGAGGAGTCTGATGCCAAAGCGTAAGTACGCATCAGGTACGTCTGGGGCGGCCCGCTCACCCCGGGATAGTCGGAAAAGGTCATGGCGACCATTCCATCATGGTCACTCCGGATGCTCAAGGATCGAGATAAAAAAGGACGGCGGACCCCCCGCGAGGAGGGTCCGCCGTCATGGTCTAGGTTTGCTGAGTGCGGGATTCTGAGAATGGCTCCCCCGGGGACCAAGAGCGGTTCACCCGACCCGACGCACACGTCGTGCAGAGCCGACTCAGGGTACCGTCCTCCTCGAGGAACTGGTGGCCGTCACCGTTCTTGACGTGTTGGCGGCAGCGAGGGCCCATGCAGCGGCCCTCGTGGAAGAGCCTTTCGCGGTCCGACCTCGAGCGGCCGCAGGCCATCAGGCCACTTCCGGCTTCTTCGGAGCGCCCAGGCGGGCCTGGAGGAGCGAGCGGTACCTCTCGGCGGCTGCGTGGATCCACCCGGTCAGGAGCCGGGCTCGGGCGGCACCGCCCAAGCGCATCCAGCGGGCCTCGGCCGCTTCCTGGAAGACCACCTTCTCGTTGGACCTCATGGCGATGAGGCCTCCGTCGAAGGCGATCTGGAAGTCGACCGACGGGCCGTCGCAGAGGACGGCGAGATCCTGCATGAGCTGCGCGACCGGATCCTGGCAGGCCGCCGGTGGCGGAGAAGAGGACTGTTCCATGAAATGCCTCCTTCATGATCACCGGGAGGAAAGGATCGTGAAGATCCTCCCCTCCCCGGCATGAGACTGTGGATGATGGCGGGCTACTTCTCCGCCGGGGCGCTTTCCCGCGAGACGGGCTCCGGGGTCGCCTGCCCCTTCCCTCCCAGGAACTGCAGCTCCTGGGCGACGATGTAGATCTTCGACACCGGCCTCTTCGAAGCCGGGTCGACCCAGCGGTCCTGGCAGAGTTCGCCCAAGACGAGAACCTGGCGCCCCTTCTTGAGAGTGGCGGCCGAGATCTCGCCCAGGCGCCGCCAGGCCTCGACGTCGAAGAAGGCGGCGCGCCGGGCGCCGTCCTCCTTGGACTGGGTCCGCCCGTTCACCGCCAGCCGGAAGGAGCAGACCGGTACCCCCTCGGGGGTGTACCGGAGCTCCGGATCGCGCGTCAGGTTTCCGAGCAGGACGACCGAATTGACGCTGGCCATGATGGCCTCCACGAAAAGACCGGGGGTGGGAAGGCGCGAAGGCCTTCCCCCCCGCCGGCATGAATCAAGATCAGATAACGGCTCTAGCCGAGCCGGACGAGGGCCCTCCCGGCCACTTCGCGAAGCTCGTCGGCCGATAGGGTCTCGGTCTCGAGCTCGACGTCGTAGTCCGGATGATGGGCCCGCCAGAGGACCAGGCCGGAGCGGATGATGAGGATGCAGAGGTCTGGCTCGCCTCCCAGCACGAACTCGCCCAGGGGGTCGATGTCGGCAACGAAACGCCCGGAGGCGTCCGAGAAGACGACCTCGCGAAGCGCGTCGTCCTTCGCCTGCGCGGTCTCGAACAAGTTGAGCCGGTCCAGGAGCCGAAAGGCGAGATTCCGGTCCACCCGGACCACGAACCAGTCGCACGCCTCGATGTCGTAGCAGGGGGACTGGAGGACGCGGAGGGCGTGGACCGCGGACTGGGGATCGTTCTGGAGAATCATGGGTTCTCCCGGAAGTGACCGGGGGCCCGGCGTGAGCCAGGCCCCCGGCATGAAAGAGTGGGCGAAGGATCAGTCCGACCCTTCGTGCTTGAGTTGAGAAAGGAGGCACTCCGCGGGAGTCTTGTCCTTCCGCACCACGGAACCGCTCGAAGGATCGAGCGTGGGCTGATAGAGCTGGTGTCCAGGGGTCGCATAGAGATAGCGGACCTGGACTACGCCCCGCTCAACGATGTGGCGAGCGTACTTCCCTGGCACGGTGACGTTCCCGATCGAGACGAGCGTGCCTTGGGCGTCGTACGCGCCGAGAGAGATGGACTGCCGGCCGGAGTTCCAGCCCATGACGACGCACTCGGCGGAAGCGTAGAACTTGACCTTGACCGCGTGGGCCCGGGCCAGGTTCTCGACTTTTCCAGCCGTGTACCCGATCCCTCCCAGCCTCTTGAAGACGATACCTTCCGCATTCTTCGCTTTCAGGGCCTCGAAGAGTGCGCGCTTCTCGGGCTGGCGGAGGGCGAGGGGTGCAATCTGGGTCTCGGGGAAGACGGAAGGCCCGAACCTCTGGACGAGCCTCGAGTGACGCACGGCGTAATCCTCGGCCCGGAGGTCCTCTGCCTGGTCTTCCAGAAGATCGAAGGCGTGGTACCGGGAGCCGACCATCTCCCCGTCCAGGACGGTGTCGTACCTCCGAAGAGTGTCGGCGACCGCCTGGGGGATGGAGCACTCGAGGCCGCGGCGGTTCGCGCCGACGACCCTGCCTTCCGTCGAGCGGATCATGATCCGCTTTCCGTTCAGCTTCTCCTGGGCGCCCCACTCGGAGTCCCCCACGAAACGCAGGAGGTCCTCTTCCGAGGCCGGGGTAAGGAGCATCGGCCGAAGGCCGGTGTCCTGGGGGGTGCCGTCCTCCGCGGTATAAGCCGGAGCGTCGACGCCTTCGTGGTAGCCCTTGGCCTTCTTTTCCCGGACGAGCTTTTCCCAGATGTTGCAAGCCTCGTCCTTGGAGACCGGGCTCTTGGTCTTGGTTCCAGACTGAAGCGTGCCCGTCCGCGGCCCGAACCAGAAGTTGACGGCCCAGCCGTCTCCGGTCGCGGCCACCTCGGCTTTGTACACCTTGTCGGAACCGTTCTCGGTGCAGTAGAGCGTCACGGATCTCTCCGCCATGCTCTCCTCCGGAAACTACCGGGGGGAGAGGGCCTTGCGGCCCTTCCCCACCGGCAAGCGCGGTGAACCTGACTAGAAGTCGCTGGGGAATCCGATCGTGATGACCGGTTCGCCCTGGTCCCCTGGACCCGAGTGGGCCAGGAGTTCGAGGGTGCGGAGCCCTCCGCCCGTTCCGATCAGGAATGGGAAGGTGAACTGCGACGTCGGGCGGGAGCACTCCTGGGCAACCTGGACGGATGCGCGGAGGAGTTCCTTCACCCGATCGCCGAGGACCGCCTGGTCCTGGCCCGCAGGGAGATCGGAGACGATGGCCCAGAGGGCCGCGGTGAGGGCGACCGGGTGCCTGAACGACCCGGAGGCCCAGGAGGTGACGTCGACCAGGACGCCGTCTTCCAGGGCCTGGGCGCGCGTGTAGATGGAGATCGGCTCGCCGAAGAACTCGCGAACCGGATCGGCGCCGGGCGCCGCGGGGGCCGGGGCCTCGCCGCTTTGGGCGGGCTCGGCCGCGCTTGCGGGCCGCGCCTCGAGGCGCTTCCGTTCCTTCCAGGACTCGGCGCGGCGCGTGAACGTTTCGCGGTCGACGAACTCCGACCGTCCCTGGGCGTTCACGAGAAGCCACGTATCGAAATCCCGGGCCAGGCGGGTCGCCAGCTCGGTACGGGCGATCCGGAGCCTTTCGGCGAGTTCGGTCACGCCGCCACGGGCGGCTTGGCCGATTCGCTTGGTCAGCGTCCGGATCTCGGAGATGAGGTGCTCCTTCATGGAGCCTCCTTGGATCACCGGGAGGCGGGGAGACACGAAGGTCTTCCGACTCGCCGGCAAGAAGAAGAAAGGGGAGAAAGGTTGTCTGAGGTGCGCCGGGCGGCTTACTTCTTGAAGAGCTGCCGCGCCGTCGCTAGAGCGAGGTAGAGGTGAAGAGCCTCGTCCGGGAAAGCACGGAAGAGGTGCTTTTCGTAGAACCGCTTCGCCTCAGGGGTCTTCGCCTCGACCTCGACGGCGAAGACGCCGACCAGGTCCGAGACGAGAACGGCTTTCTCGATCGCGTCCGCGAGGAGGATCTCACCTAATCCCTGTCCCTGTGCGGTCCGGTCGACCGCGAGCCGTGCGAGATGGATGACGGGGACGGGGTATCTGGGGAAACGCTTCGCCTCCTCAGGGGGGAAGTGTTCCGCCTCCACGGAGCGGACCGTCAAGGTGGTGTAGCCCAGGACCTTCGGATCCTTGCCGCAAACGGCAACGAACGTGCGGCTGGCTCCCCGGTCCTGGTTCTGTCGGGCGAATTGCTTGAGGAACCGGTCGAGCGCCGGTTCGCCGCAATCGAAGAACTCCCGGACATGCCTGGAGGCAAGCGGCTCGATCGCTCCTTCCGCGTGGCTAGTCTCCACGGAAGGTCCGCAGCTTCCGGACGGCCGCCTTGAGGGCGGCGTTGGGAGCCGGCGGGTGCTCCAGGAGCTTGAGGAACGCACGCATGTCCTTCTGAGTGAGGATCCGGGTCTGGTGCTCTTTGAGCACGCCAGAGGCCTCGTCGAGAAGAACGCCGAGCGCGAAGGACGTGAGATCCTGGCCCTTGATCGCGGCCGCCTGCTCGAGGATCTCCTTCTGTTCCTCCGAGAGGCGCATCTCGATGCGCGCGGCGCGATCGGCCATAATCTGCTCCTGTCCGGATAATATCCGTACAGGATGATACCGCTTCCTGCGGTGCGGTGCAAGGGCAACGCGCATGGTTGCCTCCTTGGATCACCGGGGGAGGAGCCCGAAGGCTTCCTCCCCACGGCATGCAGACGGATTCCTACCCGTTCCCGGACGGCTCGGCCGGGGGAGGAGGCGCTTCCCCGCCGCGCACGCGGCGGACCAGGAAGCGGACCTCGTTCCCCTCGGAACCGATCGTCTCGATCTCCCGGAAGCCTTCCTCGACGTTCGCGCGGAGCCAGTGGACGTTGTCCACGCGGACCGTCGCGACGGCAAGGGGCGTCCGGATCCTCTCCAGGGCCAGGCGGAGGATCGCGCGGCCGTAGCCCAGGCGGCGCTCTTCGGGTTTCACGACCAGGTGCTTGACCTCGGTCATGAACCGCGAGAGGCGCTTGAGACCCACGGCGGCGACCCTTCCCTTCTCGGGAACGGTGAGGACGAAGTAGCGGGCATCCATGACGATCAGGGAGCCCGGAGGACGGGAATCTCGGATCCACGTGCGGATCTCTTCCAGAGTCCCGGTGCGGACGACGCGCTTGAGCGCCGTCATCGGGCACCTCCGCACGCAGACGGAGGCTCGGGGACGCAGTCCCCATGGTGGGCCTTTCCGGTGGACGTCGGCCGACCGGTCTCGGGATCGGCGAAGACCGCCTCATCCTCGGAAACCTTGTCGCCGCAGGCCGTGCAGGTGAAGAACCGGAGGGTGTCCCCCTCCTCCCCCACTTCGGTGAATGGAGAGTCGGGTTCCTTCCAGGAGAGCGTTCCCTGGCGGGGAGCGGACGGCCCTTGGGGCTTCCGCTCGGGGACCGGGAGGTCCCGGATGCGCTCCACCTCCCAGACGCCGTCGTCCTTCACCCGGTAGACCGAGTAGGGACGCGTCTCGAAGGTCTCCACCTTCCTGATGGAGGGAAGGCACCCGCGGACCGAGCCCCACGCGTCGGAGAAGATCTCGACCGTGGAGCATAAATAGCGGCCCAGTCCCAGCTTCCTCCCGTCGAAGACAAAGAGGGGCCGATCCGGGGACCGCCAGAAGTAGAGGCTGCGAGAGAAGGGTTCGAGCCAAAGGCAGGCGAAGTCCGCTCTCGGCGTGATGAACCCCGTGACCTCCTCGATCGCCCGAAGGAGGTCCTCCTCGCTCTTGCCGGCCCTCCGGCCGATCGCGCGGAAGTAGACTTCGCTGTCGACGGGGTAATCCTTGACCCCGAAGTGCGCAGCGAGGGCCTCCTTCCCGCCGACCAGGCCGTTGTGCGCGGCGAGCGCGGCCCCGTGGGGCCTGGGGATGAGAAAGGGATGGGCGTTCCGGTCGTTCACCTCTCCGGCGGTCGCGTATCGGTTGTGGCCGATCGCAAGACCGTACTTGGCCTGGAAGAGGATCTGGGACCATCCGGCCCGGACGAATTCCTTCCCGCTCAGGGCTTTCTTGATGATCCTGGGCGAGAGACGGCGGGAACCCTCCTCCCGTGCGGCAAGCGCCAGTCCCGTCGAGTGCCGGCCGCGGACCTCGTCCGCGATGGCGAGCGCCTGAAGGACCGACGCCGCCCTGAAGGAGGGAGGGCCCGAGAATCCGAAGAGTCCGCACATACGGACACCTCTTAGGCGACCGCGCCGGGCAAGCCGGACGCGGCAGTCTGGGTGAAGTGGGCGTGACGCCCGGTGAGATAGCGGTGGGCCTGGCGGATGATGGAGGTGCCGGACGCGAGTCCGATCGCCTCCGAAACGCCTTCCCAGGTCACCGGGACCGACTGGGGATCGATCCCCCGCCGTGCGGCGGCCGTCACGAGGAGGACGAAGATCGCCCACGAGACGACCTTGTCCCCGTTGAACGAGCCGGAGTGGAGCCGGAACTCGAAGGTCCCGTGCTTCCCGTACGCCGAGAGATTGAGATTGGTGTAGCGGTCGAGCCTTCGGAGCTGGGAGATGGAACGCATCGCGTTCACCGTCTCCACGAGCTCCGGAGTGACCGGCTTCGCGTAGGAGTTCGTCCGCCGTGACGGCGGCACGAGCATGAGGGTGACCGGTTGGATCCGGTGCCAGAGGGCGAGCAGGTTCCGCGCGTCGCGGATCGTGCAGTTCCAGGCATCCACGTGGACGTGGAGCCCGGTCGAGCTGTTGGCGTCGCCCCCCTGACGGGTGACGACCGTGCACAGGGTCCGGATCTGGGAGAAGCCCGAGGCTCCGAAGAGCTTGGGCGTGACGAGCTCGAAGGGGTCCGTCCCCTGGATCGAGCTGTCGGAGACCACCTTGAAGTGGTCCCGCGTCTCGTGGTTGTAGCCCTCGGCCGCGGTCGGGATCCCCGATGCGGCCAGGGCCTCGGCGAGTCTGCGCTGCGGGACGCCGAACCCTTCGAACTCGACGCCGAAGGCGTTGATCGGAAGAAGGGTCGTCCGGACGTCCGTCCGCATGCGCTCCTCGATCTCGAGGTAGTTCACTCCCTGCTTGGCAAGGAGCTCGTGGATCGCCCAGTACGCCTGCGCGGCGCTCTGCCGCTCGTGGGGATCCACCGAGAGGGCCTTGAAGACCAGCTTCTGCCAGTCCGTGGGGGGCCTGGGGGCCAGGAACGACCGTCCCTGGACCGCCTGGGCGAGCTGGGAAGCCTGGGTCTGGATGTGCTTGCACCCGGCCACCCGGACTCCGGGCCGGACGTCGATCAGGGAGAGATCGCGCGATCCGAGGAACGAGAGGCAGGTGCAGACGAAGGAGCCGTCCCCGACCCTAGAGATCGTGTAGGTCCCGTTGTGGTTCTGGCTCGGGGCGGTCGAAAGGACTTCACAGGGCGGGACGTCCCGCCGGCGATGCCGGTCCTCGAGCAAGCGGAGGACCCGGACGACCTCGGAGGCCGAGGCATGCCGGCAGACGGACGCGGCCCCGCAGAGGAGGTCCTGGGCGGTCCGGTGGCCGCAGCGGGCGCAGAGAAGCCCCGAGCGGGTCACGGAGAGGAGATCGTTGATCTGCATGGGCCGATCCCTCGGCCACCGGGGGGAGAGGAAGGATCTCCCTTCCCCTCCCCCGCGGCATGGCGGATGAACGACTAACGGCGGAAGCCGCCCCGGGGGCTCTGGCCCTGGGGCTTCCGCCGACCGAAGAAGAAGTCGAGGAGGAGTCCCGCCTCGAGCTTCGTGAGTTCGCAGAGCCGCTTCCCCTTGAAGGGGACGAGGAAGTTCTCCTCGAGCGACCCGAGCGTCTGCTCCCGGTCGTCCAGGATCTTGACGAGGACCGTCTTCTGGCCCTCCGAGATCGTGTCCGGCGGGAGCACGCCCGTCCCCCGCTCGACCATCTCGATCGCGGTGACATTCTGCTCTCCGTCGAAGGAGCAGCGGACGGTGTCGCCGGGTCGGACGTCGATCTTGGGACAGGCCTGGGAGTACGCGTGCCAGGCGCCGTCGAGCTTGAGACCGCTCTTGTACGTCGCGGTCACCGCCTGGGTCGCCTGGGTTGCGGGGTTCGTGGGCATCGTGGCCTCACGGGTCACCGGACTCGAAGCCCGGCATGAGAATGAAATGGCCCCGGAGGAGGACCCGAAGATCCTCCTCCGGAGCGGGAGCTGGGACGTGGGCTAGGCCGACCGGCCCCTGGACGGAAGCGCCGGCGCCGAGTCATCCAGGAACTGGATGAGCTTGGAGGCCTCGAGCTTCGTCAGGGACACGACGGACTTCGCCTCGTCCTTGAACCTCATCTTGAGGATGAGGTTGACGGCCCCGGAGGAAAGGCCGAGGCTCGCGGAGAGCGTCTCGATCTTCTCCTTCTGGGCGCCGGACACGGGGTCGGCCATCCACGACGGGGAGCTCGCCACGGGCGGAGCGCTCGCGGGAGCGACCGGCGCCGCGGGCTGGGCCTCCACCCCCGGGACGACCTGGGAGGGGGCCGGCGCGGCGGCCGGCGTCTCGCCCGCGGAGCCTTCCGGCCCGTCGAGCTTGAGCACCGAGCCGATCACCGGCTTCTGGCCGTCCGCGGTGAGGACGGCGAGGGTGACCTGAGCGCCGACCACGTCCCTCGAGAGCTTCCCCTCGTTCGGGGTGCCCCTCGGGTAGTTGTACCAGGTGCCGTCGACCTTGAGGCCGCCCTTGTTGGACGCCTCGATCGTGCCCTGGACCGTGACCGCCGCCTGGACCTGATTGGAGTTGGCCATGCCAACCTCCTATGTCACCGGGGACCCTGAGGATCCTCCGGCATGTGAAGTGACGGACGCGCGATCCGAAACGAGCCCGCTAGGCCGCAGGCCTCTGGCTCTTTTCGACCGTGAGCGTGCGCGGTGAGACGAACGTTCGCGGGCTCCACCCGTTGCGGGGTTTCACCGCGAAGCGCCAGTTGACCCGGGACCGGACCTGGGCCCCCCGGGGCCACAGATTCGACTCGACGACGAGACCGGACTTCTTCGAGATCCTCTTGACCAGGACGAAGTGCCGGGCATCCTGCAAGCGGAAGTGCTCCGAGTTCCTCGGGAGCGCCGCGCTCGACTCCTGGATGCGGGCCGCCTCGCCCTCCTCGTAGAGGAAGTCGTAGTCGCCGTTCACGAACATCGAGAGGGCCATGGGATCGACCGTCTCGGGTGCCATCGGATTCCTCCTTCGGCACCGCCCCCTGCTCGGGGCGGCGCATAAGCGTGCCCCTGAGCAGAGGGATTTCGGAAAGACAGGACGGACGTTATCGGCGCTTGCGGTCGCCGCGTCTCGGATAACCCCCCAGAAAGGAGATCAACCGGGACATCTGGGCTTCCGTAAGCGCGGCAAACGCCGTCTTGAAGCGTGACTGGGAGAGGATCTCGAGATCCTCTTCCGAAAGCGCGGAGGTGCGGGCCAGGATCCTCACGAAGGCGATCTGGGCGGCCGTGGCTCCCTGGACGGGAGCGCACGGCCCGGGGATCACCGGAAGATGGCCAGGAACGGCCGTCTGGGCCGCCCGGACAGGTTCCAGGATCCGGATCGACCGGATGAAACTGCCGCTCTTCGCGTGGATGAGGACGATCTCGACGGGCTTGCCGATGTCGTCTTTCGACACCGGGTTCCCCTGGAAGGTCAGACCGTAGTCGACCCAGCGGGGATGGCCCTCGAGCTTGACGCCCTTCGAGTTGGCACCCTCAAGGACGCCGGAGAGGGTGCAGGTCGCGCGCGGCGCGGGAGCTGTGGGGCCGGCCGGCCGTGTCCCGGGCGAAGGTGCCACGAGACGTCGGACGTCGCGCCGCAGTCCGCGGAGCGCCACGGGGGTGAAGATCAGGCCCACGACCGCGCGGAGCATGATCTTGAGGAGGATGAGAAGTCTCACCCTGGGATCTCCTTCCCCGGAAGCGGGGGTTATGCACCGCTCCCTCGTCGGGAGAGCGGTGCGGACCTTGAAGGAACGCACCACCCCGCTCCGACGAGCTGGGGAGGCTGGGACCGTGAGATGGACTACTACGCGACCTGCCCGAGATCGTTCTCGAGGGCTTCGGCGTCGCGGATCAAGGTGCCGGTGACGGCATCCTTGAGCCACAGGTAGTCCACGCGGGGGAACGTCGGCCGGTCGACGGAAACGCCGAGCTCGTACGACAGCCAGGTGAGCGCGCGGCGTGCCACCTCGACCTTCTCCTCCATCTCGAGGACCTCCCCGAGCTCCACCAGGGTGAGCTCCTGGAGGGCGTCCGCCCGGAAGTCCGGGTGGAACAGGATCTCCGGGAACATCCTCTCGGCGTAGTCGAGAAGCTCCAGCGAGACGAGGGTCGCGACGCTGATGGAACGGACCATGGACGTGCTCCTTGCCCGATCGGGCGGTAGTGCCGCCCCTGCTCGGGGCGGCGATTCCTGAGAAATCACCACCCCGACGACAGGTCGGGGGAGACGTTGCCTTGGGTGGCTGGCCGCGACGAAGCGCGACCAGGATGCACGGGTGTGCGCGAAGGCCTCAGCCGTGCCCGAGAATCCCTCCCTCTCCACGAAGGGAGCGGAGGGAAAAAGCGTCTCCGGTCGCGCGAAACGGCCGCGGCCGGAGGCGAATAGAGTGCCTCGTTGTCAAAGAGCCCCGCTGCCGGTTCCCCGGCCCGGGAGAACAGCTATCCCTGTTGAGATTCCTTCATGAGGGGCTTCATGCGTCCTTTCCCAGGAAGCTAAAGACGAGCTTCGCGAAGAAAGCCGCCTGCATCTTGAAGAAGAGGACGCGACAGACTTCCACGCGGGTCTCGCAGGGGCGGACTTCCAGGAGATCGCTGCCCCGGTACTTCCGTCGAACGAGGTATCCGGGCCCGGCGCGGTAAACGATGATCGTGTCGGCCGGCCGGGTCCACCTGGCCGCCAGGGTCCACTCGTGCGCGCGAGCGCTTCTCAGCGTGAAGCCCATGGGCGTGCCTCCTTCATGGATGGCCGCCGGATGCGCAGCGGGGCATCTGGGCGACACCCTTCCCTGGCCGTCAAGCGCTCCTCCCGCGGTCATTCCCCACACTCCCCCAGATGGAGCAGGGCGTGAAATTCTCCAAAAGGGGAGTCGAATGTCTCGCATTGGGCCGGCTCGCCCTAGATTCCGGAAATTGCTCGGTGCTTTTGGAGAATTTCACGCCCTGCTCCATCTGGGGGATATGGGGCCAGGAGCCCCCGAGGAAAGGAGCGAGCCGTGACGAGCGACCCCGAGGACCCCCGGTATGAGCTCCGTGGCGGTCGCCTCTTTGTGAACGGAGAGAGGCAACCTGTGGCGGCCGAGACGGTGATCGCGGCTTCGGCCCTTTATCGCGCGGAGGCGAAGGAGCCGGTCGACCCCGATCCGCTGGAAACCGAGGCGATCCCCGAGGAACTCGGGCGCCTCATCCTCAGTCTGGAGGCTCGG
>CAZSCC010000214.1:0-13229 GCA_964604905.1 uncultured Planctomycetales bacterium
GCTGATGGGCCCCGTCGACCACACGATCCCCCCCGCCGGGAGCCGGCCGACGGTGCTCATGATGGCGGGGCTCCAGGGCGCGGGCAAGACGACCTCGACCGCCAAGCTCGGGAAGTACCTGATCAAGAAAGGCCGCAAGCCCATGCTCGTCGCGGCCGACATGATCCGTCCCGCCGCCGTCGAGCAGCTCAAAACGCTCGGCCAGCAGAACAACATCCCGGTCTACTTCGAGGCCTCGGGCCGCCCCGTCAAGATCTGCGAGCGCGGCATCGCGAAGGCGCAGGAGCAGGGCTGCGACGTGGTGATCCTGGACACCCAGGGGCGGCTGCACATCGACCGGGAGATGATGGACGAGCTCAAGGAGATCCGGGAGAAGATCAAGCCCAACCAGGTCTACCTGGTGATCGACGCGATGACGGGGCAGGACGCGGTGAGGTCGGCGGACGAGTTCAACAAGCAGCTCGGGCTCGACGGGGTGATCCTGACGAAGCTGGACGGGGACGCGCGCGGCGGGGCGGCGCTGTCGGTGAAGGCGGTGACGGGGAAGCCGATCAAGTTCGTGGGGATGGGGGAGAAGGTCGAGGCGCTGGAGGAGTTCCACCCCGAGCGGATGGCCGACCGGATCCTCGGCCTGGGCGACGTGGTCACCCTCTTCGAGAAGGCCCGCGAGTCGATCGACGAGAAGCAGGCCCTCGAGCTGCAGGAGAAGATCCGGAAGGACGAGCTGACGATCGAGGACTTCCAGAAGCAACTCCAGCAGATGAAGAAGATGGGCCCGATCAAGCAGCTGATGAAGATGCTGCCGGGCGACCTGGGGAAGATGGCGGGCGACATCAACGAGGACGAACTCAAGTACGCCGAGGCGATCATCGGCTCGATGACCCCCCAGGAGAAGCGCAACCCCGAGTTGCTCAACGCCTCGCGCCGCCAGCGGATCGCGAAGGGCTCCGGCCGTCCGGTCCACGAAGTCAACTCGCTCATCAAGCAGTTCGATGAGGCCCGCAAGATGATCAAGATGATGAAGAAGGGCAAAGGCCTGGCGGGCCTCCCCGGCATGGGCGGCCCCCCTCCCCCCGGCCGCCGACGCTAGCCCGCCTGATTCATGCCCTCTGGAGGAATCCTGCGGACTGTTTCAAGGGCGGGAACCCCCAATTCCAGGACCCCAACTCCCAATGGACTCCCAATCCCCAAGCTCCAACCGAGCGGCCGCATCGCGCCCGCCAGATTTGAATTTGCGATTTTGGATCTTGGTCTTGGGAGTTCCGCCCCACCGAGACAAGAGGCCACGCCCGGTGCAAGGGCCTGAATGCGGGCGGCTATTTCCTGGGCGCCTCGAGGGGGGTGAGGCGGCCGACGCCGTTGCAGCCCTTGCAGCCGTACTCGCCCCCGCCCCCGCAGGTCAGGCAATCGAGCAAGCCCTTGCCGGAGCAGACGTAACACTCCTCGTCCTGGTCGCGAAAATTCTTCCGGTGGCCCGACCCCTTGCAATCCTTGCAGGACTGCTTCTTGGCCCCCGCGCAGATGGTGCAGGGGACCCTGCCCTTCCCCGTGCAGACGTCGCACTTGGGACGGGCCCGTTCGGCCTGCTCGGACGACCGCTTGTGGAGGACGTAGCCGACCCCGCAGATCGCCAGGAACCCCAGCAGCCCGATCACGAGGACCGTGACCAGAAACTTAGCCTCCGGGAGCCCGCTCGACGAGGGCGACGACTCGGGGGGCGCTTCCCGGTCCTCCCGGCCCTTCTCCTTCTTCCCGACCGTCTTGGTGGGCTTTTCGACCTTCACGCCCATCTGCGGGACCTCGATCTCCTTGAAGCAGGCGGGGCACTTCATTTTCGCCCCGCGGATCGAGTCCTCTGCCTCGAGTTCTTCCTTGCACTCGGGACAGTAGAAGAAAATCACGGTTCCACTCTACTCTACGCTCAGAGCCGGGCAAGCAAAAACTCCCCAGAAAACAGTTGCAGTCCCCCCGCTCCCCTGCTATATTTTCCGCCCTATGAGCGTTCGCATCCGACTCACCCGCACCGGCCGGAAAAATGACCCCTCCTGGCGTATCGCCGTTTTCGATTCGCGCACCCGCCGCGACGGCCTCTACCTGGAAAACCTCGGCACGTACGACCCCGGCGAGAAGAAGCCCGAGGCCAAGGTGAAGCTCGACGTCGAGCGCTACAACCACTGGCTCTCCAAGGGCGCCCTGCCCTCCGATCCGGTCGCCCGCCTCCTCAACCACACGGGCACCGTCAAGAAGAAGGTGTGAGAGACCCGGTCCGCTGGGTTGACGGCCGCCTCGACATCCTCGATCAGAGGGTCCTTCCCGATCGCGTCCGTTTCCTTCGCTGCAGCACCGTCGACCAGGTCGTCCACGCCATCCTGACCCTCGCCGTCCGCGGCGCCCCCCTCCTGGGCATCACCGGCGCCTACGCGGTCGCCCTCGCCCGGAACCGCGCCGCCGCCGCCCGCAAGCTGATCGCCTCCCGCCCCACCGCCGTCAACCTCCGCTGGGGCGTGGAACGGGCCCTTCGCGCCGCCGATCCGCTGGCCGAGGCCCGGGCGATCCACCAGGAGGAGATCGACCGCTGCGAGGCCATCGCCCGCCACGGCGCCCCCCTGCTGCGCGGGAAGCGCGTCCTCACGATATGCAACACCGGCCTCCTCGCGACCGGCGGCATCGGCACCGCCTTCGGCGTTCTCCTCCGCGCCCGCGCGACCCTCTACGCCCTCGAGACCCGCCCCCTCCGTCAGGGCGCCCGGTTGACGATGTGGGAGGCCGAACGGAGGGGACTCAAGGCCTTCGTCCTCCCCGACGGGGCGGCCGCGGCCGCGATCCGGGAGAAGAAGATCCACGCCGCGATCGCCGGCGCCGACCGCATCGCCCGCAACGGCGACACCGCCAACAAGATCGGCACCTTCGGCCTCGCCGTCCTCTGCCGCGACGCCGGCATCCCCTTCTACATCGCCGCGCCCAGCTCGACGATCGACCTTTCGACGCGCGACGGCTCGCGCATCCCCATCGAAGAACGCAGCCCTCGCGAGGTTTCCGACCGCTACCCCGCATGGAATCCCGCCTTCGACGTCACGCCCGCGCGGTACATCACGGCCCTGATCACTGAGCGGGGTATACTCAAGCCGAATGGCCTCGCTCCTCGAAAGATACCGGGCCGGCGAGCGTGAGAGGGTCTGGGCGGAGATCCAGGAATCCGCCCCCGGGGAGGAAGCCTGGGCGGTCGCCTGCGAGACCCTGCGCCGGGCCCGGACGAACGTCGAGACGATCCACCTGAGACTCAAGGCGGCCCGATACCCGTTCGACCACCCCGAATGGGCCTGGATCCCGGCCACCCCGGCCGACGCCGGCCACGTGCGCGAGATCGAGTCGCGCGCCGGGCCCCTGCCCCTCTCCCTCCGCGCGTGGTACGAGATCGTCGGCTCCGTCTGCTGGACAGGGACCGATCCGGCGTGGAAAGAGTCCGATCCCCTGGTGATCGCTCCGGTCGAAGCCGTCCGGGACTGGTGCGAGCAGGGAGACGAGGGGCCCTTTGCCGTGGAGATCTCCGGGGACCGGCTCCACAAGTCCGGCTTCAGCGGCGGCTCCTACACGATCGCCTGCGGCACCCCCTGCGCCGATGCGCAGGTCGATGGATACCATCCCCGAGCCCTGTTCGTCCCCTACCTCCGGGTCTGCTTCCGCAACGGCGGCTTCCCGGGGTTCGAGGGGTACACGGCCGGCGAGAACGCGCTCGCCCAGAGCCTCTCGAAAGGATTGCTCGATATCTGAGGTAAGATGAATCCGCGCAGGCTTCAATCCGGTAGGTAAGGGTCAGGCATGACGCCGGAGATCCCCAGGGACATTCTGCTCCGCGCCCGCGTGGGCGACCGGGACGCGTTTCGCGTCGTCCTCGAGTCCACCCAGAAGCTCGCCTTCAACATCGCCTACCGGCTCACCTACAACGCCAACGACGCCGAGGACGCCACCCAGGAGGTCTACCTCCGCCTCTTCCGCAACTTCCCCCAGTACGACGCGGAGCAGCCCTTCCTCCCCTGGTTCCGCCGCCTCTGCACCAACTGCATCCTCAACTGGAAGGAGAAGCGGCGCCCCACGGTCGAACTGCCCGAGATCTCGGTCCGCGACGGCGCTCCTGCCGACCCGAGCGACCGACTCCGGCAGGCGATCAAGGAGCTTCCCCCCGAATACCAGTCGTGCGTGACGCTCAAGTACCTGGAGGACCTGGGGGTCAACGAGATCGCCGCCACGCTCCAAGTGCCGCCGGGGACGGTCAAGACGTGGCTCTTCCGGGCCCGCGAAATCCTCGTTCAAAAGTTGAAACCGTATGTGGAGTCCCTCCTGTAAACGAGGGCAGATATGACGAATTGCGAAGAGACCCGCGAACACCTCGAGTCCTGCGAGGACTGCCGCCTGCACGTCAGCGTGGAGGCGCGCCTCCGCACCCAGCCTGTGCTGGAGCCCCCCCGGGGCCTGGTGGCCCGCGTGATGAGGGCGCTCCCCCGGGCGGTCCCGACGCGGCGCGAGATCCTCCGGCTCGCCGCGGCGGCGGCGATCCTGGTCGCCCTCGCCGGGAGCGTCCTCCTCTTCCGCCTCGATCAGAGCCGGGCGGTCACCGAGGTCCGGCCCCACGTCGCCCAGGCCTGGCAGGCGGTCCACAGCGCGGTCACCACCCTGAACCTTCTGCAGAGGAACCCAGAATGAACACGATGCTGCTCGCCGCGATGGACGGCCACAAGTACCAGGAGGCCTTCTTCGCCATGGGCGCGCTCGCCTCGACCTTCGCGGTGGGCGCGGCGCTCATCGTCTCGCTCCTGGGCATCTTCTACATGACGATCGTGATCGCCCCCAACGCCACCCAGAAGTGCTCGACCGCGCTGCGCGAGCACAACCTGAAGTCGTTCTTCGCGGGCCTGGGGATCACCGTGGGCGCCTTGGCCCTGCTGGCGCTGACCCACAGCGCGCCGCCCGTCAGCGTGCTCCTGATCACGCTCTTCAGCACGATGCTCATCCCGGCCCTGGCCGCCACGTCGGAGGACATCGGCCGGCGCCTCTACTGGGCCTGCGGCAAGGAAGGCTCGCGCGCGGCGCACCTGGCCGGCGGCTGGCTCGTCTTCGCCTTCGCCTCCCTCTTCCCGGTGATCGGCTGGTTCGTGATCTTCCCCTACGTCGCGATCTCGGGCGTCGGCTCGCTCGCGGTGGGCGCCTTCTCCTCCCGCAAGGGCCCGGCCGCCCCCTCCCCGGACATCGAGTTCCCCGGCGAGAAGGCTATGATGAAGTAACCTGCTTACTTCAACATATCTCAGAGTTCGAGGCGCTTGATCGCGCGGAGGCCCATGGACATGGGGATCAGGCAGGCGCCCAGGGAGATGAGCGCGATCCCCACCATCGAGCCCACGATGACCAGCCGGAACTCATCGCCCGTGAAGTAGGAGCGGCCGAAGTAGAAGAAGCACGGCACCGCCTGGGCCCCCAGCACGACCAGCACGAACATCAGGCTCAGCACCAGGTTCAGCGTCCCCCCGAATCCGCTCACGATCTTCGACGGGTTGTCCTCGGCGAAATTGGGGTAGATCGCCCCCAATCCGACGGCGAGTCCCGAGAGCCCCAGGCAGATCCCGAACAGCGACACGCCGTGGAGGATCGCCAGCGTCAGCGGCGTCTTGAGCATGATGCTCGAGAGCGTGATCAGGGTCTCGCTGATGAGCAGCGAGCAGGTGAACGAGAGCGCCAGCTTGCCGAAGAGGATCTTCTCCCGCTCCATGGGCGCCATCCCGATGATCCAGAAGCGGCGCCCCTCGAGGGAAAGCTGCGGGTAGATGAACCGGCTCGCGAACGTCGCCAGCGTCAGCGACGTCGCCAGCAGGTTCATCTGCGCGATCAGGTTCTTCCAGAAGATGTCCCGGTCCTCGTAGGCGAACGTCCGCAGGTTCAGGAAGTAGATCCCGAGCAGCCCGAAGAAGATCAGGAACTGCGACCACTGGACGGGGTCGCGGATGAAACTCTTGACGTCCTTCACCACGATCAGCCGCACGTTCCGGTCCACGAAGAAGAGCAGCGCCGAGAAGATCCGGTCGATCCAGTTCCGCCCCGAGTAGCGCCTCTGCGAGCGCAGCCCCTGCGAGGCGTGCCAACCCCGCATCATGAGCTGCGCGCTCATCGAGTAGGCCATCGCCACGAGGAACAGGACGGTCGAGACGATCACGCCGAAGAAGAACACCGAGGTCCCGTAGCGCCGTCCCGCCATCTCCAGGATCCCCTTCCCCAGCCAGTAGCTCGGCAGCACGGGGATCCGGCTGAAGCTGGTGTTATCGAAGACCTCGCTCGCCAGCTTGAGGTCCATCGCCTGCCCCCGCCCCGTGATCACGAGGCGCGAGACCAGGATCAGGATCCCCAGCACCGCCGCCAGGACCACCCCGAACACCAGGCTCTTCCGCGTCCGCGGGACGTAGACCGTGACCAGCATCGCCACGATCGCCCCCAGCGCCGCCGGGAGGAACATGTACGCCGCCAGGAACGCCGCCGACCCCGCGTAGAAGTGCCACGGCGCCTCGAAGAGCCGCCCGTACGCCGCCATGAGCGGCGTCCCCAGGAAGAGGAACGCCCACGAGCTGAACCCCAGGGACTCCAGGAACTTGTAGAGGAAGACGTTCTCCGGCCGCGTCGGGCAGGCCAGCAGGAAGCCCGTTTCCTTCGATTTGAAGTAGCTCGAGTAGCCGATGATGGCGTTCGAGAAGATCAGCATCACCGTGAGCGCGAAGAAGAAGATGTAGAACATCGCGTCGATGATGGAGTGGAAGTTATACCCCACCGCGACGCCGTGCAGGAACTTCAGCCCCTCGTAGAACAGCGTGTAGAGGCTGATCCAGAACGCCACCGAGAAGCCCACGATGACCACGACCTTGAACTTGGACGTGCTCGCGAACTGACGGCCGCGGTTCCGCAGCTCCACCCACTTCAAGGATCCGAGCGCGAAAACGTCGCTCATGGAAGTAGCCCGAAGCCGGGAGCTCGAAGCTGGAAGCCGGAATACGAACAGGAAGCCGGACGTCCGCGGCGCGGCCCCGGCGCCTTCACGCTTCGAGCCTCGAGATTCCGGCTTCCCCTACTCATTCGCGGCTGGGGATCTCAGTCCCTTCGGTGATCTTGAAGAACACGTCCTCCAGCTTCCCGTCGATCTGTGCCTGCCGGCGCAGGTCCTCGATGCCCCCCAGCGCCACGATCTTCCCTCCCACCATGATCCCGATCCGGTCGGCGAAATCCTCCGCCACCGACAGGACGTGGGTCGACATGAAGATCGACGTCCCCTCGCGCGCCTGCTCGCGAAAGATTTGCTTGACGAGCCGCGCCGTGTGCGGATCGAGGCCCACCAGCGGCTCGTCCACCAGGATCACCTTGGGCTTGTGGAGCAACGTCGCCGCGAGCACCAGGCGCTGTTTCATGCCGTGCGAGTAGGACTCGGTCAGCTCGCGTACGAAGTCCTTGAGGTTGAAGAGCTCCACCAGGCGGTCGAGCTCCTTCCGCCGGGCCTCCCCCTCGAGGCCGTACAGGTCCGCGATGAAGTTCATGAACTCGAGGCCCGAGAGCTTGTCGTAGAGGAACGGCTGGTCGGGGACGTAGGCGCACAGCCTCTTGGCCGCGATCGGGTCCTCGTGGACGTCGTTCCCGCAGAGGACGATCCTGCCCGCCGTCGGCCGGAGCAGCCCGGCGATCATCTTGATCGTCGTCGTCTTTCCCGCCCCGTTGGGCCCCAGCACGGCGAAGAACTCGCCCGGCGCGATGTCGAGCGATAGATTGTCCACGGCCACCTTCGCGCCGTAGCTTTTCGAGACGCCCTGGAGGGAGATCATGAGGACCGAATCACGAATCGACAATCACGAATCAGGCAGGCCTCGTGCACACCGGGGGATCGGACGGCTCCCACGGGGATGGGATCCACCGGGGTCATCCTGGGCGTGATTCCTGATTCGCGATTCGTGATTCTCATCAGGGTGGGGCGACGCTCCACTCGTACGTCTTCGCCTGCTCGGCGGTCAACAGCTTCTGCTCCTCCAGCACGATCTCGCAGATCAGCTTGTTGATCTTCTGGTGCTGCTTGAGCACCGTCCCCTCCTCGTCCACCCAGAGGAGATAGGCCCAGAGCGGGTCGTTGGGCTCCTTGCGCACCTCGATCTTGAAGGCCGAGACCTCCCGCGTCCGCAGCGCCACCCGCTCGCGGCCCGCCACCGCGGCGTAGAACTCCGTGAGCACCACGCGATCCTTCTTCCCCGGCGAGATCAGGTTCCCGAGGTTGAGGATCCGCATCTTCCACTTCTTTCCCTCAGACAGGCGCGTACCGCCCTGGTAGGGGAGGAAGTTGTCGGAGATCGTGGCGTCGCGCGGAAAGTCGAGCAGGATCGTGTCCTTGAAAAGCGCGCTGATGCTGTAGGAGACGTTGAGCTTCTCCCCCTGGCGCTCCCCCTTGGCACGCACGGGGATCCCCTGGAGAAGACCGTCCATCCGGAACTCGGAGAGCTCGTAGGCACTGTCGAGGCGCGTGTCGGAGCTCAGGTAGGCCCGGTCGTCCCCCAGGGTCAGCATGCCGAAAGGCTTGGTCCGCATGACGACGCGCGACCGCAGCCGGGCGCCTCCCTCGGCGATCGGCTCGGTCAGGGATTCCGCCTCCCCGATCCGTTCCGCGCCGAAGTAGACCGCTCGCTTCTGCGCTTCCGGCTGGTCGCGGCGGCTCAGAGCCTGGCGGTAGGAGGGCGGCGCCTGGTACTCGAAATAGGGACGGACCTCCCGCTGGAACAGGAAGTACATCATGACCGCCCATACGCAGCCGGAAGCCAGGAGCCAGAGGTGGCGGATCATGCGACGAAGGGATTATACCCCATCAGGGGCGGCACCGCTCGGGGACCGGCGTCCAGCGGGTCGGACGGACGGGATCGACGAGCAGCACCACGCGCCGCGTCACCGCGGGGGCGCTCCGGGGGCTGTCGGTGATCCACGCCTCCCAGGCGGACGGCACCGACGCGCGGCGCGCGAATTCGTGCCCGTTGGACGAGTAGCTCACGTCGTAGACGATCCGCTCGCTCCGCGTCGTCGTCTCGAGCAGCACCCCGTGGAGTTCCTCCCCGTCCAGCCAGAGCACGCGGTCGCGCCAGTAGCCTCGCAGCCAGAAGAGGCCCAGCGCCAGCCCGGGGACGAGCGGGATCGCCAGAAGGAAAGCCACGGGATCCCCCAGGTGGCCGGCCGCGCCGAGGATCGCCGCGAGGACCCCGCTGACGACGCCGAAGACCCAGACCCCGTACCGGTGGGACGCGTATTTGTCCCGGAGCCACGCCTTCCACGCCTCCGGCGTCGCCCGGGGCGTCTCGGGCAGGAGGCAGCGGATCTCCTCGTCGCGCGTCAGGCGGCCTACCGGAATGTCGCGCAGCTCGGGGAAGAACGACCACCGGAGCGTGCGGGAGACCAGCGCGACGTACCCGCGGGGTCCCTCGGGCGGCCGGACCAGGACGTGCCTCCAGGGGTCCGCCGGCGGGCGAAGCGATCGCGTGGGCCCCTCGGAAGAAAGCTGAAGCTGCAGATCGTCGCCCGCCCCCTGCGAGACCGTCTCCGTCCCCCCGCGGAACAGGCACATCTCCACGCCGCGCCGCCAGACCTTGAAGACCGTCGTCGCGGCGAGCGCGGCTCCCCCGATCAGGAGCACGAGCATGACCCCGACTTGCTCGCGATACCCCCGCTCGATCTGGGCCACTCCCTGGTCGAGTTGACCGGGATCGAAGAAGTACCTGACCTCGACCCCCTCGCGGACCTGCTCCCAGTCCGCCCGATCGACCTGGCGGACGTAGGACCGCGGCCGACCCTCGTGCGTCACCTGGAGCGTGACATGGTAGGCTGGGGACTTCACCCCGGACCTGTGCCGCGAGACGACGCGGCACGGCAGGGTCTCTCCCTCGGCCGCGAGGCGGATCGATTCGCTCCGCTGGAGCCAGAAGTGCGCTCCGAAGCCGATCCCTCCGGTCGACCCCGCGCCGGCGACGAGGAGCCAGAGGATCGCCGACCGGAGCCGGCGCCCGAAGGCCCTGCCCAGGGATCGCGGAGGAGGGCCGAAAAACACGGGACTACCCCTCGGTGATGATGCGCCCCGGCGCGAAGCCGAGCGACTCCCGGAGCCTCGCCTTCCACAGGTCGAGGAAGCCGGGCCCGCCGTTCCGGGGCGCGTTGGGGCCGCAGAGGAAGGCCATCGAGATCTCCGCGTCGATCGACCCGCCCATCGCCTCGCGGAGGATCTCGGGCGTCACGTACTCGCCCCGCGAGGAGTAGACGAAGCGCACGCGGACCCGGCCGGCCAGATCCTTCCATTCGTCGCGGAAGAGGACGTCCTCCTCGCTCCGGTCCTGGAGGACGAGGACGTGTCGCTGCGGCCACCCCCGGGACAGCGCGTGGCGGATCATTCCGCGGTTGGGCGCCACGCCGCTCCCCGCGCAGAGGTGGAGAAAGCCGTGAACGTCGGGCGGCGGCGCGGGCGGGAGGCAGTACTTCCCCGCCGGCCCCTCCAGCGCCACCCGCAGCCCAGGCCGGACGTCCCGGGCCAGGAAGTGGGAGAGGGGCGTCCCCGTGGAGGGAGCGGCCTTGACGGTGATCTCGACCACGCGCGCGTCGGTCGCGTCGGAGGAGATCGAGAAGGCCCCCGGCCCCTCGAGTTTCCCCCGCTTTTCTTCCCGCTCGCGGATCGCCGAGCCGAGCGCCTCGAACTGGTGGGGGTCGATCTTCACGTACTGCCCTGGGCGGTAGTCGAACGGGGCGGCGACCTCGAGCCGCAGGGTCGACGCGCTCCGGGTCTCGCGACGCACCTCGCGGACCGTCGTGTCGATCATCTTTCGCGAGGATAGCCCATCTCCCGCTATAATGCCAGCGATCATGAAGGGACACTTGGCGCTCGTCACGGGAGGAGGGCGCGGGATCGGCGAGGCGATCGCCCGCCGGCTCGCCAAGGAGGGCGCGCGAGTCTTCATCACCGCCCGGACCGTCACCGACCTCGAGCGCGTCGCGCGCGACATCGGCGCCGATTTCGACGTCTGCGACGTCACGATACCCCACCAGGTCGAGCGCCTCGTCCGGAAGCTCGGGCCCATCCAGATCCTGGTCAACAACGCCGGGATCGCAGAAGCGGCGCCGATCCAGAAGATGGACATCGATCTCTGGCACCGGATCATGGACACCAACGCGACGAGCACGTTCCTCCTCTGCAAGGCCGTCATCCCCGGGATGATCGGGCGCGGCTACGGCCGGATCGTCAACATCTCCTCGATCGCCGGCAAGCGAGGCGCGCCCTACATCACCGCCTACGCCGCCTCCAAGCACGCGGTCCTCGGCTTCACGACCAGCCTCGCCGCCGAGGTCTCCCGCCACGGCATCATGGTGAACGCCGTCTGCCCCGGCTACGTCGACACGAAGATGACCGAACTCAGCGTGACCCGCATCGCCAAGGCGACCAAGGCCACCAAGCGCGAAATCATGCTCAAGCTCATGGCGACCGCGGGGCAGTCGAAGCTCCTCCAGCCCTCGCACGTCGCCGAGGTCGCCTGCGCCCTCGCCCGGCCCGACTGCCTCCACACGGGCGCCTCGATCGACCTATGATCGTCGACGTCACCCACGGGATCGCGGCGGTCACGCTCGACCGCCCGGAGAAGCTCAACGCGCTCCTCCCCGAAACCTACGAGGAGCTCCGGGATTTCTTCGGCGGGCTCCGGAAGCGGAGGGAGATCCACGCGGTCACGCTCACGGGCGCGGGCCGCGGCTTCTGCTCGGGAGGAGACCTCCGCGCGATCGAGGGGACCTCTCGCGCGGATCACCGCCGCTTCGCCGCGCTCCAGAACGCGGTGGCAGCGAACATCCGCAAGGCCCCTCAGCCGGTCATCGCCGCCGTCAACGGCCTGGCGGTCGGCGGCGGCGCGGCGCTCGCCCTGGCGTGCGATCTCCGGCTCGCGTCTCCCGACGCCGTGTTCCGCTTCGCCTTCCCCGGCCTGGCTGCCGCCGACATGGGGGTCTCGCGGCTGCTCCCCCGGACGGTCGGCCTGGGCCGCGCCACGGAGTGGCTGCTGATCGGGAGGGAGATCGACGCCGAGGAGGCGCTGGCCGCGGGACTCGTCTCCCGCCTCGTCCCCCGCGAACTGCTCCTCGCCGAGGCGCGTGCGACGGCGCTCCGCATCTCCAACGGCCCGCGCGAAGCGCTGGCCGTCACGAAGCGGCTGCTCGACCGGGAGGTCTCGCCCGCGGTCGAGGCGCGGGAGCAGGCGAGGCTGATGGGCCGCCCGGACTTCCGCGAGGCGTGCCGCGCCTTCGCCGAGAAACGCGAGCCCCGCTTCAACGAGGAGTGAGGTCGGCGAGGAACTCCGCCCAGAGCCGGTCCTCGATTTCCGCCACCGCGGCCGGGTAGCCGTCGGGGAAGGCGTGGGCGTCGAACTGCTCGGCGTGCCGCTCTTCCTGCGCGAGGATGCGGCGAAGGGCGCGCTGGAGCGCCTCGTTGCGGGTGATCTTCAGGTAGGCCGGGTAGACCACCAGGACGCGCCGCTCGATCGCCCAGCTCACGCCGGGATAGCGAAGGCTCTCGGACGCGGGCAGCGCCGAGATCGCGTGGTCCAGCCGCTGGAAGTACCGCCACCCCGCCTCGGCGAACCGCCCTTCCTTCCACGACCGCCCGCGCAGCCCGCCCTCCTCCACGACGGACTTCAGCAGGAAGGCGTGAGACGACTCCTCGGAGACGTGCCGGAGAATGTCGAGCGAGACGCTCTCGAAGGAGACGCCCTTGACGATCTTCCGGCAGCCAACGTATTCGAGCTGGCTCAGGAGATCGATCCACTCGAGCTCGAGATCCGGGTCGGCAGAGACCTTGCGCAGGAAGTCGCGGAGCGTGTCGTCCTCCACGAGCGGCGCTGGGCGTCCGGTGTCGCGGTCCATGAGTGACAGAAGTGTAAGGGGGGCGCGCGCGGATTGCAACGTCCGGGTCGCCGGACAATCTTGACTTAAGCCCCGGGTTATACAAAGATGTTGTCCCTCCCATGGTTGAACTGGCGACCGGGCCCCTGGTACTCGTCGCGGACGACGACAACAATCTGAGGAAGATCCTCGCGCTCTTCCTGCGGAACGCGGGTTACTCCGTCCTGGAGGCGCTCAACGGCCGGGAGGCCCTCGAGCTGGCGAAGCGTAAGCACCCCGACGCGGTCCTGCTCGACATCATGATGCCC
>CAZSCC010000215.1:0-8069 GCA_964604905.1 uncultured Planctomycetales bacterium
AGGGATCTGCTTTCGAAGAAGCAGGGGATCTCCATGGTGTTCGCCGCCGCGGATTCGCAGAAGGAATTCCTTGAGAACCTGGAGGGCCAGCCGGGGATCGACTGGGGCCGGGTGACCGCCTTCCATATGGACGAGTACATCGGCGTCGCCGGGACGGCTCCCCAGAGCTTCGGCCGGTGGCTCCGCACACGCCTCTTCGACAAGGTCCGGCCCGGCACGGTTCACGTTATGGACGGAATGGCGAAGGATCCGGTCCGGGAGTGCGACCGGTATGCCGCCCTTCTCGAATCCGCTCCTCTAGACGTGTGCTGCCTGGGCATCGGCGAGAACGGCCATCTCGCCTTTAACGATCCTCCCGTGGCGGATTTCAAGGACCCGAAATCCGTCAAGGTCGTCGAGATCGACGAGGTCTCCCGCGGTCAGCAGGCCGCCGAGGGGAATTATCCCAGGGCCGAGGATGTTCCGAAGGTCGCGATCACCCTCACGGTCCCGGCCCTCCTCGCCGCGCCGTTCCTCTATTGCTCGGTCCCCGGACCGCGGAAGGCAAAGGCCGTCCGGGCGGCCCTAAACGATCCGATCTCGACCGCCTGTCCCGCGACTGCCCTCCGGCGTCATGCGGGGACGGTCGTCTATCTCGACCCCGATTCCGCCAGCCTGATCGATACAACCCTGGCCTGGAGGTAAGTCATGATGAAATCCGCCCTCGCCCTGGCCCTCCTGTTCGCGGCCGCACCCCAGGAGGAGAAGAAGCCGATCCGTCTCGGGATCATCGGCCTGGACACCTCCCACGTCATCGCGTTCACCCAAGTGCTGAACGACGAGAAGAACGCGAACCATGTCCCCGGCGCCCGGGTCGTCGCGGCGTTCAAGGGGGGCAGCCCGGACGTCGAGTCGAGCGCCACTCGCGTGGACGGCTTCACGAAGACGCTAAAGGAAAAATGGGGCGTCGAGATCGTCGACTCGATCCCCGCGCTCTGCGAGAAGGTCGATGCCGTCCTGATCGAGAGCGTCGACGGCCGCCCGCATCTCGAGCAGGTCAAGCCCGTCTTCGCCGCGAAGAAACGGGTCTTCATCGACAAGCCGCTCGCGGGGACCTGGAGGGACGGCGTCGAGATCGCTCGCCTCTCGAGGGAGAGCGGGACGCCCTTCTTCTCCGCGTCGTCGATCCGATTCTACGAGTCGATCGTCAAGACGAAGCAGGACCCCGACCTCGGGAAGGTCATCGGCTGCGAGTCGTTCGGCCACTTTTCCACCGAACCGCACCACCCCGACCTCTTCTGGTACGGCGTCCACGCCGTGGAGGGGCTGTACAGCGTCATGGGCGCCGGCTGCGAGAGCGTCACGCGCGTCGATTCGAAGGACTACACCGTGGTCGTCGGGAAGTGGAAGGACGGCCGGATCGGAACGTTCCGGGGCATGAAGAAGGGCGGCAAGGAGTATGGCGTCACCGTGTTCGGCGAGAAGGGGGAGCGCTCGTCGCTCGGCGTGAAAGGCAAGAACGGGTACGGGAATCTCGTCGTGGAGATCGTGAAGTTCTTCCAGACCGGCATCCCCCCCGTCTCTCCCGAGGAATGCGTCGAAGTGCTGGCGTTCATGCAGGCGGCGGACCTGAGCAAGGAAAAGGGGGGCGTCCCCGTCAGGCTGGACGAGCTGAAGTGATCACCGGCCGCGCACTTGCGCTCGCGCTCGTCCTGGGCTTCGCCCAGGCGGCCCCGGAGTCCGTCCTTCACCTCACGTTCGACCTCTCGGTCGGGGAATCCCAGGAGGGCAAGTTCGTCGGCGGGCAGAAGGTCCGGGTCAAGCTCCTGGATCTCCGCGAGACCGTCGACGAGGTGAACGGCTCCGTCCGCCGCGCCGAGGTGAAGGTCGAGGTGAACGGCGAGGCGCTGACCCTCGCCTCGTGCAACTACACCCTCCCGAAGCCCGGCGGCGGAGTCCAGGTCGACTGCCCCGTCACCAAGGGCCTGCTCGCCAAGGCGCGGAAGAACGTCTGGGGCCTCCTCAAGGACGCGAGGATACGCGTCTGGCCGGCCGGGTCGGCCTGGCTGCCGCAGGGAACGTTCGTCTATCCCGCGAAGCAGCGCTGGTTCGCCACCTACACGCAGATGGCCAACGAGCCGACCTACGTGGACGGCGGCGACGAGCCGGGCAGGAAGGAGACGTACTACCACTATGGACTGGACATCGGCGGCTCGGAGGGGTTGGTCGATGTCGTCGCCGCGACCGACGGTCTGGTCGTCTCGTCCGGAAAGGAAGTCCTCGCCGGGCACGAGAAGGACACGCCGGTCGACAAGCGATACGACGTGATCTACGTCCTCGACCCCCGCGGTTGGTATTACCGCTACAGCCACCTCAAGTTCTTCGAGGACTGGGTCCGCCCGGGCGCGAAGGTCACGATCGGGCGCAAGCTGGGCGTCCTCGGGAAGGAGGGCGGGAGCGGCGGCTGGTCCCATCTCCACTTCGACATCACGCGGCGCCAGCCCTCGGGCCAGTGGGGGATCGAGGATGGCTACGCCTTCATCTGGGAGGCCTATCACCGGGAGCGAGCGCCGAAGCTCGTCGCGGTCGCCCGCCCGCACCACGTCCTCTGGTCGGGACAGAAGGCCGCGCTGGACGCCTCCCTCTCGTGCGGCCGGGACCTGAAGTTCGAGTGGAGCTTCACCGAGGGCGGGACCGCCGCCGGGGCGCAGGTCGAGCGGACCTACGAGAAGCCGGGGGTCTTCGCGGAGATCCTGAAGATCACCGACGCGGAGGGCCGCGTCGACTACGATTTCGCCGTCGTGCACGTCATGGACAAGGCGAACCCCGCGAAGATGCCCCCCTCGATCCACGCGAACTACGCCCCCACGTTCGGCATCCGGCCTGACGACCCGGTCACGTTCAAGGTCCGCACGTTCCGCACGAAGGCACCGGGCGAGACCTGGGACTTTGGAGACGGTACACCGCCCGTCACGGTGAAGTCGGACGGGAACGCCGTCCAGCACGCGCCGAACGGGTACGCGGAGACGATCCATAAGTACACGAAACCCGGCCATTATCTCGTTAAGGTCGAGAACGTTACGGCGGACGGCGTCCGGGCCGTCGCGCGGCTCCACGTGAGGGTAGGAGAATGACGCTGCTGATACTCGCGGCACTCCTCGCGCTCGTCCAGGACCCCGTCGAAGTCGAGGGGCAGCCGCTCGCGGCGAACGTCGAGCGACTCCAGCAGGCGCTGGAATTCCTGGGCGCGCCGCTCCCGGCGGAGACCCAGGCGGCGCTCAAGCAGGCCGGGAACGACGGGAAGAAGATCCAGCAGGCGCTGGACCGGCACGCGCTCATCGGGGTCAGCATCAACCCGGAGTCGCGCGTCAAGGCGGCGCGCGGGACGGCCGGGGCGTCCCTGCAGCAGAGCGGGTGGACGCCGGTCGTGATCAAGATCGTCAACGACAGCCCGGTCAAGTCGTCCTTGCGGATGGCGAGCCCGCAATCCGGCCCGGTCATGACGGGCGGCGCGGGAAACCCGAAGGGGGACCCCTCGCGCTTCCTCCAGGTCGAGATGGTCCAGGCCCCGCCGATGACGCCCAACCTGAGCGGCCTCAAGGTCGAGTACCAGCTGGGCCTCGTCTACAGCACCGAGGCGGGCAAGCGGGAGGCGACGCTGGCGTTCGACGTGGGGCAGGGGACGCAGGATCTGGGGTTTCGCGCCGAGGTGCCCGTGCTCTTCGACATCAAGCCGGCGGTCTCCGTCAAGGTCTCCATCCGGGATTTCGACGGCAAGCCCACGGCGGGGCGGTTCACGTTCACCGACAAGGGGGGCCGCGTCTACCCGCCCCAGCCCAAGCGGCTCGCCCCCGACTTCTTCTTCCAGAAGCAGATCTACCGGCATGACGGCGGGACGGTGCTCCTTCCCCCGGGCGAGCTCACGATGGCCTACGGCCGCGGGCCCGAGTACAAGCTTCTGACGCGCAAGGTCACGATCCCGGAAAAGGGCGACGCCTCGATTGAGGTCAAGGTCGAGCGGTGGACCAACCCGATGGACCACGGCTTCTACTCGGGCGACCACCACATCCACGCGGCCGGGTGCGCCCACTACACCAATCCCACGGAAGGCGTCCACGCGGCGGACATGTTCCTCCACGTCAAGGGCGAGGGGCTGAACGTCGGCTGCAACCTGACGTGGGGGCCGTGCTACGACTACCAGAGGCAGTTCTTCGAGCCGGGCGCGCACAAGCTGTCGGAGCCCTTCACGGTCCTCAAGTACGACGTGGAGGTCAGCGGCTTCGGCTCGCAGGCGATGGGCCACGTCTGCCTCCTGAACCTCAAGGATCAGACGTATCCCGGCTCGGAGGGCACGAAGACGAAGGGCTGGCCCACGTGGACGACGCCGCTCATGCGGTGGGCCAAAGCCCAGGGCGCCGTCACGGGGTACGCCCACTCGGGGAGCGGCCTCCAGATTCGGAACGACCTGAACACCGCGAAACGGTGGGTCGCGGAGCTGGACGCGAACGGCGACGGCAAAGTCGTCCCGGAAGAGGCCGCGAAGGGGCTCCTCACGGAGGACTTCGCGGCGATCGACGCCAACGGCGACGGCGGCCTGACCGCGGAGGAGATGGCGGTCAGCATCGGCCGGGTAAAGAACCGGACGCTCCACTACGCGATCCCCGACATGGACGGAATCGGCGCGCAGGAGATCGCCGTGACGGCCGCGCAGGGCCTCTGCGATTTCATCAGCGCGATGAACACGCCGCGCGGGTTCGAGTGGAACTGCTGGTACCACATCATGAACTGCGGCTTCCCGCTCAAGGTGAGCGGCGAGACCGACTTCCCCTGCGTGAGCGGCGGTCGCGTGGGAGAGGGTCGCGTGTACGTCCAGCTGGGAAAGATCGACCGGATCGACTACTCCGCGTGGTGCGAGGGGATCGCGAAGGGGAGGTCATACGTCTCGGACGGCTACGCCCACCCGCTCCAGTTCACCGTGAACGGGAAGACCCCGGGCGGGGAAGTCGCGCTCGACGCGGCCGGCACGGTGGCGGTGAAGGCGAGGGTGGCCTTCGCCTCCGAAATGCTCCTCGGGGGCGCCCCCGGGGGCGGTCCGCCCCCGACGGGCCCGAGGAAAGTCGAACTGATCGTCAACGGCCTCGTGGCCGGAACGAAGGAGGTCCCGGCTGACAACCAGGAGCACGACCTCTCCTGGGACCTAAAGCTCGACCGCTCCAGCTGGGTGGCGCTCCGCCACTTTCCGCAGATGCATACGAACCCTGTGGCGGTGATCGTGGGCGGGAAACCGATCCGCGCCTCGAGGAGGAGCGCGCTCTGGTGCATCGGGATGATCGAGCAGCTGTGGCGGGTCCGCGGGACGGGGCCCAGGCCCGCGATCGCGCCGGGTGAGATCGACGAGGCGAAAAAGACGTTCGACCGGGTCCTCGAGCAGTACCGGAAGATCGCGGCCGAGTCGCCCGAGGGTTCGTAAGTTTTCCCCAGTGAGTTCGTAATGATGACCTGCACCACAAAGTCACCAAGGACACAAGGAACTCATTGTCTCTCTCTTCTGAAAATGGGTGTTCTTTGTGACTTTGTGGTGAGTCTTGGCTTTGCGTATTCAGTTGGGCTAGCTTAGGTGTTGGCCTTCGCGCTCGCGGTCCTGGCTTTCCAGGAGCTCGTGGAGGTCGAGGGACAGCCGCTCGCGGCCAACGCGGAGCGGGTGCTGCAGGCGCTCGAGATTCTCGGCCATCCGGCGGCGGTCGACCTCAAGTCGGCCGGGCGGGACGCCCGGAAGATCCAGCAGGCGCTCGACCCCTTCGTGGTCCTGGAGTACGAGGTGGGCGGGGCGGCGAAGGCGCGTCGGCCGGCGCTCCTCCAGCAGGCGGGCTATACGCCCGTCCTGATCAAGATCCTCAATCCCTCCGGATCGACGAAGGAACTCGGGATCACGAGCCCGCAGTCGGGCCCCGTCTATGCCGGCGTGGCCGAGCTCAGCATGAAGAGGCAGGATCAGAAGTACCTGCGCGAGAACGAGAATGTGAAGGGCGATCCCGACCGGTTCCTCCAGGTCGAGATGGTCCAGGCGCCTCCGATGACGCCCCGGCTGAGCGGCCTCAAAGTCGAGTACGTGTTGGCGCTGGTCTATTCCGGAGTGTCCGGAAAGCGCGCCGCCGAGATCGCCCTGGACGGCGCCTCCGCGAAGGTCGAACTGGCCATCCGCCCCGCGATTCCCGTCCGGCTGTCCATCCGGGACGCCGACGGCACGCCCACGACGGGCCGGCTCGTCTTCGTCGACGCGGGAGGACGGGTCCATCCGTCGCAGCCGAAGCGCCTCGCGCCCGACCTCTTCTTTCAGAAACAGATCTACCGTCATGACGGAGAATCGGTGCTCCTCCCCCCCGGCCCGCTCAGGATGCGCTCCAGCCGGGGGCCGGAGTATCACGAGGTCGAGCAGGAGGTCAAGGTCCCGTCCACCGGGGAAGGCGGGATCGACGTGAAGCTCCGTCGGTGGGTGCATCCCCTGGAGCACGGCTACTACTCCGGGGATCATCACATCCACGCCGCGGGGTGCGCCCACTACACGAAACCGACCGAAGGCGTTTTCGCCCCCGACATGTTCCGGCAGGTCAAGGGCGAGGGGCTCAACGTGGGCTGCATCCTGACGTGGGGCCCCTGTTTCGATTTCCAGAAGCAGTTCCTCTCCCCCTCCGTGGACAAGCTGAGCGAGCCCCTGACTCTCCTCAAGTACGACATCGAGGTGAGCGGCTTCGGGTCGCAGGCGCTGGGCCACGTCTGCCTGCTCGACCTGAAGGACCCGGTCTATCCCGGTTCGGAAGGCACGAGGAACTGGCCTTCCTGGACGACGCCGGTGATGCGATGGGCGAAGAAGCAGGGGGCGGTGACCGGATATGCCCACTCGGCGAGCGGCCTCCAGGTCGTCCCGGCGAACGCCGCCAAGCGCCTCCTCGATCAGCTCGACGCGGACAAGGACGGAAGCCTCTCCGCCGGGGAGGCCCTCAGCGGACTCCTGCCCGAACCGTTCGAGAGGACCGACGGGGATGGGGACAAGGCCCTGTCCCTGGCGGAGCTGACCCGGAGCTGCGATCGGGCGGCGGATGGGCTCCCGAATCTGGCGATCCCGGAGATGAACAGCGTGGGCGCGATGGAAATCTTCGTGACGGCCTCTCAGGGGCTGTGCGACTTCATCAGCGCTATGGATACGGCGCGCCTGCCCGAATGGAACTGCTGGTACCACCTCTTGAACTGCGGCCTGCCGGTCAAGGTGAGCGGGGAGACCGACTTTCCCTGCATGAGCGGGACGCGCGTGGGGCAGGGAAGGGTGTACGTCCGCCTGGGCAAGCTCGCTCGGCTCGATTACGGCGCGTGGTGCGAGGGGCTGGCGAAGGGGCGCTCGTACGTCTCGGACGGCTACGCGCATGCACTGGAGTTCTCGGTCGAAGGGAAGGCCGCGGGCGAAGAGGTGGCGCTGGCCGCGCCCGGCCGCGTCACGCTCGCCGCGAGGGTCGCCTTCTCCTCACAGACGCCGCTGGAAGCCGCCTATGGGTCCGTCCTGCCGCCCGAGGGGCGCCGGATCGTGGGAGACACCGTGGAACTTCATCCCGGCGCCGTCGTGCGAGTCGGGACGCGGATCGTGGAGGTCGTGGTGAACGGCCGCGCCATCGAGAGCCGGGAAGTGGCGGCCGACGATGCCCCGCACGACCTTCGGTTCACCGTCCCGATCGATCGTTCCAGTTGGGTGGCGCTCCGGCAATTCCCCCAGATGCACACCAATCCGGTCAACGTGATCGTGGGCGGAAGGCCCATCCGCGCCTCGCGGGGGAGCGCCCTCTGGTCCATCGGGTGCATCGAGCAGCTCTGGCGGGTGCGGGGGAACTCCATCGCGACCGCCGAGCGGGACGAGGCGAAGCGGACGTTCGACGCCGCGATCGAGCACTACCGCCGCGTGGCCGCCGATAGTCCCGAATGACGTTTCCTCGCTAGTCGAACCACTCGTCGTCCGGATCGAACGGAGGGACGACGATGTTGAGGATCTTCATGGGGGCCTTGCCCGGGACGGCGCGGTGGCGCGTGCCGGGGCGGATCATCAC
>CAZSCC010000216.1:0-4031 GCA_964604905.1 uncultured Planctomycetales bacterium
AGGGGCGCGGGAGATTCGCGGGAGGCGACGTCGTCGAGGGCGGGGCGGACGGCTCCAAGGCCCTCTCGGTCCCGAAGAGCGCGGTCTGGATCGAAAACATCTTCAGCGCCCTCATCACTCCGGCCGTCACCGTCCGCTTCAAGGTGAAGCCGCTCTCCGCCACCCAGAATGTCGAGGTCATTTTCTGGTCCAACAAGATCCAGGACAACTGCTGGTACCACGTGCGCGGCCTGAAGGCGGACGAGTGGAACGTCGTGGAGTTCAAGGTCGCCGACGCCCGCGGCGGCTGGTTGATGAAAGGCCCCGGCCTCGAGGGCGACATCCCCTTCAACATCCGGATCTACCTCGACGACCCGGCCGGGAACACCCGAGTGCTGATCGACGACTTCGAGATCCTGGAGTGACGTCCATTTCGCCGGCGGATAGTCCGGGCAAGCTGCAGACTTCCCGGGGCCGAAGGACGCGGGAGGAGTGGAAGGCGCCATGGGGTAGGAACTACGCCCCTTCGCCCGGCGCCTCCAGGTCGGCAAGATCCGGCTTTCGCCCCGCCGTGCGCTTGTTGGCCGTCAACGGGTCGCGGCCCAGGTAGGACACCGGCACGCCGCCCTGGGTGCCGGGCTCCTTCCCGCGATCGACTCCCTCGTGATCCGGGAGCCCACCCGGCCGACGGATTTCCCGAAGGATTCCCCGCCCACCGGCTCCCTGTCTTGAGTATGCTGGAACTCCTCCCCAGGGCCGCCCGGATGGACACGCGCGCCTTCTTCGGCGAGTTCTACCCCCGCGTCTACCGCTTCGTCTGGGCGCAGACCGGCGGCCCCCACGCGGACGTCGAGGAGATCGCGCAGGACGCCCTCCTCCACGCCTGGCGAGATCGCGAGGCCTTCCGCGCCGAGGCCGACCCGTTCTCCTGGGTGAAGTCGATCGCCCGCCACCGCGTCCTCGAGCACCGTCGCAAACAGGGCCGGAAGGAGAAGGCGGAGGCCGTCCTCCGTGCCGTCGCGCGGTTCGACTCCGTGATCCTGCCCGAGGAGGTCCTGGGCGAGGGCGAGTTCCGCGCGCACGTCTGGGCGGCGCTCGAGGCGATCGGGAAGGACTACGCCGCGCTCCTCGTCGCCCGGTACCTCGAGGACCGGAGCGTCCGGTCGCTCGCCGAGGAGCGTGGGGAGGGCGAGAAGGCCGTGGAGTCGCGCCTCCACCGGGCGCGCGAGGCGTTCCGGGAGGCGATTCGAAAGGGAGATGACGATGAAGCCTGAACCCGAGAAGGACGTGCTGGGCGAGAACCTGCGCCGCGCCCTCGGCGCCTGCGACGGCCAAGTCGATCGGTCGTACGCAGATTTCGCGCGCCGCCTGGAGGGTCGCGGGTCGGCCCCGCGCCGTCCGGCCGCGGGCCTCGTGACCCTCGCCGCCTCGCTCCTGGTCTGCGCCGCCATCCTGGCGGCGATCCTCACCTCGGGCGAGGCCCCCGTCGAGCCCCCCGTCCTCCCGGCGCAGGATAAGAAGGGCGCGCCCCAGGAGACGGGCGTCAAGGATCAGCTCGCACTCCTGGAGAGGATCCTCGAGCGGACGACCGACGAGAAGGAGCGCGAGCTCCTCCAGGCGACGATCCGGTCGCTCCAGAACCAGGTCGCGAAGTCGGAGAAGGGGAAGCCCGTCTCGAAGACCGACGACCGCACCGCGAAGCTCAGGACCGAGCTGGACGGCGTCTACCTCAAGATCAAGATGTCGAAGGACGCCGACGAGAAGGCCGCGCTCGAGATGCGCGCGAAGGAGCTCGGGCAGGAGCTCAAGATCCTCGAGCAGGGGAGCAAGGTGAAGGAAGTCGACATCAAGGCGGCCGAGGCGAAGCTCCGCGAGAACCCCGACGACGTCGCGGCCCTGGTCGATCGCGCGCGGTGGACCTTCGACTATGGGAAGGCCGACCCCGCGATCAAGGACCTCGACCGCGCCATCCAGGTCAAGCCCGACCACGCCCCCGCGTACCTCCTCCGGGGGATGGCCTACGCGCTCGCGGGGAACCCGGACGCCGCGACCAAGGACGTCAAGCGGGGCGCCGAGCTCGATCCGGCCGCGAAGAAGGAGATCGAGTACGCCTGGGGGACGCTCAAGAAGCTCGGCCCGTCCCAGCCCTCGAAGTCGCCGAAGGACCTCGAGCAACAGATCACGGCGCTCAAGGACCGCCTGGAGGAGCTCCGGGCCATGGAGGCGAACGCCGAGCTCCCCCAGAACGAGCGGGGGCGCGCGAAGAAGGAGGCCGACCGAGTCCAGGCGGAGATAGAGAAGTTGAAGGCCTCCTCAACGCCGGTGGAGAAGAAGAAGTGAGGGCGGCGCTCCTGATCCTCCTGGCCCTCCCCGCCGGCACGGCCGAGCTCATCGACCGCCGGGTCTCCGAGCGGTGGGACGCGGAGGGCGTCCGTCCCGCGGCCGTCGCCGACGACTACGAGTTCCTCCGGCGACTCTCGATCGACCTCCGGGGCCTGCTCCCGGAACCCTCCGAGATCCGCGCCTTCGCCGCCGACCGCGACCCTTCGAAGCGCGAGAAGATCGCCGACGCGTGGCTCCGGAGCGAGGAATTCGCGAAGCACTGGTCGCGCCGCTGGGCCGAGGACCTGACGATCCACCCCGGCCTCGTCCAGAAGTTCCGCGACGTCCAGGAGGCGTTCCGCGGATGGCTCCGCGACGCGATCCGGTCGAACATGCCTTTCGACCGCTTCGCGCGACGGATCCTCACCGCCAAGGGCCCGAGCGACCTCGACCCCGCCTCGGGGTTCCTCGTCCTGGGCCTGGTGGGGGGCGACGAGGCGCCCAAGGACGTGGCCGAGCGCGCCTCGAGGATCTTCCTGGGCACTCAGGTCCGCTGCGCCGAGTGCCACGACCACCCCTTCGACGACTGGACCCAGCAGGATTTCTTCGCGATGGTCTCCTTCTTCTGGCAGAGCCGCCAGGGCGGGAAGCGGACGATGGAGGGCGGCGGCCTGGTCGGCTGGATCGACGACGACCCCACCCGCGGCGACGCCCGGTTCGGCGACGCGAAGAAGGCCACGTCGGTGGCGCCGCGGTATCGCTCGGGCGGCGGCGTGCCTGCGGAGGGCGAGCCGAGAAGGACGGCCTTCGCGCGCTTCCTCACCGCCGACCGCCAGTTCGCCCGCGCGGCGGTGAACCGCCACTGGGGGATGCTGGTGGGCCGGGGGTTCGTCCACCCGCTCGACGGGTTCACCGCGACGCGCAAGGCCTCTCACCCCGAACTCCTCGAGGAGCTGGCCGACGAGTTCGTGCGCTCCAAGTTCGACGTCCGCGCGCTCCTCCGATCGATCGTCCACTCCCGGCCGTACCAGCTCTCGTCCCGGTCGGAGGCTTCCGAGAGGCTCTTCGCGAGGGCGGTCGTCTCCCCCCTGCCGCCCGAGCTCCTCTTCGACGCGATCGTCCGGGCGACACTGGTCGAGGAGAAGCCCTACAAGCCGCAGAAAAAGACCGATCCCCAGGGCCCGCGCGACGAGTTCCTCCGCGCGTTCCGCCCCTCGTTCCTCACGAACGACGCCTCGCCATCCGGCGCCGGCGAGGCCACGATCGCGCAGGCCCTCTGGCTCCTCAACAACGAGTTCGCCGCGGGCGCCGTCTCCGCGCGGGGAGGCCGCCTCCGCCGGATCCTCGCCGGGGAGAGCGATCCGGCCAAGCGGGTCGAGGAGCTCTTCCTCTGGACGGTGTCGCGGCCGCCGTCGGCTCGCGAATCCGGGGCGATCGTCGGACGGCTGGACGGTCGCGACGCGGCGTACGAGGACGTCTTCTGGGCGCTGCTCAACTCTTCAGAATTCGTGACGAGGCACTGACGCGGCTTCGGCGGGGCAAGTCGTCCGATAGGATTTGAAAAGGGAACTTGGAGAAGAAACCATGAAGTACGTTCTGACCTTCCTGGTGGCGTTCGGACTCGTCGGTTCGGCTGCGGCTTGGGCCCAGGACGTGGAGAAGAAGCCGATCGAAAAGGACGGCGGCGGCGTGAAGAAGCCCGCCCCGGACGGCGAGCCGGCGATCCCCGT
>CAZSCC010000217.1:0-1598 GCA_964604905.1 uncultured Planctomycetales bacterium
CGAAGCACTTTCAGCGTCCACTTCCTCGCTAACGGAGGCGACCCCATGACCTTGAAAACGGTAATGGGGTTGACGACTTTAACGGCGGCCATTTCGCATTCTCGGCTCGTGATGAACCATGTGCGCAAGGTGTACGAGCGGACTCATCCGCGCAAATGAATTCCGGCCATAACCGCTTTAGGCAGTACCTGAATGCTGCTGACTCCTCCCCGCCTTGCAAGACCCTGCGCGCCCACATCGCCGGTGGAAGCGAGGGCGGACTTCTCGTACGATGGCTTTTTCCACGGAGACCTCCCCGATGGCGAACTCCCGGGCCCGAAAATGGACTCCCGCGAGGATCCTGGCGGAAATCCGTCGGCGTGGACGTGCGGGGCTTCCGCTCAATGGTCGTACCATCATCAGGGATATCGGGGGACTTCATTATGCCGCCCAGAAGAAGTTCGGTGGGTGGCGAACCGCAGTCGAGACGGCCGGCTGGGCGAAGGCCGTCCCGGCGCCCCGCGCGCCGCGGGGACGCCACCCTTGGACCCGCCTGGAGCTTCTCCAGTTCCTCAGAGACTTCGAGAAGGAACATGGCTTCGCCGGTGCCTGGCGCCTCGAGCGCGTGAAGAGGGAAGGCTACATCGGCTTCCGAGTGGCGCTGCGGCGCGAGTTCGGAACGCTCCGCCGGGCCAAGGAGCTGGCCGGCGTCAAGACGTGGCCCCTCTGGACGAAGGAGAGGATTCTGGGGGAAATCCTCACCCTCGCCCAGTCGGGTAGTCAGGTCAGTCACGGCGTCCTCATGAGGGAGAACCGTCGCCTTGTCTATGGCGCCACCCGAACCTATGGCTCCTGGCGGAATGCCCTCAAGGCATCAGGCGTCGTGCTCCCTCCGGTGATCGTGACTCCCAGCGGCAAGATCGTCGTGCGACGGGGGCCACGGCGAAGGTGGACGCGCGAGAAGATCCTCCAGTGCCTTCGCCAGGAGTCGCGGGCCGGGATGGATCTCAGAGGTCCGGAGTTCCGGAAGCGGAAAAGCGGTCTCTATCAGGCGGCTCTCCGGGAGTTCGGCCGATGGAGGCGCACCCTCCGGGCGGCCCACGTCCTTGTCCCTCCCCAGCGCCATCCCCTGAGTCCCTGGACGCGGGAGAAGATCCCTGCGACGCTCCAGGAGGAGTCCCGCGCTGGGAGGGACCTCCGCTCTCCTCGGGTGGAGGAGCGGAATCCCCGCCTCTTCCATGCCGCACGGTGGGTCTTCGGCGGGTGGCGCAAGGCGCTCAGCGCCGCCGGCGTTCCGCCCCCGGCACGGAGGGTCCGCGCCTCGAAGTGGTCCCCCGAGGGCGTTCTCGCGACGATCCGCGAGGCCTTGGAAAAAAGAAGGGATACACGGATCGCTTCGTTCCTCCCCGAATTCGGCGCCATCGGGTATGCGGCCCGGCGCCATTTCGGCGCCATTTCGGCGGCTGGAGGGCCGCCCTCCAGGCCGCGGGACTTTCCGTGGCTCCGGGACACGGCAACACCCGGTATACGCCGGAGAGGATTCTCGAGATCATCCGCGAGGTGTGGGAAGCCCGCGGAGACGTGCGAATAGAGAGCGTCAGCAAGCGCGGCGGCGGGCT
>CAZSCC010000218.1:0-2736 GCA_964604905.1 uncultured Planctomycetales bacterium
CGAGACGCGGAGCACCTCGATCGCGCCGTACTTGACGGGCGCGTCCTCGTTCGGGTTCTGGAGGATCTTGACGGCCTGGTCCTGGAGGCGCACCTCCTTGAGGGGCGCGAGGGCGTAGAGGGCGAGGCCCTTGACGACCGGGTCGCCGTCGCCCAGCGCGTCGCGCCAGGTCCTCTCGGTCTCCGCGAGCGGGTAGTGGCGGAGGAGTTCGGCGAACGCGACGAGGCGGAGCTCGGAGGCTTCCCGGGTGATCTGCCTGGCGAGGGCGAGGCCCTCTTTCGACTTCGCCTCGGTGAGGCCTCGGAGGGCGGTCGCGCGGAAGGGGAGGGCGGCCTTCGCGTCGCCCGCGACGGCGACGATCTTCTTGAGGGCCCCGGGCGTGGCGCACTCGAAGAGCGCCAGGAGGGCCTGGTGGCGGACGGAGGAGTCCTTCTCCTTGTCGTGGATCTCGGCCAGGAGTTTCGCGGCCTCCTCGGTCTTGAACGCGCCCAGGGCGGCGACGGTGGCGATCCGTTGGGCGGGCGGGAGGGCCTTCTCCTCGTCGAACTTCTTCTTGAACGGCTCGAGGGGATCGGCGTCCTGGAGGAGCAGGCAGAGGGCGAGGAGGACGCGCATACTTCTCCCTATTAGACGACGCTGTTAGCGGGTACGTCAAGTCGTGGGGCAAAGTTGCAGGGCGCTCCTACGGGAACGAAGGGGCCCGGGATTGCCATCCCGGGAGCGTTCGCGGGTCTGCTCTCCCGCTGAAGCCGGGGATCACTGCTTCACGCCGCTGAGCGGGTGGCCGACCACCGCCTCCCAGGCCAGCTCCTGGAGCAGGCGGTTGAGCTTGTCCCCGTCCGCGAGCTTCGCCCTGGCCAGGACGCCGGGCAGCGGCAGGCCGACGGGGCTCTTGCGGTAGATCACCGCGAAGTGGCAATAGGCGGTGAGGGCCTGGATGGGGGCGTGCACGTGGCCGATCGCGTCCGTGAACAGCTCCTCCTGCGTCTTCAGTCCCGGCGCCTGCCCGGCGATGATCTTCTCGCGGAGGCCGATGACCGCCTGCCCGACCGGGACGACATGGACCACGGCCTTTCCGTGCTTCTGGTTCAGTTCGCGGACATGGTCGTCCATGCCCTTGAAGTAGGGCTCGTGCCGCTTGCGGAGTTCCTCGCCGGTCAGGGCGTTGCGATCGGGCTTTTCGGCCTTCTTCCGGGAGGGATCGTAGGCGTCGTAGGGCAGCCAGAACTCCTGGACGGTGACGCGGATCTCCGGATTGTGCTCCAGGGCGAGCTGGGCGAAGTGGGCGATGCCCTCGTCGGGCAGGTAGATCGGCGAGAGGGTGAAGACGTCGACCTTGCCGGTCTTGAGCGCCGTCTTGGCCTTGTTCTTCTCGTCGGCCAGGTCCCAGTGCTGGATGACCCGCGAGCCGCCGATCGACTGCAGATCCACCTGGACGTGGTCCTTGATCTCGGCCGCCTGGGCGACGTCTTTCAGGATGCCCGGCATGAAGACGTGGAAGCTGTGCCCGGCCGAGAGGACGCGCTGGCCCTTGGCGGCGGGCGCTGCGGGCTTGTCCTGGGCCTGGCCGGAGGCCGTGAAGGAGCCGAGGCCGAGGACCAGGGCCAGTGACGCGAGCTTGATCCAGTTCCTGAATCGACCTGACATCGCAGTTCCTCCGGGTGAGGTCAAGGTGCAGACACCCTCTATATCAAAGTCGTCAGAGGGGGCATTTGTTTCAATTCGATCGCGGATCTGCTTCCGTGTCTGCCGGCCCTGGAGTCCGCGGCGGAGCTCCGGGTCATGGAAAGCCTCCCATGATGCGCAGGTCCGCCGTCCGCCCTCGATGCGATCAGCCTCCCAGCTTCTTCAGGAATTCGGGATCGATCTTGCTCTTGAGGGTGCGGCGGTCGATCCTCAGACGCTCGGCGGCCCTCACGTAGTCGCGGGTCTCGGAGTAGACGAGCGTGCAGTAGCGGCGCTCCAGTTCGGGCAGGCTCATCGTGCCGTCCTGGACCGCGGAGGCCAACGCGCGACGGGGGTCGGCGTCCCCTTCAGCGACTCCCGCGGCGGCGGGGTGATACTCCCTCCGGATCATCACGTTCCGCAGGCATTGCTCCAGCTCCCGGAAATTGCCGGGCCACGGGTAAGCGCGGCCCAGGACCGGGTGCGTGCGGATCCACTGCTCGACCTCCCGGGCGATCCCCTCGGCTTCGTCTTCCGGGATCCCCTTGATCCTCCGGGCGATGAACAGGATGAAGAGCCGGAGATCGCCGGGCGCTTCGTCGAGCTGCTCGCGCAGGGACGGGGTGACGATCATGTCGGCGCAGAGGCGGAAATAGAGGTCCTGGCGGAACTGCCGGGCGTGCATCTCCGCGGCCAGGTTCCGGTTCGTGGCGGCGATGAACTTGCCTTCGAATCGGATGTCCCGAGACTCGCCGAGCCGTTGGAACGTGCGCTCGTGGAGCACGCGAAGGAGCTTCAGTTGAAGGGCCATGTCCAGGTCGCCGATCTCGTCGAGGAACACGGCGCCCAGGGGGCCGCACTCTTCCAGCCAGCCCTTCCGGTCGGCGAGCGCGCCCGTATAGGCTCCTTTCTTGTGCCCGAAGAGCTCCGACTCGATCAGGGTGGGCGCCAGCGCCGAGAGGTTGAGCGGATGGAAGGACTCGGCATAGTTGCCGACGAACTCCTGGGTCTTGGGGTCGAACGGGATGTACCGCGAAAGGCCCACGGCGCGGGCCACCAGCTCCTTGCCGG
>CAZSCC010000219.1:0-2720 GCA_964604905.1 uncultured Planctomycetales bacterium
CGGGCGCGATCCGAACTCGGCGAGCGGGATCCTTTGGGTCCTGGGCCGCTACGACCGTCCCTGGGGTCCCGAGCGGCCGATCTTCGGAAAGATCCGGTACATGAGTTCCGAGAACGCGGCGCGCAAACTCCGGGTGCGCCGCTACCTGGAGCGCTACGGGCCTTGAGGGCTTCGAAGGTTCGTCTTGAAGGACGTCACCGGCGAGGGGGCGCATGAGGAGTCGCCCCATGACCCGAGGGATCCTGTCGGTAGCGGCGTTATACAACGCCGCCTGGGTAGTCCTTCTCCTCCTCCGGCCGGAACTGCTCCTCCTGAAGACGCCGCCGCTGTTCGAAGCGCTGATCGCGGGCATCGGTCTCGTGGGAGTGGCGTTCGCCCTATGCGCCGTGAAGCCCCGGAGATCGCTCCTGGGACTCACGATCCTTGCGAAGCTGGGAGGTGTCGCCTCGTTTGCCGTCGCGGTTAAACTGGGCTACCTCGCTTGGAGCCAATGGTGGATGCCCGTTGTCAACGACCTCGTCTGGTTGCCGCTCCTGGTCCGTATCTGGAATCAAGAGGTGTGGTCATGATCCTTCTGACCGGTGCCACGGGCTACGTGGGCAGCCGACTCCTCGCTGCCCTCTTGTCCCGGGGTGCGGCCCTGCGCTGTTTGGCGCGGCGTTCGGATGCGCTTCCCGAGGCGGCCCGTGCGACCGCCATCCAAGGCGACGTTCTCGACGAGACGCAACTGCGCCGCGCCATGGTAGGGGCGGATACGGCCTACTACCTCGTGCACGCCATGACCGGGTCGGGAGACTTCGCGGAGATCGATCGTCGGAGCGCGCGCCTCTTCGGCGTGGTGGCCCGGGACGCCGGTGTGAGGCGGATCATCTACCTGGGTGGCCTGGGACGGGGAGCAGGACTGTCCCACCATCTTTCCAGCCGGCAGGAGGTCGGGAACGTCCTCCGGGAGGCAGGCGTGCCCGTCGTCGAACTGCGCGCGTCCGTTATCATTGGCGCAGGTAGCATCTCCTTCGAACTCGCCCGTACGCTGGTTGACAAGCTGCCAGCTATGGTCACGCCTCGATGGGTTCGGACCCCCGCGCAGCCGATCGCCATCGACGACGTCATCGATTATCTTCTCGAGGCTCTCGACGTGGACCTGCCTCAAGGCGGCGTCTTCGAGATCGGTGGTGCCGATCGGACCTCCTACGGCGGGATCATGGCGGAGTACGGACGCCAGCGGGGCCTTCGGCGCTGGATGATCTCCGTTCCCGTGCTCACGCCGCGTCTCTCGAGCCTCTGGCTGGCGCTGGTGGTCCCGAGGCACGCTCGGGTAGGGAAACTGCTGATCGACGGCGTCAAAAACGAGACGGTCGTGTCGGATGAGACTGCCCTTCGCGTCTTTTCGGTCCGTCCGGTGGGAATCGCGGAGGCGGTCCGACGGGCCGTGGCCGGGCTACCTCCCGAACTTCCGGCGCTTTCGAGTGGTCGTTCGGCAATCGCGCTTGCGGTCTGCCTGATGGCGACCTTCGCCGCGGCAGGAATCGGCGGTCTTCTGTCGGGAAACTCCGTGGGCGACTGGTATCCTTCCCTCGCCAAGCCGTCCTGGACACCGCCGGGATGGCTGTTCGGCCCGGTCTGGACGCTGCTCTATTTCATGATGGGGGTCGCCGCATGGCGCGTCTGGCGCCGGGACGGGATTCGCGAGGCGCGTCTGTCCCTGGGCGTCTTCGCCCTCCACCTCGTCTTCAACGCAGCGTGGTCGGGGATCTTCTTCGGCCTGAGGGAGCCGGCCCTCGCGTTCGCCGAGATCATCGCGCTCTGGCTGCTGATCGTCGTCACGACGCTGCTGTTCTCAGCGCGGGACCGCATGGCCGCCGTCCTGATGGTTCCCTATCTGGTCTGGGTGTCCTTTGCAACGGTGCTCAACGGAGCCATTGCCTGGTTGAATCGTTCCTGACGCGGAGGAAGGGCTTCTCTCAGCAGTCCTCCCTCGAAAATCAGGGCCGGCCTTTTCTCAGAGGCGGGCAGCAGTCCGGGGCGCAGGCGTCGGCCAGGCCCGGCGCCGCGATTCTTTCCTGGATCAGGTCGCGAAGCATCGCCACAAAGCGCGGATGGCACCCTGCAGTCTTGGCTCTCTGCATGCGCAGCCCCAGTTGATCGCAGAGCGTTCGGGCTTCCTCGTCCAGGTCGTACAGGACTTCCACGTGGTCGGAAAGGAATCCCAGGGGCTGGATGACTGTGGAGCGGACGCCTCCGGCATGGAGGGCGCGCAAGTGATCCAGGATGTCGGGTTCGAGCCAGGGGTCGGTCGGACGACCGCTGCGGCTCTGGTAGGCCAGGGTCCAGCGTTCGCGGGGGATGCCGGCCTCGGACGCGACGAGTCGGCAGGTCTCCTCAAGTTGCGCGGCATAGGCGCAGCCGTCCGCCATGGCGCGGGGGATGCTGTGGGCCGTGAAGACGACGTGGACCGGATCGGCAGCCGTCAGGGTCGCGAGAGCCTCCCGCAGATGCTCCGCGTTGGTCGCCACGAAGCCGGGATGGTTGTAGAAGAGCCGGACCTTGTCGACGCGCGGAGCCTCCGGACCCGCGGCCTGCCGCGCCGCCTCGATGTTTTCGAGGTACTGCCGGCAACTGGAGTAGGAGCCGTAGGCGGCGAGCACCACGGCGAGGGCCCGCCGGACTTTGTTCCGGGTCATGTCGCGCAGCGTCTCCGTCAGGAGCGGCGTCCAGTTCCG
>CAZSCC010000220.1:0-12415 GCA_964604905.1 uncultured Planctomycetales bacterium
CTGCCGCCGGCGGCGTAGCGAGGGGAGGGGCGGCCGTGCAGCCCAGGAGGAGGAGCGCGAGGGCGGATCTCTTCATGGGCGCCGATTCTATCAAAATGCTATACTCTCACGACCTCTTCTGAACCACCGCATGAAGCTCGACCGGAAGTTCCCGCTGACGTGGGTGCCCGCCGACCTCGACTGGGACGACTGGAAGCAGATCGAACCCCTTTTCGACGCGCTCCAGAAGGGGGCCGTGACGAAGGACCTCAAGGCGTGGCTCCAGGACTGGAGCGAGCTCGAGTGCGCGTTCTACGAGGAGTCCAGCCGGCGCTATGTCGCCATGACGTGCGACACGGAGGATTCGGAGAAGGAGAAGCGGTACCTCCACCTGGAGACGGTCATCACGCCGCTCGCCAAGCCGCGCTGGCAGGCGCTCAAGCAGCTCTACCTGGACCATCCGAAGCGCGGGCGCCTCCCGAAGGGCGTCTACGGGGTGATGGACCGCTTCCTCCAGAACGAGTTCGACCTCTATCGCGAGGCGAACATCCCCCTCGAGGCGAAGGACGCCGAGCTCGCCCAGCAGTACCAGAAGATCCTGGGCGCCATGATGGTCACGTTCGACGGCCGCGAGCAGACGCTCCAGCAGATGGGCAAGGTCCTCGAGGAGACGGACCGCGCGCGCCGCCGGCAGGCGTGGGAGCTGATCTCGAGCCGGCGTCTCCAGGACAAGGAGGCGCTCGAGGACCTGTACGACCAGATGATCCGGCTCAGGACGGCGATCGGCCGGAACGCCGGCTTCAAGGACTACCGCGACTACACGTTCCGCGCGAAGGGGCGATTCGACTACACGCCGAGGCACTGCTTCGACTTCCACCGGGCGAACGAGAAGGTCGTCGTGCCCGCGCTCCGCAAGCGGCACGAGCGGCGGAAGCGGTTGATGGGCCTCGACGTGCTCCGGCCGTGGGACCTGGGCGTCGATCCCGAGGGCCGCCCGCCGCTGCGGCCCTTCAAGACGGCGGCCGAGCTGGTGGACGGCTGCGCGAGGATCTTCCGCAAGGTCCACCCCGATCTCGGGAAGATGTTCGACGCGATCCGGAGCCGCGGCTACCTCGACCTTGAGAGCCGGAAGGGCAAGGCGCCCGGCGGGTACCAGACGGTCTTCAGCGTCGAGCGGATGCCCTTCATCTTCACGAACGCCGCCGGCCTCCACCGGGACGTGGAGACGCTCCTCCACGAGGGCGGCCACTCGTTCCACTCCCTCCAGTGCCGCGACCTCGAGCCGCGCTTCAACCGCGACTATCCGACGGAGTTCGCCGAAGTGGCGTCAATGGGGATGGAGCTCCTGGGCCAGCCGTACCTCGAGGAGTTCTATCCGGAGGCCGACGCCGACCGCGCGCGCGCCCACCACCTGGAGGACCTGCTCAACACGTACCCCTGGGTGGCGACGATCGACGCCTTCCAGCACTGGGCGTACACGAATCCGGACCACACGCGCGAGGACCGGAAGGCGGCGTGGGTCGACCTGCGGCGCCGCCTGGGGGGCGCGGAGGACTGGACCGGATACGAGGAGGCGCGGGCGTACAACTGGCACCGCCAGCCGCACCTCTTCACGGTGCCGTTCTACTACATCGAGTACGGGATCGCGCAGACGGGGGCGCTCCAGGTGTGGAAGAACGCGAAGAAGGGCCGGCGGAAGGCGATCGCCGACTACCGGCGGGCGGAGGGGCTGGGCTGGACCCGGCCGCTTCCCAAGCTGTTCGCCGCGGCGAACCTCACGTTTGATTTCAGCGAGAAGACGATCGGCCCGCTCATCCGGCTGGCCCTCGCGGACCTGGAGAAACTCGATGCCTGACGACATGCGTGGCGTCCCCGCCGGCGCTCCCTCGCGCGCCCAGAAGGCGTACATGAACCCGAAGTTCCTCAACAGCCGGGACGCGCGGGTGGTGCGGATGATGTGCGAGTACCAGGAGCCGCTCCAGCGCTTTCAGAGGCTGGACGTGCGGGAGACGATCGTCTTCTTCGGCTCCGCGCGCGCCCGCCCGCCGGTCGCGGTGAAGACGGAGTACGAGGCGGTGCTCGAGGAGAAGAAGAAGTACGGGGCGAAGCAGCTCCCGAAGGACCTGCGTCGGAAGATCGAGCGCCTCGAGGGCCAGATGAGGCTCTCGATCTACTACGAGGAGGCGGCGGAGCTCTCGGCGCTGCTCACGCGGTGGGCGAAGACGCTCAGCCAGGGGAACCGCTTCGTGATCTGCTCCGGCGGCGGCCCCGGGATCATGGAGGCGGCCAACCGGGGGGCCACCGAGCGGGCGGGAGGGCCGACCGTGGGCCTCGCGATCAGCCTTCCCTCCGAGGAGCGGCCCAATCCGTTCATCACCCCCGAGATGCTCTTCGAGTTCCACTACTTCTATATGCGCAAGCTCTGGTTCGCCTACCTGGCGTGCGCGCTGGTGGTCTTCCCGGGCGGATTCGGGACGATGGACGAGCTCTTCGAGATCCTCACGCTGGTCCAGACCCGGAAGATCGAGCGGCCGCTCCCGATCGTGCTCTACGGGAAGAAGTTCTGGCGCGATTTCCTCGACTTCGAGGCCCTGATCCGCTGGGGGGTGATCAGCCCCCAGGACATCGGCCTCTTCCGGATGTGCGACAGCCCCAAGGAGGCCTTCGAGCACCTCCAGAAGCAGCTGCTGCGCCACTATCCGAAGCCGCAGCAGTGGACCACGAGGAGGCAGTAGCGCGAGCGATTTTCCTCCACTCGCGCGGATCGTGGCGTATAATAAATGGGTCTTAGGCCGGGGATACGATGGCAGGTACGGTAAGGACCGACGCGGTCTTCAAGGCGCGCTGCGCCTGCGGCGCGGAGACCGTCATCGAGGTCGGTATGTTCGGCCGCCCGCTCCGCTGCCGGGCGTGCAGCGGGACCTACAAGGTCGTCTGGGGCCTCGACCCGAGGACCAAGCGGAAGATCCCGGTCACCGTCCGCGGATCGGACACCTCGAGGCGCGTCTTCAACATCCCGTCCGGCTCGCAGGAACTGGTCTGCCGCTGCGGTCAACACCTCCTGGCGCGTCCCGACCAGGTGGGGAAGCGGGTCCAGTGCCCGGTCTGCGGCAACTGGTTGAAGCTGGAGCGCTACAAGGACCCGCAGACGATGGAGACCCGGCTCCGCACCATCGAGTCGAGGATCAACCAGCTGCCGGAGGTCTCTCCCTCGCAGCCCGAGCCCGAGCGGGGCGTTCAGGACATCCTCTGCACCTGCGGCGAGTCGCTCCGGGTCCGGCCCGAGCACCTGGGCAAGCAGGCCCAGTGCCCCGCCTGCGGTGCGCTCATGCGCCTCGAGGGGAAGAAAGACCCCGAGACCTCGTTCACGGTGGTCCATCCCCGCATCGTCGGTCGTGCCGAGCTTCCCAAGAAGCGCGGGCTGGAGGAGGACCTGAGCCTCGACGATTTTTCATAAGAACAGCCGCAGAGACGCAGAGCAGACCTTCTTCTGTGCCCTCTGCGTCTGCTTCTCACGGCCGCGACCCCGATTCCGTGATAAACTCCTTCCTATCGGAAGGAACGGAATAGGGTTGATGCGCCGTCTGTCTGTCTCTGCCGTCCTCCTTGCCGCCGTCGCCTGCTCTCCCAAGGGCCGCGAGGTCGAGGTGCGCTTCCAGGGGCGCCCGCCCGCGGGCGTCTTCGCGGCCGATTCGCGGGCGGTCGTCCAGGTCTGCCCGGCCTGCACGAGGCCGGTCGCCCCCGATGCGTCGTCGTGCCCAAACCCTGCCAAGGACGGGAAGACGTGCGGCCAGACGCTCGGGCGGCCCGCGAAAGTCCCCTGCGGGTTCTGTCGCGACACGAAGGGGTGCGCCCCCTGCGCCGCCTTCGAGACCGCCGGCAACTGCCGCTTCTGCTCCGGGGTCGGGAAGCGGCGGGGAGAGGCGTGCTTTGCCTGCGCGGGATCGGGGACCTGCTCCGCGTGCGGTGGAGATGCCCTCTGCGACATCTGCGGCGGGAAGGGGGAGATCGCATTTCCCTTCGTGCCCCGCGGTCCGGTCCGGCCCCCCAAGACCCCGTCCGCGCGGCCCGCCAAGGGCCTCGTGGACCACGATCATCCGCTCTTCTGGCTGGGCGAGTCCGTCCTCCTGCCCCGCCTGGGCGAGGCGAGGACGGCGTGGACCGTCACGCTCGTCTCGGACGGCCCCAGCGTGGAGCCGGAGAAGGTCTCGCCCGACGCCCGTTTCACACCCCGCCAGGCAGGATCCTACGTGGCTTCGCTGGGAGGACGGGCACTCTTCTTCGACGTCGTAGAGCTGGAGCTCCGGGTCCCCTCGGCGGTTGGGAGCGGTTCGAGCCGGCGATTCGACGCGACGCTCCTGTCCTCTCCCGAGCTGCGCAGCCCTCGTATCCGCTGGAGATGGGACAACCCCGACGGCCTGTCGAAGTGGGTGGATGGGCCCGCGCTCTCGGTCCTGGCGGAGGGATGGGGAGAGCATAAGGCGTGGCCGGCGATCACGGTTCCGGGTCTGCCCGAGCGGACGGGCCCGCGCCCGGCGGTCCTGATGATGTCGGCCCTCTCGGTCCGCGCGCCCCCGGGCGGGCTGCTGCGGAGCGGCGCGCCCGTCGCCATCGAGGCGGTCTCCAATCCGCCGTTGCCCTCGGGAATCCCCTACGAGTGGACCCGCACCGGCGCGTCCGGGAAGAGCGAGGTGGTCGTCTCCCGGGACGCCCGGGCGGCGCTCCTTTTCCCGGCCGCGGGGAAGTACCGCCTCCAGGTCAGCGCCGGAGGGAACGTCTCGGCCCCCGTGGACGTCGTCGCCTACCGCGTCGCGCTCGCGGGACGGGACGGCCACGCGCTCCCGGAGGCGATGCTGGCGATGCTCACCGGCCGGGAACTCCCCTCTCCCGAGTGGCTGGCGAAGTGCGCCGAGCGCTTCCGCATCGTGGTGGAGGACCCCGGGCCCGACCCGCCCTCGACCGTGTCGATTTCGGTGCGAGGCTCGGACGGATCGGTGATCCAATCACCGGTGGCCCAGGCGCTGGAGCCCCTCGGGCTCGCGCGGGCGACGCGGGAGATCGCGCTCCTGGCGGATCGGTCCGATGCGGACGTCCCGTTTCCGAACGCGGCGGACCCCACGCTCTTCGCCGCCCCCCGGGGCCGGGTCGAGGTCGAGTACCGCGGCATGACGGCCTCCGTCGCGGGCGTCGGACCCATGATCGTCCACGAGATCCCGGTGCGCTTCTTTGCCGTCGGGCCGGGATTCCCCGCGAAGGAGGAACTCGAGAAGATCCTCGACCGCCGGCTCGAGGAGGCGGGCGCCGTGTGGGCTCCCTACGGACGCCGCTTCGCGCGTGCCGCGCTCGAGATCGTTTCGCCTCCGTGCAACCTGCTGCTCATCCGGGGCCGTAGCGCCGGGGTGGACGCGCACGGCCGTCCCTCGCGCCTGGGAGTGCGGGTGGATGGCGTGGAGGTCTCTGCTCCGGCGGCGTGGAGGATCGAGGAGGGCCCGCAGACGCCCGCGTCGATCGCCCGGACCTTCGCGCGGCGCGTCGACCCGGCGTTCCGGGTCGACGTCTTCGAGCGGCTGATCCCGAGCGATCGCGAGGCGGTCGTCCTCCGGGTCCAGCGCCGGGACGGCTGGCCGGCCGTGCTGGAGCCGATTCAGGAAGGTCAGGACGTGGCCCAGGGCGTCTCGCTGCTGGGGGCCAACCTCTCGGACGGGTGCGAAACCACGGCCGACCTCGACCTGCTGAGCCTCGAGGAGCTGGCCCTCCTTCTGGGATTGAGGGGGACCCCCTCGGAGGGGATCGACCTCTTCCTGGTCAAGGAACTCTATCAGGACACCCGAAGGACGGCCTACTTCAAGTTCTATCCGGAGGGCGTCTTCGCCGCCCCGCTCGTGGGGGCCGCGCTGGTGTCGTGGCAGATCTCCGACGGCTCGGGGGAATACCCCTACGCCCTGGCGCGGCTGCTGGGCTCGCTCCTCCTGCCGCCCAAATGGGTGACCCACCCGGAGGACACGCTCTTCGACCCGGAGATTTCCCTGCTGCCGGGACCAGGGGCGAACAAGCGGGTGGGCCCGGCGACGAGGGCCCGGATCCGCGAGCGGGGGCGCGGTCTGACGTCGAAAAATGACGATAGCAGTAAAGGGAACGAACAAGGGGGTAGATAGCACGTGAAACTGGACCTCATCCTGATCGTGGGCTACGTGGGAATGCTCGCGGTCATGTTCATCGGACTCATCCTTTCCCACGGGACGCCCCAGGAGATCTGGTCGGGCGAAGGGTTCATCATGGCGTTCGGGGGCGCCGTGGTCGGGACCATGGCCGGACTCTCGCTCCAGGAGGTCAAGGACTCGATCGGCTGCCTCAAGGTGGCCTTCACGGTGCGCGTCTTCGACTACGAGAAGCTGATCACCGACTTCGTGAACTACGCCGGCATCAGCCGCAAGGACGGCCTGCTGGGGCTCGAGAAGGTGATCAGCACGATCAACGACCCGTTCCTCACCCGCGCGATCCAGATGGCGATCGACGGCGTGGAGCCGGACCTGGTCGAGGAGCGGCTGGCGGTCGAGCTCTCGACGATGGAGGAGCGGCACACGCGTGGGCGCCAGACGTTCGACACGATGGCGACGTTCTCTCCCGCGTTCGGCATGATCGGGACGATCATGGGCCTGGTGCTGGTGCTCAAGGCGCTGGACGACCCGCGATCGCTGGGACCGAAGATGGCGATGGCGCTGCTCTCCACGTTCTACGGCGTCTTCGCGTGCTATGCGGTCTTCACCCCGATCACCAAGAAGCTGGAGCGCAAGCACAAGCACGAGAACCTGTACAAGATGATGATCGTGAGGGGGATCGTCTGGCTCCAGACGGGCGATTCGCCGCGCAGCATCGAGGCCAAGCTCCGCGCGTTCCTCGGGGAGAAGCGTGGCTAAGCCGAAGAAGATCTCGTTGGGCGGCGGTCACGCCGTCGCGAAGGACGAGAGCGAGGTCCGCTGGCTGATCTCCTATTCGGACTTCATGATGCAGCTCGTCTGCCTCTTCATCCTGCTTTACTCCGTCTCGTCGCTCGACAAGGGGAAGATGGCCCTGGTCTCGGCGTACTACCGCGCGTCGATCGGGCTGGGCGAGCCGCCGATCCAGGAGCCGCCGAGCAAGGGGGCGCACCTCGCGGTGGGAGACCGTCCCCTGGTCGGCGCTCCCGACGGTCGGGCCGAAGTCCCCCCCGACGTGAACTTCAAAGTCGACCCGGTGCCGGGCGGGTGGATGGTCCGGTTCGACCAACCGGTCTTTGACCCCGGGTCCGCGGCGCTCTCGCCGGAGGTCCGGGCCAGCCTCGACGCGATCGCGAGCCGGTACCGCTCGTACGCGGGGACCACGTTCGCCACCGGCTTCGCGGCGCCCAAGCCGGACGACGCGGTCGAGGATGCACCCATGAAGCTCGCGCAGGCGCGCGCGGAGGCGGTGGTCTCCCACCTGTCTCGGGAGGGGTTCGCCGGCGCGCTCGACCCGCGGTTCCTGCAGGCGGCGGGGAGGGTGACCGTTCCGGCGGAGGCGCGCCGATTCGAGATCTTCGTCCGGGTGAAGTGACATGGCCCGCAGCGGCGACGAGAGGAGCCCCAAGCACGGCGGTCGCCGGTACGGCCACGGCGGCCACCGGATGGTCAGCCGCCCTGCTCAGGAGAAGGACGAGAGCGAGGTCCGCTGGCTGATCTCCTACTCGGATTTCATGATGCAGTTGGTCTGCCTCTTCATCCTGCTCTACTCCGTCTCGGCGACCGACTCGACGAAGGCGGCCCCCCTCGCCCAGTCGTGGCGCGAGGAGATGGGCCTCGAGCCCGTCACCGCGACGTCGGAGTCGATCCGCCAGGCGTCGCTCCCGCTGACCCTGTCGAAGCTGCCCTCGACGTTACGGGACATGCAGGTGGTCCTGAGCCGCTACCCGGAGGGAGGGCAGATCCGCGTGGTGCCCACGTCGGACGGCTTCAAGCTCCAACTGCTGTACGAGATGTTCGAGGAGGGGGCGGGGTTGCCCGGACGCCAGGGGGAGCGCATCCTGGACCTCGCGGCGCTGATCCTTCGGCCCTACCAGGTGCGCCTCAGGTCGCTGGAGGTCGTGGGCCACGCGGCCGCGGACGACGCCGACCGCGAGGACGGCTCGGGCCTCCGGCTCTCGCTGACCCGGGCGCGCGAGGCGCACGCCCACGTGACCCGCAAGGGGGCCCCCAACCCCCTTGAACCCCGCCTCCTGATCGCCGCGGGCCGGGGAGCGCACGAGCCCATCACCGACAATTCCGACGGCCGCGCCCGATCCCTCAACCGGCGGGTCGAGTTCATCGCGCGCGTGGAGAAGGACCCCGAGAAGCTGCTCGAGGCGTCGAAGGGCCTGAAGGGGAGTCCCTAGACCAGGTAGCCCCACGTCTGGAGCAGGTCGCCGTCGCGCTGCCACCGCTCGCCGATGTCGGTGCGGTAGAACATGTTCGGGATCGAGATGTTCCGGACCCGGTGGTACGCCTCCCGCCGCGCCTCCTCCATCGTCGACCCCGAGCCGGTGATGACGAGCGCGTAGCCCGAATTCCCCGCAAGCCGCCAGTCGCCGTCGGCCAGCTTGACGTCGCAGGGGTGGAACCCCTCCTTCATCTCCTTCTTGAAGAGCACGACCGCGTCCTCGGAGTACTTGCGGAACGCGTCGGGGTCCACGAAGGGGAAGGGGGGGACGCCGACGACGACGGCGATCTGGAACCCGCGCTTGGTCCGGAGCTCGAAGGGCTGCCCCTTCGCCAGGGCCTCCAGGAACTCGCCCCATTTCGAGAGCACCCCCTCGATCTGGAGGTTGATCGTGGGGTAGCCGAATCGCGTGGTGAACTCAAGGGGATAGATGCCCCGCGAATTCGCGATGCAGTTGATGTCGATGTAGCCCGCGTACCCCTGGATCCGCTCCTTCATCCTCCCGAGCGTCTCCCGGAAGAGCCGGTTCTCGCCCGACCAGAAGCTGGACGTCCCCATCTCCCCGGTCGAGGGGCCGATGTCGTCGTTGAACATCCGCTTGTGCTCGAAGTTGACGAGCGCGGGGAGGACGAAGTCCTTCCCGTTGAAGAAGGCGCCGACGGCGACCTCGACGCCGCTGGCGAATTTCTGGATCTGGAAGCTCCGGATCTTCGTCCCCCAGCCCTTCTTGTAGTGCTCCAGCATCGTGACCACGTCCCGGCCGTCTTCCTCCTGGCCCACGAAAGAGAGGACCTTCTCGTTCTGCGCCTTCCCGTTGGGCTTCACGACGTAGCGGTCGGGCGTCTTCCGGATGAACTCGATCGCGGCGTCGAACGAATCGAAGTCCCAGTTGGCGAGCGTGTGGAGCCCGGCCGCCTTCATCTCCTCCTGCCCGAAGTCGCGGTCCTCCTCGAGGCGGTCGCTGGCGCGCGTGCCCCCGACGACGGCCTTGCCGGCGCGCCGCAGCCGCTCGGCCTCCTCGCCGAAGCCGCAGTCGTCGAAGACGACGACGTCGGCCCAGTCGGAGTGCGCCTTCCAGTCGTCGACCTTGTCCACGAAGCCGTCGGCGACGTCCTTGTCGTTCCGGGAGAGGATGGCGTACCGCACGGCGTGTCCTTCCTGGCGGACCTGCCAGGCGAGGTCGTGGATCAGCGCCCACTGGGAGACGAACAGGAATTTCATCGCCGCGTCGATAATACATCACTGGCTATGAAAACGCTCATCCTGACGCGGGCGGACGTGGGCTCCCTTCTCACGATGGAGATCGCGATCCCCGCGGTCGAGGCGGCCTTCGCCGCGCACGGGCGGGGGGACGTGATCATGCCGCCCAAGCTCTACCTGCCGCTCGAGAAGTACCGGGGCGATTTCCGGGCGATGCCTTCGTACATGGACGGCTCGGCGGGCGTGAAGTGGATCAACATGCATCCCGAGAATCCGGCGCGGCACGGGCTGCCCTCGGTGATCGGCGTCTACGTCCTGAGCGATCCCGCGACCGCGCTCCCTTTGGCGGTCATGGACGGCACGCTCCTCACCTCCTTCCGCACGGGCGCGGCGGCGGCGGTGGCGTCCAAGGTCCTCGCGATCAAGTCGCCCGCGACGATCGGCTTCATCGGCTGCGGCGTCCAGGCACGGGCGCTCCTCAAGGCCCACAAGACGCTCTATGGCGGGTTCCGCGCGCTGATGTTCGACGCGGTGCCCTCGGCGGCCGAGGCGTTCGCGAAGGAGCGGGGCGGCTTCACCGCCTCCGTCGACCAGGCGGCGAGCTGCGACATCGTATGCACGTCCACGCCCTCCCGCGCGCCGGTGGTCTTCCGCTCGTACATCGGCATCTCGACCCACATCAACGCCATGGGGGCGGACGCCCCGGGGAAGCAGGAGCTCGACCCGAAGATCCTGGCCGAGGCGACGGTCGTGCTCGACGACCTGGCCCAGGCGACGGAGAGCGGCGAGGTGAACGTCCCGCTCCACGCCGGCACGTACCGTCGCGAGCAGATCCACGGCACGCTGGGGGAGATCGTCGCGGGGAAGAAGCCGGGCCGCGTGGGGACGGAGATCACGGTCTTCGACTCGACCGGCCTGGCGATCCAGGACCTCGCCCTCGCCCGGGTCGTTTACGAAGAGGCGCGGAAGCGCGGCGTGGGGATGGACGTCGACCTCGTCTGACGCCATACTGGCGCCCTATGGGGAAGGATCTTCTGGCGCGCGCGGTCGCGTTTGCCGCCCACAAGCATCGTCACCAGTTCCGCCGCGACGGCGTGACCCCCTACGTCGAGCATCCCAAGGCGGTCATGGCGATCGTCCGCGACGAGTTCGGCGTGGCGGACCCGGAGACGCTCGCCGCGGCGCTCCTCCACGACACGATCGAGGACACGGCCACCGACTACGACGAGATCGCCGAGCGGTTCGGCGCCCGGGTCGCGGGAAGGGTGGCCGCGCTGACCAAGGACAAGCGGCTCCCCGAGAAGCGGCGCGAACGGGAGTATTTCGCGCAGTTGGCGCGAGCGCCGCTCGGGGCGAAGCTCTGCAAGGTGGCCGATACGCTCCACAACCTCAGGGACACCGACGCCGCCCACCGCCCCAAGGCCCTCCACAAGGGACAGCTGCTCCTCCGCACCTTCCGGGGTGTGCGGGCCCTCGCTCCCGCCCTCGAGATCCTGCGCGAGGAGATGGACCCATGAGCCGCTGGCTCTTCAAGACCGAGCCGTCAGCGTATTCCTTCGACCGGCTGGTGAAGGAGCGGCGGACGACCTGGGATGGCGTGGCCAATGCCTTGGCGCTCAAGCACCTCCGCCAGGTCCGGAAGGGGGACGAGATCGCGATCTATCACACGGGGAGCGTGAAGGCGGTGGTGGGGATCGCGAAGGCGGTTGCGGACGCCAGAGGCGATGGAGTGGCGATCGCGCCCTTACAAGCCATTGCCCCCGTGAGGCTTGCGTCGATCAAGTCCGACCCCCGTTTCGCCGATTTCCCTCTGGTCCGGATGGGCCGCCTCTCCGTCATGCCCGTCCCCGACTCCTTGTGGGGCCCCCTCGTGGCAAACTGTTAACGAAATCGCGCCGCGATTTCGTTAACAGTTTTGGGATTTCGGGTCCAGGGCGTCCCGGAGGCCGTCGCCGAACAGGTTGAAGCCGAGCACCGCGAGCGAGATGGCCAGGCCCGAGAAGAGCGCGGGGTAGGGCGAGCGCTCCCGGTCGGTGTAGCCGTCGTGCAGCATCGCCCCCCACTCGGGCGTCCCCGCCTCCACCCCCAGCCCGATGAAGGAGAGGCCGGCCGCCGTCAGGATCGAGCTCCCCACCCCCAGCGTCGCCAGCACGACGATCGGCCCGAGCGCGTTGGGCAGGATGTCCAGGAAGAGGATCCGGCCGTGGCCCGCCCCCAGCGCGTGGCTCGCCGTCACGAAGTCCTGCTCGCGCAGCGCCAGCACGCTCGCCCGCACCTGCCGGGCGAACTGAGGGACCCCCACGATCCCCACCGCCAGGATCACCGTCTTCAGGCTCGCCCCCATCGGCGCCGCGATCGCGATCGCCAGCAGCACCGACGGGAACGAGAGCAGGATGTCGATGAGGCGCGAGATCGCCAGGTCCACCCAGCCGCCGAAGTAGCCCGCCACCGCCCCGAGCGCGATCCCCAGGGCGCCCGAGAAGACCACACAGAGGACCCCGATCAGCAGCGACAGCCGCGCCGCGTAGAAGATCCGCGTGAACAAGTCCCGCGCCGCGTGATCGGTGCCCAGCAGGTGCGAGCTCGACGGGGGGAGGAACCGCCCCACCGCCACCCGGTCTCCCTCCGCGATCCGCACCGCGTCGTACGGGCTCAGCCATCCGATCGCTCCCGCCAGGAGCGCGAAGAGGACGACCATCCCGAGCCCCACCATCGCCCCGCGGTGGCGCAGCAGGACCCGCAGCTTACGCCGATCCATACCGCACCCTCGGATCGATGAACGCGTACAGGAGGGGCTCGACTTCGT
>CAZSCC010000221.1:0-12397 GCA_964604905.1 uncultured Planctomycetales bacterium
CATCGAGATGTTGCCGACGACGCCCGTCCGCACAACGTCGCCGAAATGCTGGGAGTTGTCCTTACCCCGCGTGGGGGAGCTGGAGCGCGCCAGGTACTGGGTCAGGATGTCGCGCGCGGAGTGGCCCCGCGCGATCACCGCCCCCAGGTTGCGGACCAGCGGCGCCAGGTAGTCCCCCTTCTCGAGCGCGAAGGCCGAGCCGATCGAGATCGCCTCCTGTCCCAGATTCGAGAAGAGCCCCCCCACAACCTTCCCCTGCTGGTGGAGCTGATGGGATTTCTCGTCCAGGGCGCGGGTGAGAAGGAGATAGTGGTACATCTCCAGCTGGACGGCGCGGGGGGGATCCTCAATCGCCTTCGCCATGGAGCATCTTCCGCCCGAACACTTCGCCGAAGATCTCCGCCAGGGAGAGGCGGAGTTCTCCGAAGTCGACCTCGCGACCGGCCTCCCTCGCGAGGGATGTTACCCGTTTGCCTTCGAGCCCGCAAGGAACGATCAGGTCGAAGCCCGAGAGGTCGGCGCCCGCATTGAGCGCGAATCCGTGCGACGTCACCCACTTCTCCACCCGGACACCGATCGCGCCGACCTTCGCGCCCCCCACCCACGCGCCCGTCAGGCCGGCCTGCCGCGACGCCGCGACGCCGTACCGTGCGACGGTCCGGATCAGCACCTCCTCGAGCTGCTCGAGGTACCACTTCACGTCGCGCTTGTGCCCGCTCAAGTCGAGGATCGGATAGCCTAGCACCTGCCCGGGGCCGTGATACGTGATGTCTCCCCCCCGGTCCGTCTCCACGACCTCGACGCCGGGCCGGCGCTCGAGGAGGTGTTCGGCCTTCGCCAGCTTCCCCAGCGTGATGACCGGGGGATGCTCGACGAGGAGGAGCGTGTCGGGGATCTCGCCGGCAATGCGACGGCGGACCCGATCCTTCTGCAGCGCCAGCGCCTCGGCGTACCGCAGGGTTCCCGCGAAACGCCAGCGGCAGATCTCCATCGATCAGATGTGGATCGCGTGTCCGTAGAACGCGTGGGCGGCCTCAAGAAAGCTCTCGGAGAGCGTCGGGTGCGGGTGGATCGAATGGGCGAGTTCCTCGACGGTCATCTCGGCGTTCAGGATGGCGACGCCCTCCGAGATGAGCTCGCCCGCCTGGGCGTGGAGGATGTGCACCCCCAGGATCTCGTCGTACTTGGAGTCGCCCACGATCTTGATCAGGCCTTCCCGCTCGTCCTCGATCGACGCCTTTCCGATCCCCATGAACGGGAACTTTCCGACCTTGACGCTGTAGCCGCGCTCCTTCGCCTTCTTCTCGGTGAGACCGACCGAAGCCACCTGAGGATCGCAGTAGGTCACCCCGGGGATCCGGTCGTAGTTGATCGGCTTGACGGGCTTCCCCGCGATGTGCTCGACCGCGAGGATCCCCTCCGCGCTCGCGACGTGGGCGAGCTGCGGGGTCGGCACGATATCCCCGATCGCATAGAGGCCGGGCTCGTCGGTCTGCATGAAGCCGTTCACCTGGACGTATCCCTTCTCGAGCCTGACCTTCGTGTTCTCGAGGCCGATCTTTTCCGTGCAGGGCTTCCGGCCGACGGCGACCAGGACGATCTCGGCGGGGATTCGATCCGATTTCCCGTCCTTGGCGATCGTAACCTCGTATCCGCCGGCCGCGGGCTTGATCGATTCCACCTTGGCCCCGACGAAGAACTTCATCCCGCGCTTGGCGAGGATCTTCTGGAGCTCCTGGGCGATCTCCGCGTCCTCGATCGGGAGGATCTGTGGGAGCGCCTCGACGACCGTCATCTCCGAGCCGAAACGGTGGTAGACCGAGGCGAACTCGAGGCCCACCGCCCCGGCGCCGATCACGACCATCGACTTCGGGACCTGCTTGAGGCCGAGGGCCTCGTTGCTCGTGATGATCCCCTTCCCGTCGGGCTCCATGCCGGGAAACCACTTCACGGCCGAGCCCGTGGCGAGGATGATGTTCTTCGTCGTGTGTTGCTTCCCATCGACGTCGACCACGCCGGGCTTCACGACCTTCCCGAACCCCACCAAGGTCGTCACCTTGTTCTTCTTGAGGAGCGCCTCGACGCCCATGAGCCCGCGCTTGACGACGAGGTCCTTGTGCTTCATGACGTTGTCGAGGTTGAGCTTCGGCGCCGAGACGTCCACGCCGAACTTCTCCGCATGCTTGATCTGCTCGAAAAGGTACGCGTCGTGCAGGAGGGCCTTCGTGGGGATGCAGCCCCAGTGGAGGCAGGTGCCGCCCCACTCGGGCTTCGGCCCCTTCTCGACCACGGCGGTCTTCAGGCCGAGCTGCGCGGCACGGATGGCGGCCACGTAGCCGCCGGGCCCCGCGCCGATGAGGATAACGTCGAAATCAGGCATTCGTGGCTCCCAATAGACTCTCAGCGTCCAGCTCTCGGCGATCCGAGCGGAGAGCGCCGGGGATCGGCGATCGCCGGCCCCCTCACTCCGTGAAACGTGGAGCCGTTATAGGGGAATCCGGAATTAACAATCAAGGATTATGGAGGGAGAAGGAAGCTACTCCAGGGTCTCCTGCAGCGCCCTTCGATGAAGCTCGCTCCCTTTCGGAGCGAAGAGGATGCGACCGTCCTTAAGCAGGACATTGAGTCCGTCCTTGTGGCTTCGGACCCGGTCGCACGCGACGATGCCGTCTTCGGCGACCTGGTCCCAGGAGACCGCGGGCCCCCGGTAGGGGACGTTCTCCTTGAGATTCTCGAACAGCGCCGCGGGGCACGTCAGCAGCTCGCGCATCTCCCTGTGCCCCGCGATCTCGATCCAGAACCCCGAGCCCGTCCGCTCCGAGAGCTTCCCGACCTCGGATTCGTAGTCACCGACCCCCTCGAAGAGCCCTTCGAGGTTCTGGCGGCAGGCTTCCTTGAAGGCTACTCCGGCGAAGCCCCGCTGCCCGATGAAGAGAAAAGCCCCGTACAGGATTCCGAGGCCGATCAGCGCCGACACGCCGACGATGATCCATGCCGGCCCCGAAGAGCTGCGCGGAACGGAACCCGCGATACGGGGACGGTTGACTTCGGGGACCGCCAGGCGTGGACGGTTCACGCCCCCTCCGCACGCGGCGCACGGAGCGGCCGGCCCCGCCGACTCGAATTCCCGTCCGCAGGAGGGACACGAGGCAGGCGGCATGCCGTCCTCAGAGCACCGTGCGCTTCGAGATGACCACGATGCCACTCTCGGTCACCGTGAAGCGCTTCTTGTCCTCTTCGGGGAAGTACCCGATCTGCATCCCTTCGGGGATCTTCACTCCCTTATCCACCACCACCCGATGAAGCTTCGACTGGCGGCCCACGACCACGTCCTCGAAGAGGATCGAGTCGGTCACGAGCGAGTAGCTGTTGATGCGGACGAAGGGGGAGAGGATCGACCGCTCCACGCGGCCGCCCGAAACGATGCACCCGGAGGAGATCATCGAGTCGAGCGCGAGACCCACGCGGCCGGGTTCCTGCTGCGCGAAGACGAACTTGGGCGGCGGCGCCGTGATCGGCATCGTCCGGATCGGCCACTCCTGGTCGTAGAGGTTCAAGTCCGGCGTCACCTGGATGAGGTCCATGTTGGCCTCGTAGTAGGCGTCGATCGTCCCCACGTCGCGCCAGTACTTGGCCTCCTTCTTGTTCTCGTCGATGAAGCTGAACGCGAAGATCGGATGGCTGTGCACCATCTTCGGGATGATGTTCTTGCCGAAGTCGTGCGAGCTCTTGGGATCGCGGGCGTCGTCCTCGAGCAGCTTGTACATCGACTGCGGCTTGAAGACGTAGATTCCCATCGAGGCGAGGCACATCGCGGGATTCCCCGGAAGCGGCTTGGGCTCCTTCGGCTTCTCCTCGAATCCCACGATCCGGTGCTGCTCGTCCACCTGGAGCACGCCGAACTGCCCCGCGGCCTCCTGGAGGGGCACCTCGACGCACGCCACCGTTGCATCAGCCCCCTTCTCCGCGTGGTACCGCAGGAGGTTCCGGTAGTCCATCTTGTAGATGTGATCGCCCGCCAGGATCAGGACGTTGTCGGGCTCTTCCTCGCGGATCGCGAACAGGTTCTGGTAGACCGCATCGGCGGTGCCCAGGTAGGAGTCGCCCGAGTGGTACTGCGGCGGCATCGTCTCGAGGTATTCCCCCACCGCCGAGTTGAAGAGCACCTGCCACCCGTCGCGAAGGTGGCGGTTGAGGGAGCGGGACCGGTACTGCACGAGCACGGAGATCTTCTTGAGCCCGGAGTTCACGCAGTTCGAGAGGGCGAAGTCGATGATCCGGTAGATCCCCCCGAAGGGCACCGCGGGCTTCGCCCGGTCGCGCGTCAGCGGCTCGAGGCGCTGGCCGCGGCCTCCCGCGAGGACCACGACGGCCGTCCTTTGAAGATCCATACGCGATGATTATTCCCCACAAAAAGCCAAAGGTCACCCAGAATCAGAGTGAGCCGCCCCGGAATGCGGCTCCGCGCTTCACTCGATCTCCACCTTCTCGACCTCGGGGAAGCCGCCGATCGCGCGGCTCAGGAGGTCCACGTCCGCCTTCTCCGGACACGTGGCGGTGATCGACACCTGGAGCTTCTTGTCCAGCACGTCGCGCTGGATGTCGACCTCCTTGATGCCGATTCCTGCCTTCTCCATCAACTCCTCGACGCGACCCACCAGCCCCGGCGCGTCCTTGGCGTGGATCACGAACCGCCGGTACGCCCGGGCATGGAAGAAGGTCTTCTCGACCTTATCGAACACGAACACCGCGACGAGCGTGAAGGCCGTGGTCGCCACGGCCGCCTGCCAGTAGCCGCACCCCGCGGCGAGGCCGATCCCCGCCGCCGTCCAGAGGCATGCCGCCGTCGTCAGCCCCTTGATCGACATGCCGAAGCGCATGATCGCGCCGGCGCCGAGGAAGCCGATCCCCGTCACGACCTGCGCGGCGATCCGCCCGGGGTCGGAGTGCGTGGGATCGAGCTTCGCCATGAAGATCGAGACCAGCATCATGAGGCACGAGCCCAGGCTCACGATCATGTGGGTACGCAGACCCGCCGGCTGGCTGTGCATCTCGCGCTCGAGGCCGATGAACCCTCCCAGGAGCGCCGCCAACGCCAGCCGCCCCACCATGTCCAGGTCGATCGGTCCCATGATCCGCTACTCGAAAAGAAGTCCTTGCCGCTCCAGCATCTTCTGGAGCACTCGGGTACGGTTCTCGAGGGCCAAGAGATGGCAGATGGCCGAGCCCGGGATCACCATGGGGATCGTCGTGCACCCCACGACCAGTCCGGTGTACGGGGCTTTGACGCGGCTGACCTCGGTCCCGAAAGGCTTCGTGTTCACCGCCACGACCGCGCCCTTCTCGATGATATCACCGGGCTTCACGTTGAGCTGGAGGATGCCCCCCTTCACCGCCCGAATCCAGGTGTGGTCATCCACCACGATCTGGAAGGCCGGCGAGGTCCGCTCGAACCCGTACATCTTCAGGTCCGCCAGCACGTTCTTGATCCCCTCGACCCCTCGACGGATCAGGTTCTTCTGGAACCGGAGGGGCTCCCCCGCTTCGTAGACGATCGTGGGCACTCCGGCCGCCGACGCCGCCCGCCGGAGCGTCCCTTCCTCCCCCGCCATGTCGAACACGACCTCGCAGCCGAACGAGGTCGCCAGTCGCCGGACCACCGGGCTCTGCATGTCCGCCCGGACGTGCGGCAGGTTCGTCCTCCCCGCCGCCGCGGTGTGGAGATCGATGCCGTAGTCGGCCAGCCGCACGATCTTGGTGAAGAGCGCGTCGGCGATATGCGACGCCATCGATCCGTGGTCGCGCCCGGGGAAAAATCGATTGAGATCGCGCCCGTCGGGCAGATCCCGGGCCATGTTGAGGAAAGCGATCGGGTTGGCGATCACGACCAGGATTACCGTCCCCCGGAGGCGCTTCGCGTCCACGGCCAGCCTCATCTGGCGGACCATCTCGACGCCGTTGATCTCGTTCCCGTGGATCGCCGCCGTGATGTAGAGGACCGGTCCCGGCCGCGCGCCGTGCAGCACCGTCACCGGGATGAAGACCGGCGTTGCGGTATAGAACTCGCTGATGCGGACCTTGATGTCCTTCCGCCGGCCCGACGCCACCTTCATTCCCGCGATCTCGAACGGCTTCAACGCTTCCTCCCCCGCGCCGCCCGCACGGCCTCCTGGAGGAACATCCGGGCGATATTTCCCTTCGTCGTCTCCTCCAGGCCCTCGAACCCGGGGGACGCGTTGACCTCGATCACCATCGGACCGGAAGACGACTCCAGGATGTCCACGCCCGCGAGCTCCAGCCCCGTCGCCGCGGCAGCCCGGACCGCGATCCGCTCGTAGGCCGTCGGAAGCTTCACCGGCTCTCCCGTCCCTCCCCGATGGATGTTGGACCGGAACTCCCCTTCGGCGCCGACCCGGCGCATGGCCGCCCTCACGCGGCCGCCGATCACGAGCACCCGGATGTCCCGGCCCTTCGACTCGGCGATGAAACGCTGGACGAGGATGTCCTCGCCCAGGCTCCAGATGGTCTCGAGCATCGACTCGACCGACGCCTTGCTTTCCGCGAAGATGACCCCTGTCCCCTGGGTCCCGCGGAGGAGCTTGAGGATGAGGGGTGGCCCGCCCAGCAGCTTCATCAGTCGGTCGAGGTCCCTCGGATAGCGCGACATGAGCGTGTCGGGGACGCGGATCCCCCTCGCCGCCAGATGCTGGAGGCATTCCAGCTTATTCTTCGCGCGGGCGATGGAGGCGTGGCTGTTCACGACCGGGACCCCCATGAGCTCGAAGTGGTGCACCACTGCGATCGAGTAGTCCGTCCCCGCCGTGCCGATCCGCGGAAGCACGACATCGGGGCGGGACAGCGCCCGCCCTCCGACCAGGATCGACGGCTCTCCCCCGCTCATCAGGAGGACGCACTTGAGCGGGTCGGCCACCTCCACCGCGTGACCCATCCTCTTCCCCTCCTCGCGGAGCCGGCGGGTGGAATAGAGGGAGCGTTTCCGGGACAGGACGAGGATCTTCACGGACGGAACACGCGGTAGTCGATCTCCTGGAAGATCGAGTCCTTCCACTCGCAGTCACCGAGGAATCCCTCGTCGATGGCGCCCGCGAGGGTCATCTCCCGGAGGCGGGTGAAGCGGACGGCGTGCTCCTTGAACCGCTTGTGCGCATACGGCGCCACCGCGCCGGTGTCCATGATGAACGCCCAGTCGCTCGATTGCAGGAGGAGCACCTCCCGCGCCGCCTGGTTCAGCGCCCGGCGTTCGACCTCCGACCCCGCCTCCCGCCGGGCCAGGTCGGCCATCCGCTCCTCCGCCAACCGCTGGTGACGATAGATCCAGTCGTTCGTGTGATTGAGCCAGACTTCGTAGTAGCCCTTGTTCCCCCAGGAGGACGCCGCGGGCTCCAGCACCTGCAGGCGGTCGCCCCGGGACAGCACTTCCGCGGGATGGGTCGAAGGCACGTCCGACGACACCAGGGCCCGGAAGAGCTCCTCGACGAAGGCGGGCCCCTCGAACCACCAGTGCCCGAAGAGCTCCGCATCGTAGGGGGCCACGATCAACGGAGGCCTCCCCAGCTTCGCGCCGACGTGGCGCGCCTGAATCTCGCGGTGCTGCTTGAAATGCCACGCGTGCTCCCGGGCCTTCCGAAGCGCCGCCTCCGGATCGTACGCCTCCTTCAGGTGGAGCGGGACGTTCCCGGTGATCCGATGGCACTTGATCCCCAGGTTGCGCCCCAGCCCGAGGTCCCAGCCGAGGTCGCGATAGAACTCGCGATAGTGGACGTCCCCCGGATATCCCTCCTTCGAGCTCCAGACCTGCTTGGACGTTTCGAAGTCGCGCGCGAAAACCGCAGGGCCGGCGGGCGTGCGGACCGGCGCGTGGACGCCGTACTTCGGCAGCCGCGAGCCGTTCAGCACTCCATGGGCGTCGAGGAAGAAGAACTCGATCCCGTTCTCCGCCAGGAGCCGATCCAGCCCCGGCGCATACGCGCACTCGGGCAGCCAGATCCCCCGGGGTGCGCGGCCGAAATGCTTCCGATAGTTCGCCACCGCAGCCCGGAGTTGGGGCCGCGGATCGAGCACGAAGGGGAGGAATCCGTGGGTCGCCCCGCAGGTGACGATCTCGAGCGATCCCGTCTCCTGCACCCGGCGGAAGCCGTCGATCAGGCTCCCCCGACCCGCGACCTCCAACGACTCCGACAGGAGCCGGTCGTACAGGTCGAGCGAGCGATGAAACTTCCCGTCGATCCGCCCCCGCTCGCGCCGCACTATTTCGAGCAGTTCTCCCGCGTGGCGCCGGTACCGCTCCTGGAGAAGGGGGTCAGCCAGCATCTCGCAGAGCGGCGGGCTCATCGTCATCGTAAGCCGGAACCGCACTCCGTCCGAGAGCAGGCGGTCCATCATCCGAAGGAGCGGGATGTAGGTCTCCGTGATCGCCTCGTAGAGCCAGTCCTCCTCGAGGAACTTGGGGTACTCCGGGTGGCGCACGAACGGCAGGTGCGCGTGCAGGACGAGGCTCAGGTGGCCCGAAGGGGTCGGGGGCATCCGGTCACCGCCTCCCGGGGGAGCTGGGCCATGCAGCGCCCCCGGGGCGCCGCCGCATCAGGTCCGAGTTGACCGCCTCCACCTCCTCGCGCATCAGGATCTCAAGGCCGGCCCCGAGCTGCCGGAGGATTTCCAGCTGGTCCGGCGTGGGAACCCACTCGGCATCGATCGCGGTTGCGGGCTCCCGCCTCGGAAGCCGGATCCGATTCGAGACCGCCACGACGCGGCCCTCGCGGATCAGATCGATCTCGTACTCGTGCTCCGGCCGTCCCTCGAAATACCACGTCCCGACGCGGCCCACGGGATGCTCGCGGGTGAGGCCGTCCGTCAGGCCCCGCGCGCGGATCGACGTGCCGCCCTCCCAGAAGACGATAAAACGGCCGGGATCGCGGACGAGCGCCGCCACGCACGTGAGGCCGTACTCTTCCGGGAGCGCGGGCCCCCAGTCGATGTAGGTGCCCCCCGCCGGGAGAGGAGCGGGAGCGGGGGCGGGGCGAGACTGCTTGCTGGAACTCATCGGGGCATTCTACCGGCTGAGGAGACTTTCGAAAAGGCGCATGTACTGACGCGCCGACGCGTCCCAGCTGAAATCCTTGGCCATCCCCGCCCGTCGGATCGCCTCCCAGCGCGCCCGGTCGCGGAACACCCCCAGAGCCTCCCCCACCGACCAGAGCAGCCCGTCCGGGGAGTATTCTTCGAACCGGAATCCCGTGACGCCCGACTCCACGGTGTCGGCGAGACCGCCCGTCGAGCGCACGACCGGGACGGTGCCGTACCGGAGCGCGTAGATCTGGGTCAGTCCGCACGGCTCGTAGCGCGAGGGAACGAGCAACATGTCGCTCCCCGCCATGATCTGGTGCGCGAACGCGTCGTCGAAGGTGACGTGGATCGAGGCTCGGTTGGGAAATCCCGCGGCGGTCGCCAGAAGAGCGTCCTGGTACCCCCGGTCGCCGGTGCCCAGGACCACGATCTGGAGGTCCTGGCGGGCCAGCCTTTCGAACGCCGCCACGAAGATGTCGATCCCCTTCTGCTCCACGAGGCGGCCTACCATGGAAAGCAGGGGAAGGTCGGCGCGGACCGGCAGCCCGCAGCGCCGCTGAAGGTCCGCCTTGCACGCCGCCTTGCCTTCGAGGGACCGCTGGGAATACTTCGCCGCGATGTGGCCGTCGGACTCGGGGGACCACTCGGCGGTGTCCACTCCGTTGAGAATGCCCCGAAGCGCGGCGGAGCGTCCGCGCAGGACGCCGTCCAGGCCCCACCCGTGCTCCGGGGTCTGGATCTCTCGCGCGTACGTCGGACTCACGGTGGTCAGGGCGTCCGCGTGGACGAGGCCTCCCTTGAGGAAGTTGACGTCGTCGAAGAACTCCAACTCGCGCGCGGTGAACCGATCCCAGCCGAACCCCGTGAGGGCCAACTCGGACTTGGGGAATCTCCCCTGGTACGCCAGGTTGTGGATCGTCAGCACGGTCTTTGAACGGAGAAACGCGGGCGCATGGAGCGACTTCGCGTACAGGGGCACCAGCGCCGCCTGCCAGTCGTGGAGGTGGAGGATGTCGGGAGCGATCCCTGCGATCCGGAGGATCTCGAGGGCGCCCCGGCAGAAGAAGCTGAACCGGGCGGCGTTGTCGGGGTAATCGCCTTGATCGTCGCCGTAGAGCGCGGGTCGGTCGAAGAAGTGATCGTGTTCGAGGAAGAAGTGTCGGCCCGATCTCCGCACCGCCCCCCACGCCGCGCCGGAACCGAGGGGGACCGCGATCAGGCCGGAAGCGGGTTCCGTGGCGTGCATCCTCACCGAACGGTGAAAGGGCGAGATCACGATCACATCCGCGCCGAGCCGGGCCAGCGCCCCCGGAAGCGCCCCCGCCACGTCGGCCAGGCCGCCCGTCTTCGAGAAGGGGACGACCTCCGGAGCGATGATCGCGACCTTCATCTAGACGCGCACGTCTCGGAGGAAGGCCGCCGCCTGCTCCGGCGGGACCGTGTTGATGTAGAAACCGGACCCCCACTCGAATCCCGCCACGCGCGTGATGCGGGGGATGATCTCGAAGTGCCAGTGGTAGTGGTCCAGGGGCTTCACGTTGAGCGGGCTCGTGTGGATCAGGTAGTTGTAGGGCGGCCGGTCAAGGGCCTGCTCGATCTTGGCGAGTGTGGTGCGGAGGCAGTGGGCGAGCTCCGGCAGGAGCGCGTCGTTCGTCGCCTCGTAGTGCGAGAGGTGGCGCTTGGGCATTACGTGGGTCTCGAACGGAAACCGGGCGGCGAACGGCTCGAAGGCGATGAAGTTCGGCGTGTCCATCACCATGCGGACCCCGCTCGACATCTCCTGCACGATCATGTCGCAAAGCAGGCATCGGTCGCGGTACTCCAGGTACTCGATGCACTTCCGGATCTCCGTCTCGACGCGAAGGGGGACGATCGGAGTCACGATGAGCTGCGAATGAGTGTGCTCCAGCGACGCCCCCGCCTTCTCCCCCACGTTCTTGAAAATGAGGCCGTAGACGAGGCGGGAATCGTTCTTGAGGTCGAGCAGCCTCTGCTTGTAGAGCCAGAGGACGTCCCGGACCTCCGCTTCCGTCAGCCCGGTGAGCGAGACTTCGTGACGGGGCGTCTCGATGATGACCTCGTGGGCTCCCACCCCGTTCATGAGGTCGTACATCCCGTCGCCCCGCTTGGAAAGCTCCCCTTCCACCATCAGCGCGGGGAACTTGTTGGGGATGACCCGGGCCCGCCATTCGCCGGTGGGGCGGATCGCGATGATGTCCGGCGGCGTCATCGCCTCGTTTCCGGGACAGAACACGCAGGGCCCGGGACGGTTCCCGCTGTTCCCGTCGAGCCGGCCGAAATCGTCGGGGCGCCGCGCGCGCTCGGAGGCGATGATCACCCACCGGGCCGTCACCGGATCGCGTCGGAGTTCAGGCATCTCAGGCCGTGGGAAGGTTCATACGTGCCATTGTATCCTGTCGAAGTCCGGCGTGGGGACCTGGAATGTGAGCGGGACGAGGGTCGGGACGCGGACGGGCACGCCGGCCGCGCGCTCGAACTCCAGGAAGAATTCGACCTCCTCTCCCGCTCGGAGCCCGAGGTCGCGGAACGAGACCGCCGCCTCGAAGATGTCCTGCACCGTGCCGTGGAGAGGGACGACCGCGGGGCGGGGCCGCGTGACCACGAGACGGAGCTCGCCCTCTGCGAGCACGGCGCGCGGATCGACGCCCTTCCTGAAATCCAGGCGCAGCAGCACGTTCTCCGAGTCGAAGCCGTAGTAGACGTCGCTGATGAACGCGGACTCCCCGGCGAGGGCGCTGTACTCCCGCGCCATGTCGTAATGGCCCGCGGCAATCCACTCGAAATAGTCCGTCCGGCGTCCGTCCAGACGCACCGAGAGGATGGCCCAGGGGGGCTTGAAGAGGATCTCGCGGCGCGTCTGCTTGATCGGGCGGTGGAGTTCGTCCGGCCAAGGCCGGCCAAGGGAACGGTACACGTTCATGAGGTGCCGGCGGAAGAGCCCATCGAACTCGGTGTCCTGCGCGCTCGTGAAGTCCTCGCCGAACCACCAGAACCAGTCGCTCCCCTCCGCCGCGCGCAGGCACTCCCACGCCAGCTCGTTGTCCGAGCCCTCCAGCTCCCGGTAGGCGCGCCCGAGCATCTCCCACCCCTTCCGGTCCTCCGGGTGGCCGATCCAGACCGCGAAATTCCGGTTGATCCAGGAGCCCGCCGTGAGCGATTCCAGCCGTCCCGTCGATTCCAACTGGCTCATCGTGACGGTCCGGATCGTCGGGTGGCCGGAGAGCTCCCGGAACAGCGCCCGCAGAAACGGGACCGCCCCGCCCGGGTAGTGCTCCCAGGGGTTCTCGCCGTC
>CAZSCC010000222.1:0-4348 GCA_964604905.1 uncultured Planctomycetales bacterium
GATCCGGGCCCGCTCTCCCGCGAGCTGGGGGACATCGAGTCCTTCTCCCTCAATCGGAAGCGGAAGTGGTCGCTCGGCACGTACCTGGCCCTCCGGCGCCTCCTCCGCGACCTCAAGCCCGACCTCGTTCAGTCGCTCCTCTTCACGGAGAACATCTTCTGCCGTCGGCTGGGTCAGGGAATCGTGGTTTCGGGGATCCAGGGATCGCTCTCGGACGACTACGAGACGGGGCCCTCGATGAAGTTGGCCCTCGAGCGCTGGACGTGGGGGGGCGCGCGAGCGGTCGTCTCGAATTCGGAGTTCTACAAGTCCCACTATCACGCCCTGGGTCTGGAATCGTCCAAGATAACGGTGATCCCGAGCGCCGTGGAATCGAGAGAAGCGAAAGGAACCGGGGTCCGGAGGCAAATAGGAGTCAGGGAGGACGAGGTCCTGGTGACCTGCGTGGCGCGGCTGGTCGAGCGCAAGGGCCACGAGGACGTGATCCGGGCGGCGGCCGGACTGAAGCTGCTCTTCGTGGGGGACGGGCCTCATCGCCGGCACCTGGAGGGACGCGGGGCGATCCTGGCCGGGTGGAGGGAAGACGTCTCCGAGGTCCTGGCGGCGACGGACATCCTCGTCCTGGCCTCGCGGTTCGGCGAAGGGTGCCCCAACGCGGTGCTCGAGGCGATGGCGGCGGGAAAGCCGGTGGTGGCCACCCGGGCGGGGGGAACGGCGGAAGTGGTCGTGGACGGCGAGACCGGGGTCCTGGTGAAGCCGGGCGACGTGGACGGACTGCGGGAGGCGCTCCTCCGCCTGGCGGCCGACCCGGCGCTCCGGCGGCGGATGGGAGAGGCCGGGAAGGCCCGGGTCCTTCAGGGCTTCACGGTGGAGCGGATGGTGAAAGCGTACGAGGAGTTGTACTTCAAATTGACTCGGGGACCCTCGTCGTTATAATGAGGCCCGCATGGCTGGCCTTTCGATGATCCGGCAGGAGTCCGGAGTCGAGCAATACCTCAAAGAGATCCAGGACGTCTCTCTCCTCAACGCCGAGCAGGAGCGCCAGCTCGCGTACCGGATGAGGAAGATGAACTCCAAGAAGCCCCTGGAGGTCCAGGACGCGAAGGACGCCCGCGAGAACTTCATCAAGGCGAACCTGCGCCTCGTGGTCAGCGTCGCGAAGAACTACATCAACAAGGGCCTCTCGTTCCTCGACCTGATCGAGGAGGGCAACCTCGGGCTGCTCCGCGCGGTCCAGCGGTTCGACCCGGCCCGGAAGTGCCGCTTCTCGACCTATGGCACCTGGTGGATCCGGCAGGCCATCCGCCGCGCGCTCGTCAACACGGCGAAGACCGTCCGCGTCCCGTCCTACATGGTCGAGATCATCGCCAAGTGGAAGACGGTGGCGAACGAGTTCACCCAGAAGCACGGCCGCAAGCCCGACATGTACGAGACCGCCGAGGCGATGGACATGGGGATCGAGAGCATCGAGATCCTCAAGCGGGCGATCAACGCCTCGGACAACTTCTCCCGCCCGGTGAGCCTGGACGTCATGTGGCCCACGAACGAGGTGGCCGACGGCAAGGAGAGCTCCGCGCCCGACAAGACGGTCTTCTCCCAGATGGACTCGGAGCGGCTCGAGAACCTCCTCCGCTCGATCAACGAGCGCGAGGCCTCCGTCCTCCGGTTCCGCTACGGCCTGTACGACGGGCAGCCCATGACGCTGGGCGACATCGGCAAGCGCCTCCGCATCACGCGCGAGCGCGTCCGCCAGATCGAGAAGATCGCGCTTCGCAAGCTGAACAAGCGGATGACGGCGCACGACGAAGAATGAGCATCCTGGTCAAGAGGGTCCGGTCACTCGTCCGCGACGTCCCCGACTTTCCGAAGAAGGGGATCCTGTTCAAGGACATCACCCCCGTGCTGCGCGACGCGGCGACGTTCGACCGGGTCTGCGCGGCGCTTGAGGCCTACGCGCTCAACCGGGGGGCGGACCTGATCGCGGGGATCGAGTCGCGCGGCTTCATCTTCGGCGCGGCGCTCGCGTCGCGGATGGACCTGGGCTTCATTCCGGTCCGCAAGAAGGGCAAGCTCCCCTGGAAGACGGTCAAGCAGTCGTACGACCTCGAGTACGGCAAGGACACGATCGAGGTCCACAAGGACGCGGTCGACAAGAAGCAGCGGGTGCTGATCGTCGACGACCTCCTGGCCACCGGCGGGACGCTCGCGGGCACGTGCAAGCTGATCGAGAAGGTGGGCGGCGTAGTGGCCGGCTGCGCGGTCGTGATCGAGCTCGGGTTTCTGAACGGACGGAAGAAGCTCAAGGGAAGGGACCTTTTTTCGGTGGTTAAATACTAGAAGACGGAATCACGAATCACGAGTGGGAACATGAAGGCTTTCGGGGTAGCTATTTCGGCCCTGGCCCTGATGTGCTGTGCGGGAGGTCCCGGGGGGAGTGCGGCGGAGGCGGAGAAGGGGGTCGCCGAGGCGGTGATGGGGATGTACGCCGCGTTCCAGACGCGCGATCTCGCCAAAGTGGGCGAGTTCATGACCGCGGGCTCGACCTGCTACAACGCGACGACGAGCGAGATGCTGGTCGGCCGCAAGGCCGTGCTCGACCACTTCGGCGCTATCCTGTCGGAGCACAAGCCCGGCGAGAAGTGGGAGTCGTCGATCACCGACATCAAGGTGGCCTCGCGGGGCGACCTCGCCTACGCGAGCTATCACGTGAACACGTCCCAGGGCGGCATGCACGCCAAGGCCGCCGTCACGCACGTCTTCCAGCAGGTCGGCGGCCGCTGGCTGGCGGTCCACCTTCACCGCAGCTGGAACGCGATGGCGAAGGAGTAGGCCTACTCCTGCCTTCTCCAGAAGGCCTTAAAGTCCCGCTCGGCTGGCCAGCGCAGGAAGGGCCTCCCCTGCGTGTCCGCGCTGTAAACGAGATGGCTCTCGTCGATGATCAGGGTCAGCGTTCCATCCACACCGTACTCCAGGGGATAGGCGCAGAAGCCGAACTTTGAAAGGTGATGGACCTTGCCCGAAGCCAGGTCCGTGATAAGGCGGTACTCCTCCGGGGGAATCGCCGAGTCGGTACCGTCCATTGCGATGATGAGATACCCCCACTGGCGGGCGGGCTGCGGCGCCACCGGGAAGAGAGGCTTCGCATCGATCCAAGCGATGTGCCTGTCGAGCAGTTTCCCGTGGTGGTACAGGCCGGAGACGTCTCCGGTCCAGAAATCCTTGATCCCATTTCCGTCCCGGTCATTCTGGCGGAAGTCAAATTCGGTGGTGGCGATCGACCTGAGGCAGGCGACCGCATTCCGCTCCCGGGATTCCCGTTGATCCTTCTTGACCCAGGAGACGATCGAGGCGATCCCGGCGGCCACCAGGACTCCAACGAGCAGGAGGACCCATAGGGGGAGCGGGCGTTTCAGACTCTCGATCAGGGTCCGCATGATGTCGCCTGCGGTTTTGAGACGTGCGTGGGCGTCGAGGGAGGACGTTCACCCAACATGAAAGGACTATACCCGCCGGAAAGCAGTTGCGAAAATGACGCAGTCAATCTAGATTCACCGGAGTTTTCCTCAGGACATGGAGATGCCAATGCTCGACTCGATCGTGAAGCACCTCGGCGAGAAGGCCGACACCCTGCTCGGATACAAGACCCCCAAGATCGCCCGCGAGCGCATCCACGTGCCCGGAGGAGACTGGGTGGATCGCATCTTCTCCCTCAGCGACCGGAACAACCGCGTCCTGTCGAACCTCCAGAGGCTCTTCGGGACGGGCCGGCTCGCCGGCACCGGGTACCTCTCGATCCTCCCGGTCGACCAGGGCATCGAGCACTCGGCGGGCGCGAGCTTCGCCAAGAACCCTGATTACTTCGACGCGGAAAACATCGTCAAGCTGGCGATCGAGGGCGGCTGCAACGCGGTCGCCTCGACCTACGGCGTCCTCGGCATCGTCGCCCGAAAGTACGCTCACAGGATCCCGTTCCTGGTCAAGATCAACCATAACGAGCTCCTGACCTTCCCGAACAAGTTCGACCAGATCATGTTCGGCACGGTCAAGGAGGCGCACGAGATGGGCGCCGCAGCGGTCGGGGCGACGGTCTACTTCGGCTCCGACGAGAGCGGCCGGCAGATCGTCGAGGTCGCCGAGGCGTTCGCCCGGGCGCACGAGCTCGGGATGGCGACCGTCCTCTGGTGCTACGTGCGCAACAGCGCGTTCTAGAAGGACAAGGACTACCACGTCTCGGCCGACCTGACCGGCCAGGCGAACCACCTGGGCGTGACGATCCAGGCGGACATCATCAAGCAGAAGCTGCCGGAGAACAACGGCGGGTTCAAGGCGCTCAACACGGGCGGGTCCA
>CAZSCC010000223.1:0-9768 GCA_964604905.1 uncultured Planctomycetales bacterium
CCGGCCGGACCGCCACCGCCGCGTAAAGAAAACTCTCGCCGGGGATGAAGAGCACCACGAAGTCGGCCGACTGGCCGAACTTGTCCCAGTAGCGCTTCCCCGACAGAAGCTTCGACCGCTCGCGCAGGTGCGCCGCGTGGCGCTGCAGCGCCGCCGCCCGGGCGTCGTCGGTCTGGGATTCCTGCGCTTCAAGATAGGCGATCAGGACCGCCTTCGAGTCGATCACGATGTCGCGCTTGTTCGGGAGATGCACGATAAGATCGGGCCGCAGCGTGCCGTCCTCGCCCTCGACCGTCTGCTGCTCGGTGAAGTCGCAATGCTCCGAGAGCCCCGCGAGTTCGACGACGCGGCGAAGCGTCAGTTCGCCCCAGCGGCCCCGCACGTTGGGCTGCCGGAGCGCGGAGACGAGGTTGCCCGTCTCGAGCTTGAGCTTCTCCTGCGTCTGCGCGACCGTCACCAGCTGCTGCGAGAGCTCCCCGTACGCCTTCTGCCGCTCGCGCTCGAGGGTGTCCGCCTTCTCCTGGTAGAGCTTGAGACCGTCCTGGATCGGCTTGACGAGGTCCTCGACCGCCTTCTTCCGCAGCTCGATGTCCCCCGTCGCCTGGGCGAGGTGCTTCTCCAGCGCCTGCTGGGCGAGGCTGAGGAAGGCCTCATTGTTGCTGCGGAGCGCGTCGCCCGCGGCGGCTTTAAAGGCGTTCTCGAGGCCGACCGCGTCCTTCTGCGCCTGCTCCAGCTGGGTCTCCAGGCGGACGCGAACCGCCACGAGCCGCGATTTCTGGATGAACCACGCGATCGCGAAGCCGACCGCCGCCCCCAGGAGCGCGATGAGCGCTTCCGTCATGGATCGACCTCTCTCCCGTGCCTCAGGTAGATCAATTTGAACGACGGTTTAATTTTGAGCGCGCGCTCCACCGCCTCCGTGTAGACGTCGCGGATCAGCGCGTGCTCCTCCGGCTTCATCATCTTATCCGTCTTGTAGTCGGCCACGTAGGTTTTTCCGCCGCGGCGGTAGATGACGTCGATCACTCCCTGGACGATCCGCCCGTCGCGGGGGAGGAGGAACGGCAGCTCGCGGGCCAGGATCTCCGAGCCCGCCAGATCCTTGAAGGCGGGGGTCTTGAAGAACGCCCGGAGGATCTCGGCCGCCTCGGGGTCGGTCCCCTCCGGCACCGCAGGCGACTTGAAATCCAGGCGCTCCAGGACCGCGTGGCACGCCGTGCCGACTGCGGCGGCCCGGTCGGGGATCCGGGGTTCATCATCCTCCTCCATCCTCGAAGGACTCGTGAATTCCTCGGGGGGAGCCGCGCGCTTCTCCCGCTCGCGCCAGCGGGCGACGAACGCGTCCCAGTCGGGCCGCTCCTTCTCGGGACCGGCGGGCGGTGGGATGAACGGGGGCCGGCGACTGGGGAGGACCGTCACCTTGGCGCGCTTTTCGAGTTCGGGCTTGAGGAGCGTCAGGTACGTCTCGCCCGTCGACTTCGTGCTGCCGAGCATCACCAGGATCTCCCGAGCACGGGTGGTCGCGACGTACAGGAGGCGCTTCCACTCCTCCCGCTGGCGTTCGCGGTCGAGGTGCGCGAGCGCCGCGCCCCCCTCGTCGCAGACGTCGTCCAGCCGCACCCCGAGCGCCTTGGACGGCCAGTCGAACCGGACCGTCCGGTCCTCCGGCGACCTCTTCTGGCGGTGCAGGTCGGGGAGGAGGACCACCGGGAACTCGAGGCCCTTCGCGCGGTGGATCGAGAGGATGCGGACCGCGTCGAGCGTCTCGTCGGCCAGCGGGCTCTCCCCTTCCTCCTCGAGCTCGCGGATCGCGCGATTCGCCGTCTCGAGGAATTCGCGGAGCGTGCAGCCCCCTCGAGCTTCGAGCTCCGCCGCCTTCTGGCGCAGCTTGAGCAGGTTCGCCACCGCCTGTTCTCCATGGTACCCGGCCTGGGCGATCTCGAGCGCGAAGCACTCCGCGAAGATCGTGTCCATGAGCGCCGTCACGCCCACCCGGCCCGACGCCTCGTGCCAGCGCCTGAGGAACCCGAAGATCGGGAGGTCGCTCCGGCCCCGATAGTCGAGCGCCTTCCGGCGGTCGTACAGCTCCTGGTCGGAGAGCGCGCCGAAGGGCGAGCGCAGCACCGCGGCGAGCGCGATCCGGTCGTGCGGGTTGGCCACGGCGCGCAGCACGTTGACGAAGTCGATGACCTCGGTCGTGCCGTAGAAGTACTTCTCCCCCTCCACCACGTACGGGATCCGGCGCGCGCGGAGCGCCTCGATGTAGATCGAGACGTCCGAGAGCGCGCGGAAGAGGATCGCCATGTCCTTGAAGGGGATGTCGCGGTGGTCCAGGATCCACGTCGCGATCGCCGCCGCCTCGACCTCCCGCGAGTCCCCCGCCTTCGCGTCCTCGACCAGGATCGCCTCGAGGAAGGGCCCGGGATACCTGGGCTTCCTGCCCTCCTCCGGGTCGATCGCCTCGTAGGGAGGCTGAAGGAGCCGGTTCTCCACGATCACCTTCGAGAAGACGGCGTTGACGAACTCGAGGAGGCCGCCGTGGCTCCGGAAGTTCGTGCGCAGCACCACCTCCTCGCCTCCCTCGTCGAGGATCCGCTGGTGCAGCCGCCGGTAGGAGACGATGTCGGCGCCGCGGAAGCTGTAGATCGACTGCTTGGGGTCGCCCACCAGGAAGAGGCGCCCCGGTACGAGCCTGCCCTTCCCGTCCTCCGCGAGCCGCTGGATGATCTCGCCCTGGACGGGGTCGGTGTCCTGGAACTCGTCCACCAGGATGTAGTCGTACGCGCCGCGGAGGAGCTCGAGGACGTTCGGGAACTTCCCGTCCTCGAAGAGGTCGTAGACGAGCGTGAGCATCGCCTCGAAGGAGACGAAGCCCGCGGCGAGGTACCCCGCGCGGAACTCCCTCGCGAAATCGTCGACGAGCGCGACCGCCTTCCCGACGAGCGCCGCGTCGATCCGCGCGATGTCCGTCGCCATCTTGTGGACGATCTTCTGGGCCGCCGTGGCCTTGCTCGAGAGCTTCGGGGGCTCGCCCTTCCCCGCCAGGGACGCCGCGAACTCCGGCGCCTCGCGCGCCAGTTCCGCCGCGAATTCACGCAGCAGCTTCGGCCCGCCCCCCCGCTCGTCGGGGATCGAGAAGGAAGCCAGACCGAGCGCGAGCTCACGGACCGTCTCCAGCCCGACCCGCTCCAGCAGCTCGCGCCATTGTCTGGGGCGGCGCGCCCCCGGACCGAGCTCGCGGTCGAGCCAGCGGGGCCACTCCTCTTCGAAGCGGCGCTCGAAGACGGTCCCATCGTCGACCGTGAAGTCGGGCGCGACGCCTGCTTCCACCGGGAACTGACGGAGGATATGCGAGCAGAAGCCGTGGATCGTGCCGATCTCCGCCCTGTCGAGCCCCTCGAGCAGGCCCCTGCTCCCCAGTTCCTCCCGCAGCCTCTTGCGCATCTCGTTCGCGGCCTTCTCGGTGAACGTGAGCGCGAGGATGCGGTCGACCGGGACCTTCTCCTCTACCACCTTGCGAAGGATTTTCCGGACCAGGAGGGTCGTCTTGCCGGTGCCCGCGCCGGCGGTGACGGCCAGGTTCCTGGGGGACTTCACCGCGCGGTCGCGGTCGGCCTGGTCAGCGGGTTTCATGCTCTCCCTCGGCGCGGAGGCGCGTGGGCCAGTGGGACTTGCGGCACATCGTGGCGAACTCGCACGAGCGGCAGTAGCTGTCCTGGGGGCGGATCGCGAACTCGCCCTTCGGAATCGTCCCCAGCAGATCGCGGAAGCGCGCCTCGAACTCCTCGTACCGCTCCTCCCACATCTCTCCCGTGAGCGCCATCTCCCACCGCTTCCGCTCGCCCTCCGGCGCCTCCTCGATGAAGTAGTAGGCGAACTGGGAGCGGTCGGTGTCGGTCTGCTTCAAGACGCGCGACGCGAGCATGAAGTAGATCGGAGGCTGGAGGTAGCGGCCCTTCTCGAAGACCCCGGTCTCCATGATCCACGTGTACTTCTTTCGGCTCTTCTTGTAGTCGACCACTCGGAACGAGCCGTCCTTCGCGACGTCCAGGCGGTCGACGAACCCGCGGAACTTCACGGTCTTGCGGCCGGCGACCTCGAACGGGAGCTCCGCCTCGAGCTTGAGCTCGTAGTCTTTCGGCTTGAAGAACGAAAGGTCGTCCTGCTTGACGAAAGCGCGGATCACTTTGCGGATGCGTCCCTTCTCGACCTCCCACAGGACGGGGTAGCGGATCGACCGCGCCTTCTCGAACTCGGCGAACGTCTCGTCCAGCCGCTTCTCTAGATCGCCGTCGCGGTGGAAGCGCTCGAGGACGTCGTGATAGATCTGGCCGATCTCGACGGGCGCGAGCGCGTCCTGCGCCTCGGGCTCCTCGAGCCGCTCGAGGTCGAGCATCCGCGATGCGAAGTAGCGGAACGGGCACTCGGCCAGCCGCTCGAGCGCGGTGGGCGAGAGGCCGAGCGACGCCACGGCCTGCCAGTAGGCCCGCGCGTCGACGATCCCGTCGTACTTCGTCAGCCCCTTCCGGGAGTCGACCGCCTCCAGGAACGACGACGCCTGGACGAGCATCGACACGTCCCAGCCGAGCGCGCGGCCCAGCGCCTCGCCCTGCCCCGTCCGGAGCGACGCCTCGCGGGGCGTGAGCAGGCCGAAATCGGCGTCCCGGAGCCGCTCCGCCGGCCGACGGGGGATCTGCTTCGCCCGGCCCTCGGGGAGGAAGATCGAGGGGATCTGGAGCCGCCCTCGCTCGTCGGAGCGCTGGTGGCAAAAGACGATCTCGTCCGCCGAGCCCGTGAGGAGTTCGAAGAGGAGCCGCTCCTCCTCGCGTCCGCGCGCCTTCCGGGCCATGCGGCAGCCCATCCGGTGCTCGATCCGGGAACGGACCGCGTCGCGAAGGAAGGGATCCTCGAGCACGAAGCGTGGGAAGACCCGCTCGTTCATGCCGAGAACGACGAGCGCGCGGAACCCGAGGCCGCGGGCGGCCATGACGTCGAGCACCTGGACGCCCGACGCGGCGCCGGCGGGCTCGGTGAGCTCGGAGAGGAGATCGAGGAGCGTCCCTCCCGGATCGTCCATCGCGAGGCCGGCCAGCTCCGCGATCGACTCGATCGCCCGCTCGACGCGCGGGTCGGGCTCGAGGAAGCGGCGGTAGCGCTCGAGGGCCCACGCGCTGTACGCCTTCCACTCTTCCGGCGGGGGCGGCGCCTCGAGGAGCGCCTTCAGCTCTCCCCAGAAGAGGTCCACCTCCTCGCGCGGGAGCACGAACCCCTTCTCCCCGGCGCGCGCCCCGCGATTGAACGACCATTCAAATCCCGCCTTCCCGCCGAGGCGGCGGCGCCACGCCTCGGCGCCCTGGCCGATCCCCATGAGGCGCGAGGCCTGGTCCCAGAGTTCCGGGTCTCCGCCCTTCCTCCGGAAGAACGGGGAGCGGAGGAGGTCCATCACGCGGGCGCGGTCGAAGTCCTCGATCGAGAACAGGAGCCTCGCCGCCTTGACCTGCGGCGCGCGGTCGAGCCGGCGGCGGGCGCTCGAGGTGAAGGGGATCCGCTGCTCCTTGAAGACCGACTCGACCAGGTCGACGTACGGTTCGAGCGTGCGGGCGACGACGCCGATCTCGCCGTAGGGAATGCCCGCATCCGCCAGGCGGAGCACCTCCTTCGCCGCGGCCCAGACCTCGTCGTGGGCGCCGGAGGCGGCGATCTGGGAGAGGCGGGGGGGCTTAGGCGTCGCCTGGAGCGCCCGGGTCGACGCCGCCATCGGGGCGACGATCGTCTCGAGGAAGTCCTTCGCGTACGCGTACTCTGGCCGAGGCGAGAACGGGAAGAAGACCGTCGTCTCGACGCGACGGGAGACTTCCTTGAGCAGGTCGGCCTGGTTCTGATCGAGCTCGTAACTGCCGTAGTAGATCACTTGGCGAAGGGACCCGAGGAGCGCCGAGCCCGGCGCGTGCTCGACGGCCAGGCGGACGACGTCCGGCCGGACGTGGATCTTCCGCCGGCGGAGTTCGTCGGCGTAGCGCTTGTAGAGGGTGAGGATCTCGGCCAGCTTCTCGGCGTCCTCGAGCCCGAGCTCCTCCTCCTTCAAGGCCTCCAGCGCCTTCCCCGGATCGACGGCGGCGGCTTTGAGCTCGTGGAGCGCGCCCAGGATCGCGCCCGGGGAGATCGCGGCGCGCGAGAGGTACCGTTCCTTCGCGTAGTGCCTGCGCAGGATGGCGCCCAGGAGGCGCGCGGGGACGAGATCGTCCAGGAGGAGCCTCGATCCGGGGGGCGCGGCCTCGTCGTAGATCGCGCGGGCGAAGCTGAAGAGGTTGAAGAAGCGGACAGCGGCGAAGCCCTCAGGGACGGCCTGGAGGGCGAGCTTCTTCAGGCGGTCGGCGAGCCGCTTCGAGGGGGCGACCACGGCGAGGGGGGCGAGCGGGTCGGCGCGGCGCAGGCGCGCGACGGTCTCCCGGAAGGCGTCTTCGAGGGCCGGGCGGTAGGGTCCGGTGACGAGGTCCATCGGTGAGAACCCACTTTCGAGGGGCGGCGGCGTGACCGGTTATCGGATTTGAACGGTCGTTCAAACCGCGCGCCGGTCGGCGTTGCGCGGGGCTTCCTTGATGCGGGCGAGCACCTCGTCGAACGGGAGGCGGGTCAGGTCCTCGAGGCAGGTGATGTTGGTGCAGAAGCCCGAGTTGCGGAGGATGTCCGTGACCCGTTGCGGCGAGTCGTAGACCTCGCCGCAGGACGGGCAGATGATGGACGCCTCTTTGTCCGTCTTTTCGCCAGTCATACCCATGTTCCCCTCCCGCCGAACAACAACAAGGTTGCAATTTTGCATTCCCGCGGCCTGCGAGTCAACTCCTTTCTGCATGACCGGCCCATATGGGGACCGCATGGGTGACGCGGTGATAACCGGGCGGTCGGGATGCCGGGTTATCACGAGATCTCGAAAGGCGCCCGGAGGAGGATCGAGGTCCCAGCGGCCCGATCCGTCGAGGCGGGAGCGCCCCTCCCCTTGGGACTTGGGGGTTGGAATTCGCCGGCCGCGGAGCGGGGGGTTGGTATCCGCTCGTCGAGGCGTATAGAAACGCCGTCCGCACGTTCGTAGCCACCTCGCCCCTGCCGATCTACGGTCTCCAGCCGAGCGCGCCTCCCAAGAAAACTTAGCGATCAAGGTCTGTCTTTCCCTCCGCCCGTGAGACGGCGGCTCGTTCTTTGACAAGCAGGAGCTCGAACGGACCTATGCGCAGTAGGGCCGACATGTCGGCCTATCGACTGAATCTGAACATGAAGCCCGAAGTACCAACTATGAGCACAACATCGCGCCTTCGAGCGCGACGGAGACAGTCGAGGAGCCCCTCGCCCATCCTCCAGCGTACCCCTTCGGGGGTGCCTGGCGTGGGGCTCCTCCTGATCTTTGCTTCCCTGGCCATGGCCGGGGGACAGAAACTTTTAGCATCCCTTTTGAAATGCTTCCCGAGGTATGGGAGGCATCGAAGCCCGGCGACTCATGCGGGAGTGGAGAACTCGCACCGTCGCCCATCAAACCGGGTTCCTATGGAGCATTGGCAAGCGGAGGCCAACGGGAGCCGCCTACCGCCCCCTGCGCTCGCCCCAGAGCCCCCGCGGGCCGCGCGGCACGGACTTCGCTCCGTGGCCAGCTCGGTGTTGCCAGGGCCGGGGTCAGGAACCTGGAAGTGACGCACGGCATCCCGATTAACGTAGTCACCCGTCTTCGGGGCCGATGGACCTGCCCGGTCCATCGGCCTGCGTCGAGTCGGGCCCCCGGAGCCACAAGGCGAAGGGGGTCCGGCACGGCGCATGGGTGGCGAACGACATAGATCCATTCGGGCGCAAAGCAGGAGACTTGGTGGTCCGGGGTGGCCTTCGGCTGCTCCCGGCTCCTGCTCCGAGTCCCATGGCAACTCCGGGCTCGGTCAACAAGGCGGGGCCGCGCGTGGCTCCGGGGGGTTCCAGGCGTGCAGGAAACGGCCGCAGGCTGTTTCCTGCACGGGGTTACGCGGTGCTTCCTCTCACATAGCACCGTCTTTTCACGGGTTTCGCTGCTTCGGCGCGGAATCCAGCTCTGAACAACTGCAATATTCGCGCGATTTTGAAGGAGCCGCCCCATTGGGCAGGCGGGGAAAGTCTGTCCCAAGGCCGTGGCGTCGAAGTTCTGAAGGAGGGGAAAGGCTTGAGTTCGGCAGCTTACTTAGCGCTGTCAGGTCGCTTGATGATCTTGAAGATCCTCGGTCGAGAGTCATTAGCGACCACGATCGCTTGGGACGAGCGGCGGAGGGTCAAGGCATCGTTCGGCCGAAGCGCGACTCTGATTGTCTTAAACCCCTTACCGTCGGCAGAAGGATCGAAGCCTATCCGGGCGTCGTCAGGTGCCTCTATGACCGATTGGATAGCTGCCCCTTCCACAAGGATGCCACCTGGGAGCAGGACAATTAGGTCCTCGGTAGCGGCCATGCAGAGTCCCTTGGGCCAGGGGAATGCCTGACCCGGCACGCATGAAAGAGACTCCTCGCTTGATCCGAAGATGCCCTTGAAGAAGGAAGCGAAGCCCACGGACGAAGTATACCTGCGATGGTCTGCCGACAAGATGCGGCATGAAAACTAAGAAGGAGTCGGGAAATGGGTATTTCAAGGATGAAGAACGAGCTGCACGACCGGCTTTGGCAAGCGCAGCAGCGTTGGTTTGCCCTGAAGGACCAGGGACTGACCAAGCATGACCTGAAGATGCAAGGCATCCGCGAGCGCGGCGACATGTTCTACGCCACCCGGGGGATTATCTTCATGGGGACGACCCGGCTCGCCTACGAACAGGAACTCAAGCGGTTCTTGGACTATGCCTACACAGTCCGCGGCAGGACCGCGAACGACCAGATCGACAAGAAGGACTTCCGGGCCTACATGGATGCCCGGTTCGCCCAAGGCGGGGCCAAGAGCGAGATGAACAAGATCCGGGCCGCCATCGTGAAGTTCGGCGCGTTGTACGGCAAATGGGAGTCGTTCCATGCCCTGTCGAAGAAGGTCGGGGCGACGATCCGGGAACTATCCCGCGCGGGCCAACTCCGGGGCCCCGCCCGGCCCCACGTCACCCCTGGGGTGCGCCAGCTCGTAATCGAGCGCCTTTCCCGCCTTGATGCGCTTGCGGAAGTCAGAACCGGGCCGCGAGGCTACGCGCTGGCACTGGAGCTTCAGAAGGAGGCCAGCCTGCGGTCGATCGAAGCGACGGACCGCTTTACGCGTCAGTCGCTCCTCGGCCTTGAAGGCGACAAGGGCAAGATCGAAATTCTGGGGAAAGGCGGAAGGGTCAGGACCGCCTTCATTTCGGCGTCGCTCTACCAACGCCTGGAAGCCCACTTCAGCCACTCCAAGGCGGAGGCTCTGGCTCCCCGCCGGGCCTACCAAGTCGCGCTCCGCCGGGCGACCTTGGCCGTCGGCGGGACGGCGACCGGCAGCCACGCCCACCGGCGCACGTCGGCGGTAGAGGAGAAGAATGCGAGGTACAAGGATCACTTGAAGGACGGCAAGACGACCAAGCAAGCCCGCCAGCTCGCGGTCCAGGACACGGTCGAACATTTGGGACATTCCAGGAACCGGAGAGACTTGGCGAGGGCCTATCTCTCAGCCTAAAATAGCTAGATCGTGTTGATTAACGCGGGCAAGAGCGTTGCCGACAGGAGATTTCGTATTCGCACGGATCGCTCGGAAGCCTTTGCGGGACCCGGGAGCCCGATTTCGAGCCCAAAGGGCCATTGCGGGCGTGCTGCGGCG
>CAZSCC010000224.1:0-14645 GCA_964604905.1 uncultured Planctomycetales bacterium
CTCGACGTCCGGAACCCGACAGCGCAACTCGAGCACGAGGCCTCGACCTCCAAGATCGGCGAGGATCAGCTTTTCTACTGCCGACAGCGCGGCCTTTCGACCGAGGACGCCGTCAACCTGATCGTCAACGGCTTCTGCAAGCGCGTCTTCAAGGAGCTCCCCATGGAGTTCGCCGTCGAGGCCCAGAAGCTCCTCAACGTCTCCCTCGAAGGGAGCGTGGGCTAGAAAAGATGATTCTCACCACAGAGACACGGAGTCCACAGAGAAAGCCTTCTTATGAATCCCCCCCTGCCCCCCCCCGGGGAGGGATGGGGAGACGACACAGAGAACATCTTCTCCGTGCACTCCGTGTCTCCGTGGTGAATGTCTTCTTCGTCTTGGATAGGACCTGCATCGATGCTTGAGATCCGCAACCTGCACGCGACCGCCGGCGACAAGCCCGTCCTCAGGGGCCTCAGCCTCAGCATCCCCGCCGGGGAGGTCCACGCCATGATGGGCCCCAACGGCTCCGGGAAGTCGACGCTCGCCCACGTCCTCTCCGGACGCGACGGCTTCGCCGTCACCCAGGGCGAAGTCCTCTACAAGGGCCGGAACCTCCTCACGATGTCCCCCGAAGACCGCGCGCGCGAAGGCGTCTTCCTCGCGTTCCAGTACCCCGTCGAGATCCCCGGCGTGGGCAACTCCTACTTCCTCCGCAGCGCCTACAACGCCATCCGCAAGCACCGCGGCGAGCCGGAGGTCGACGCCAAGGACTTCCTCGACCTGCTCAAGGCCAAGGCCAAGCTCGTCGAGATCACCGACGCCCTCCTCCACCGCCCCGTCAACGAGGGCTTCTCGGGCGGCGAGAAGAAGCGCAACGAGATCCTTCAGATGCTCGTCCTGGAGCCCGCGCTCGCGATCCTCGACGAGACCGACTCGGGCCTCGACGTCGACGCGCTCCGCATCGTCTCGAGCGGCGTCAACAGCCTCCGCTCGAAGGACCGGGCGATGCTCGTCATCACCCACTACCAGCGCCTCCTCGATTACATCGTGCCCGACCGCGTCCACATCCTGAAAGAAGGCGTCATCGAGCGCTCCGGCGGCAAGGACCTCGCGCTCGAGGTCGAGCAGAAGGGCTACGCCACGGTGAAGGGATGAGCCGCCAGGTCACCGAGCGACGGAACCTGTACCTCGCCGAATTCGAGCGGGGCGCCCAGGCGCTGCCCGCGTTCGGCGAACTCCGCCGGAAGGCGATCGACCGCTTCCTCTCGCTCGGCTTCCCCACGGGACACGAGGAGGCGTGGCGCCACACCGACGTCACGCCGATCGCGCAGACCCCCTTCCGCCCCGCAGTCGGGACGGCCAACCCGGCGCAGTTCGCCGCGCTCGCGAAGGGGGCGCTCAAGGGGTGCCAGATCGCGTTCGTCGACGGCCGCTACGCGCCGGCCTTCTCCTCGCTCGACCTCCCCACGGGCGTGCGGGTGATGAGCCTCTCCGCCGTGCTCCGCGACGACCCCAAGCGGGTGGAGCCCTGGCTCGCCCGGCACGCCTCGTTCGACCTGAACGCGTTCGCCGCGCTCAACACCGCGTTCATGAACGACGGCGCCTTCGTCACCGTCCCCAAGGGGATCGCCCTCGAGACGCCCATCCACGTCCTCTTCCTCTCGTCGCTCCACGGCGAGGCGTACGTCACCCACCCGCGGGTCCTCATCGTCCTCGAGGAGGCGGCGCGCGCGACCGTGGTCCAGAGCTGGATCGGCCCCGCGGGCGGGACCTATCTCACCAATGCGGTGACCGAGGTCGTCCTCGGCGACGGCGCCCACCTCGACCTGACGAAGGTCCAGCGCGAGAGCCGCGAGGCGTACCACGTCGAGACGCTCCAGGTGGCGCAGGGGCGCGCCTCGACGTTCACCCATCACTCGATCTCGCTCGGAGGCCGCCTCTCGCGGAACGACTTCGGCTCCGTGCTGGGCGGCGAGGGGGCCGAGTGCTCCCTCTTCGGCCTCTACGAGGTCGCCCACGAGCAGCACGTGGACCACCATACCGTGATCGATCACGCCAAGCCCGACGGGACGAGCCGAGAGCTCTACAAGGGCGTGCTCGACGGGAAGGCGCGCGCGGTCTTCGACGGCCGGATCGTCGTCCGCCCCGGCGCGCAGAAGACGAACGCCGTCCAGTCGAACAAGAACCTGCTCCTCTCGAAAGAGGCGCTGGTGCACACCAAGCCCCAGCTCGAGATCTTCGCGAACGACGTGAAGTGCAAGCACGGCGCCACGATCGGCCGGCTCGACGAGGCGATGCTCTTCTACATGCGTTCGCGCGGGATCGGCGCGGCCGAGGCCCGGCGCCTCCTCATCCACGCCTTCGCGAGCGAGATCATCGACACGGTGAAGGCCCCCGCCGTGCGCTCCCAGATCGGAGGGTGCCTCGGGCTTCTGGTGGGGGGCTCATGACGGCCGCCGTCGCCCTCCTCGACGTCCGGAAGATCCGCGAGGACTTCCCGATCCTGAAGACCCTCGTCCGCGGGAAGCCGCTCGTCTATCTCGACAACGCGGCCACCACCCAGAAGCCCCGCGCGGTGATCGATGCCGTCCGCGTCTACTACGAGACCCAGAACGCCAACATCCACCGCGGCGTCCACTATCTCAGCGAGCTCGGCACGAAGCTCTACGAGGGCGCGCGCGTCAAGGTCCAGCGCTTCCTCAACGCCGCCGACCCGAAGGAGATCGTCTTCGTCCGCGGCGCGACCGAGGCCATCAATCTGGTGGCGCAGAGCTACGCCCGACCGACCCTGAAGGCCGGCGACGAGGTGCTCCTCACCCACATGGAGCACCACTCCAACATCGTCCCCTGGCAGATGCTCCGCGACGAGAAGGGGATCGTCCTCCGCGTCGCCCCGATCGACGACCGCGGCGATCTCCGGATGGACGAGTTCGAGCGCCTCCTCGGCCCGAGAACGAAGCTCGTCTCGGTGGCCCACGTCTCGAACGCGCTCGGTACGGTCAACCCCGTCAAGAGAATCGTCTCGCTTGCCCACGACCGGAAGATCCCGGTGCTCCTCGACGGCGCGCAGGCCGCGCCGCACTTCCCCGTCGACGTCCGCGACCTCGACTGCGACTTCTACGCCGTCTCGGGCCACAAGCTCTTCGGACCGACCGGGATCGGCGTCCTCTACGGAAAGGCCGCGCTCCTCGAGGCGATGCCTCCCTACCAGGGCGGCGGCGACATGATCCTCTCGGTCACGTTCGAGAAGACGCGCTACAACCACCTCCCCCACAAATTCGAGGCGGGAACGCCCCACATCGAAGGCGCGATCGGCCTCGGCTCCGCGATCGACTATCTCGGGAAGCTCGGGATGGGCGCGATCCGCTCGGTCGAGGACGAACTCCTCGAACACGGCACGCAGGTCCTCTCGCAGGTCCCGGGCCTCCGCATGATCGGCACCGCGCGCGAGAAGGCGGGGGTCCTCTCGTTCGACCTGGAGGGCGTCCACCCGCATGACGTGGGGACGATCCTCGACCAGGAAGGGATCGCGATCCGCACCGGCCACCACTGCGCGCAGCCCGTCATGGACCGCTTCGGGATCCCCGCGACCGCGCGGGCGTCGCTGGCCTTCTACAACACCAAGGAAGAACTCGACCTCCTGGCCGACGGCCTCCGGAAGGTGGCGGAGGTCTTCCGCCGGTGAACGATCTCAACGAACTCTACCAGGAGGTCATCCTCCACCACTACAAGACGCCGAAGAATTTCGGCGTGCTCGAGGACCCCACGAACGCCGCCCACGGGGACAACCCCCTCTGCGGCGACAAGATCGCCCTGACGGTCCGGCTGAGGGGGGACGTGATCGAGGACCTGAAGTTCAAGGGGTCGGGGTGCGCGATCTCGACCGCCTCGGCGTCGCTCATGACCGAGGCGATCAAGGGGAAGACGAAGATCGACGCGAAAGGGCTTTTCGAAAGGTTCCACCCGATGGTGATGGGGACCGGGAGCGCGGAAGGGGTCGGCAAGCTCGACGTCTTCTCCGGCGTGAGCCAGTTCCCCATTCGCGTGAAGTGCGCCACGCTCGCGTGGCACACCCTGCTGGCCGCGATTGAAGGAAGAAACGATACGGTTTCCACCGAGTAAGGAGGTTCGCATGCTGCCCCCCGTCTATCCCCCGGACGCGGTCGTCCCGTTCCGCCAGGAGCTCACGGCCGTCGGGATCAAGGAGCTCCTGTCCCCCGAGGAGGTCGACCGCGCCGTGACCGCGAAGGGCACGGTCTTCTGCGTCGTCAATTCGATCTGCGGATGCGCGGGCGGCACGGCGCGCCCCGCGGTCGCACTGGCGCTCCAGAACAAGGTCATCCCCGACGCGCTCTTCAGCGTCTTCGCCGGCATGGAGCGCGAAGCGACGGACAAGCTCCGCCAGTACCACGCCGAGGTGGCGGCGCCCTCGTCCCCCTCGATGGTCCTCTTCAAGGACGGGAAGATCGTGGCGATGTTCCCCCGTTCCGAGATCGAGGGGCGGGTGGCCCCCGAGCTTGCGGCGGACCTGGTCGCGGCCTTCGACGCCCACTGCTCGAAGCCCGGCCCCTCCATCCCGCCCGACCAGTTCGCGAAGCTGAAGAACGTCCAGGCCTGTGGGAGCGGCATCCCGAGGAGCCGATGATCGAGCTGGCGCGCGAGATCACGGCGACGACGATCCCCTACGGGCAGAAGACGAAGCTGCCCAAGGGGAGCCCCGTCGAGATCACCCAGGAGCTGGGCGGCAGCTTCACGGTGCTGACCGACCTGGGCCTCATGCGGATCGAGGGGAAGGACGCGGACGCGCTCGGCCGCGAGTCAGCCCGGCCGCTCCAGGAGCCCGTCGCCGCGCCGACCGACGCGAAGGCGGTGGGGACCGAGATCTGGAACCAGCTCAAGACCTGCTACGATCCCGAGATCCCGGTCAACATCGTCGAGCTCGGCCTGGTCTACGAGAACAAGGTCGAGCCGCACCCGGAGGGCGGCTTCAAGGTCGACATCAAGTTCACGCTGACGGCGCCCGGCTGCGGCATGGGCCCCATCCTGCAGGCCGAGGTCCGCGAGAAAGTGGCGGCGATCCCCGGCGTGCGGGAGTCGGCCATCGAAGTCGTGTTCGACCCGCCGTGGACGCAGTCGATGATGTCGGAGGCGGCGAAATTGCAGCTCGGGATGATGTGACGGGGCGAATCAAGAATCCGGAATCACGAATCAGGGCGGTGGGCGGCGGCCGAGGAGGAGGAAGCCGAGCCCGATCGCGGAGGCGAGGGCGGGAAAGAGCCCAAGCCAGAACTCTATCGCCCGCCCAATTCCAACATCCTTGCGCGACATTCGATCCGGACCGACATGAAGTTCCAGGGAATCCCCGCCTGCCGCGCGGTAGGTCAGCACCAGAGCGGCGTCCTGATCCCGCCACTCCACCAGGGGCTCTCCCGGCTGCCGGGACCAAACGATCGCGGAGTTTCCAGGAGCCTTCCATTCCATCCGCTCGAGGAGATCCGCCGAAGCGGACGCTCCTTCTCTCCTTAGGACGACTCGCGCCTCGAGTCCGCTGATCCCCCTTCCCTGAAGCGGCGGCACGACGAGAGTCTGCGGGCCGGGAGAGTCGCTCGCAAGAGGGTACACGACCCGTTGGTTGAGCGACTCTTCGAGCAGCCGAACCTCACGGAACTTCCAGCCGGCGATTCTGGCCGAACCTGCGACCCCCAGCGCCAGGACGATTCGCCCGACGAAGGATCTACGGCTCCACCCACCCAGAAGGATCGGGACGCCGACCGCGAGGCCGAGCAGGATCAGGGGAAGCAGACACTCCATCCCCGACTTCTCCCGGAATGGGCGGCTCGTGATTCCTGATTCGTGATTCCGCGGCCGCGCTAGACTTCGATCCGCTCCGCGTGCGTGTACACGTTGAAGTCGTCCTCGCGGAGGAAGCCCACCAGCGTCACCCCGAACTCGCGCGCCGTCTCGACGGCGAGGCTCGAGGGGGCCGAGACCGCGCAGACGATGGGCATCCGCGCCATCACGGCCTTCTGCATGATCTCGAAGCTGGCGCGGCCGCTCACCATGAGGAGGTGGTGGTCGAGCGGGGCACGGTCCTGGAGCAGCATGTGGCCGATCACCTTGTCGACCGCGTTGTGGCGGCCCACGTCCTCGTGCAGGGTGTGGAGCGTGCCGTGCTCGTCGAAGACGCCCGCCGCGTGGAGGCCGCCGGTCTTCTCGAAGAGCGTCTGCGCCTTCCGGAGCGAGTGGCCCATGCTGTAGACCACGTCGAGCCGGATCTTGATCTTCGAGGTGATCGGCTTCGCCTGCATCTTGATCTGGTCGATCGACGCCTTCCCGCACACGCCGCAGGAACTGGTGGCGTAGAAGTTCCGCTTCAGGCGGGAGAGGTCGGGCTTGTGGCCCGACGCGTAGGTGAAGTTGACGACGTTCTTGTGGTGCGGGTCCTGCGTGTTGACACAGTACCGGATGGAACCCACCTCCTTCGGACCGTGCAGCAACCCCTCCGCATAGAGGAAGCCCGCGGCGAGCGCGAAGTCCTCGCCCGGCGTCCGCATCGTGATGACGACCGGTTCGTCGTGGATGCGGATCTCGAGCGGTTCCTCGACCGCGAGGTGGTCCTCGAACGAGACGTGCTGCGCCTGGTGCGACGTGGCCGGCGGGACCGCGCGCTTGATCGAGATCTTGCGCGTCTCGTGCTTCGCGATCTTGTGGAGTGTCATGGCCGTGATTCTACCCGCGCGCCCCGACGCACATCAACTACTTCCCGGACAGCACCTTCAGATATTCCCGCATGAACGCCGGAAGGTCGTCGGGCTTGCGCGAGCTGACGAGGTTCCGGTCGACCACGACCTCCTGGTCCACGTACTTCGCGCCCGCGTGGATGACGTCGTCCTTGACCGCGAAGAAGCAGGTCGCGGTCCGCCCCTTCAGGATTTCCGCCGAACAGAGGACCCACGCGGCGTGGCAGATCGAGCCGATCGCCTTCCCCGCCTTGTCGAGGTCGGCCACGAACGCGAGGACCTCGGGCGAGCGCCGCAGGAAGTCGGGCGCGAACCCCCCCGGCACGATCACGCCGTCGAAATCCTTGGCCCTCGCCTCCTTGATGTCCCCCTCGGCCTTCACGGGGTACCCGAGCTTGCTCTTGTACTCGGGTTTGCCCGTGCCCAGAAAGAGCGTCTTGTGCCCGGCCTCGCGGAGCCGGTACGCCGGGTACCAGACTTCCATCTCCTGGTAGAGGTCCTCCACCAGCACGGCGACGGTCTTGCAAGCGCCTGCCTTCGCACCCATCTCTGAGCCTCTGCCTCCTCGTAATCCGTGATTCGGCGCTCTATCCCTCTTTGTCCTCGTACTGCTCCTTGAGCGAGCGCACGACGTTCGCGTCGGCGAGCGTGGTCGTGTCCCCCACCGCCCGGCCTTCCGCGATGTCGCGGAGCAGGCGGCGCATGATCTTCCCCGACCGCGTCTTCGGGAGCTCGGCCGTGAAGAAGATGTCGTCGGGCCGCGCGAGCGAGCCGATCTTCTTGACCACATGATCCTTCAGCTCCTGAAGGAGTTCGTCCCCGCCCTGGTTCCCCGCGCGGAGCGAGACGAACGCGACGACCGCGTTCTCCTTGATGTCGTGGTGCTTGCCGATCACCGCCGCTTCGGCCACCGACTTGTGGTCGACGAGTGCGCTCTCGATCTCCATGGTCGACAGGCGGTGGCCGCTGACCTTCAGCACGTCGTCCACGCGGCCGAGCAGCCAGAGGTAGCCCTGCTTGTCCCGCTTGGCGCCGTCGCCCGCGAAGTACCACTTGCCGAACTTCGACCAGTAGGTCTGCTGGTACCGCTCGGGGTCGCCGTAGATGCCGCGCAGCATGCCGGGCCAGGGAGACTTGATGACGAGCAAGCCCGCGTCGACCGACTTCCCCTTCTCGTCCACGATGTCCACGTCGATCCCGGGGAAGGCCGTGCACGCCGAGCCGGGCTTCGTCCTCGTCACCCCCGGGAGCGGCGAGATCAGGATGTGGCCCGTCTCCGTCTGCCACCAGGTGTCCACGATCGGGCAGCGGCCGCCGCCGATCACCTGCTGGTACCAGATCCACGCCTCGGGGTTGATCGGCTCGCCCACCGAGCCGAGCAGACGGAGCGACCTCAGGTCGCGCTTCTTCGGGAAGTCGTCGCCCCACTTCATGAAGGTGCGGATCGCCGTCGGCGCCGTGTAGAGGATCGTGACCTTGTACTTCTCCACGATCGACCAGAATCGGTCCTTCGCGGGGAAGTCGGGCGAGCCCTCGTACATCAGGACCGTCGCGCCGTTGAGCATCGGGCCGTAGACCACGTAGGAGTGGCCGGTCACCCAGCCGATGTCGGCCGTGCACCAGAAGATGTCCTCCTCCTTGAAGTCGAAGATCCATTTCGCCGTCGCGTAGACGCCCGTCATGTAGCCGCCGGTCGTGTGAAGGATGCCCTTGGGCTTTCCGGTCGTCCCGCTCGTGTAGAGCAGGTAGAGCATGTCCTCCGAATCCATCGGCTCGGCGGGACAATCGCCCGGCTGATCCTTCACCGCGTCGTGCCACCAGAGGTCGCGGCCCTCCTTCATGACGCATTCCGCGTTCACGCCGCGCTTGTACACGATCACCTTCTCGATCGTCGGGGTCCCGACGAGGGCCTCGTCGCAGATCTTCTTGAGCGCGATGACCCCGCCCCGGCGGTAGCCCCCGTCGGCCGTGACGAGCAGCTTCGACTGGCAGTCGTTGATGCGGTCGCGGAGGGAGTCGGCCGAGAAGCCGCCGAAGACGACGCTGTGAGGCGCGCCGACCCGCGCGCAGGCGAGCATCGCGATCGCGAGCTCGGGGACCATCGGCATGTAGAGCGTCACCCGGTCGCCCTTCCGGATCCCCTGCGCCTTGAGCGCGTTGGCGAAGCGGCAGACCTCGCGGTGGAGCTGCTGGTAGGTGAGCGTCCGCTCCTCCCCCGGCTCGCCTTCCCAGAGGATCGCCGCCTTGTTGCGCCGCGGGCCGGCAAGATGGCGATCGAGGCAGTTGGTCGCCATGTTGGTCGTCCCGCCGACGAACCACTTCGCGAACGGAAGCTTCCAGTCGAGGACCTTCTTCCACTTCTTGAACCAGTGGAGTTCCTTCGCGAAGCCCTCCCAGAACTTCAGCCGGTCGCGGACCTTGTAGACCTTCGCGTCCTTGACGACGGCGTTCCGGGCGAATTCCTTGGGAGGGGGAAACGTGCGGTTTTCCTGCAGCAGCGCTTCGAGCGCCTTGTCGGCCATCGCTCACCTCCGGGTCGGAGGCCATATATAGCAGAGGGGTTTCGTTTCGGCTATACTTCCAGCACCATGGCCTTCCGGCAGTCGACCTCCGAGCTCCTCCAGACGCTGGAGGAGATCGTCCGGGCAGACCTGGAGGACGGCTGGGTGGCGGAGCCCCCCGCCGCGCGCCTGGCGCTCCTCGTCCGCGAAGAGCTGGGGCGCTGGACCCAGGCGAACTACCCCGGCAGCACGCTGGAGGGCGCCGCGCTCGACCCCGGATCGCGCCGCCGGCTCAGCCTCAAGATCCACTCTGCCCCCGTCACCCACCGGGTCGAGGTGTGGGGGCTCGCGTGCGGCGACGAGGCGGAAGCGGCGGTCCCCAGGGGCGAGCATGTGTCGCACTCCTGGGTCGTGCTGGCCCATCTGGGCGCCCCGTGTCCCCACCTCGAGGCCCGCTCCGCCCAGCTCGCAGCGGCGGGCCTCAAACGCATGGAGTCGCGCGAGTCGGCGGGCCTCTCGCTCAGCCTCTGGACGGGCGCGTCGGCCCCCGACGGCTGCCCCGCCTGCCTCGGGAAGTCCTGATGAGGGGATAAATCCGACTGGTGGATTTAGCCCCACTCCGATACGATGCCCCCATGCGATTCCTGGACGGGTGCCGGATCGCCGTCGTCCTGGCCTGCCTGGGCGGCGCCGGGCTCGGCTCCTCCTGCGCCTCGACGGAACCGGGGTCCGTCCCGGCGTACGACGCTCCGATCGCCCCCGACGCCCCGGGGAAATTCATCCTCTTCGGCGACTCGCGCAAGACCCTCGGGCAGGAGTTCTGGCGGCCCCGCTTCGACGCCGAACGCCTCCTCGTCATCCGGGCGCTGGCCGACGAGGCCCCCGCCTTCATCCTCAACACCGGGGACCTGGTCAGCGCGGGCTCCGACCCCGACCAGTGGCGCGACTTCCACCGGGAAAACGAGCCCATCTTCTCGAAGCGGATCCCCTACTTCCCCGGGCTCGGCAACCACGAGTACATGTGGAGCAAGACCGAAGGCCTCTCCCACTACTTCGCCTCGTTCCCCCGGCTCAAGGGCCGGAAGTGGTACGACCTGCGCTTTCCCCCCGCCCTCGTCCTCGTCCTGGACTCGAACTTCGGCGAACTCGGCGACGACGAGGCCGCCGCCCAGGAGCGGTGGCTCGAGGAGACCCTCGCCGCCGGCGAGCGGGACGACGCGATCCGCCACGTGATCCTCGCCTTCCACCACGCGCCCTACACCAACGCGATCGCCCACGGCGACTCGCGAGCCGCCCAGCGGCGGTTCCTCTCAAGGAAGACCCCCAAGGTGCACGTCGTCCTGACGGGCCACGTCCACGCCTACGAGCGCTTCCTCGTCGACGGCGTCCAGTGCGTCGTCTCGGGCGGCGGCGGCGCGCCCCTCATGCAGCTCGACACCGAGAAGCCCCGCCACAAGGACGAGTTCCGCGGCCCCGCGTACCGGCCGTTCCACTACTGCCGGTTCACGATCGACGGGCCGCGGCTCCTCTGCGACGTCGTCATGCTCCAGGACCGCGCGTGGAAGCGGGTGGACGGGTTCGAATGCAGGTGATGCCCCCCCGGGAGACGCGCGAGATCCAGGAGCGGCGGCGCGACCGCGTGATCCGGCGCGGCGCCCCCCCCGCCCTCAAGCCCGTCGAGGAGGTCACGGCGGAATTCTCCGTCCACACATGAGCCTCTTCGGAAAGCTGGGATCCCGGTTCAAGCTCAAGCGTGCGGTCGAGGCCGAGGAGCGCGGCGACCCCGCCGCGGCGCTCGAGGCCTACCGCGAGGCGGTCGTGGAGTTCGATCCCAAGACCCGCGCGTCGATCCTGAACAAGATGGGGATGCTCGCGTACCGCCTGGGCGACATGAAGGCCGCGCGCACCTACTATGAACAGGCCAACCTCCTCGCCCCCGGCCAGCCCTCGATCCTCATGAACCTCGCCAACACGCTCCACCAGCTCAAGGATCGCGAGGCCGCCGAGGCCGCCTACCGCCACGCGCTGGAAGCCTCGAAGGACCGTCCCGACGTCCTCTACAACTACGCGGTCTTCGCCGCCGAGACCGACCCGCGTCGCGCGGTCGAACTCGTGAAGCGATGCCTCGCGGCCCCCGCCACCCCGGAGACGGCGGAGGCGCTCCCGATCCAGATGCCCCTCGCGTTCCTGGCCCACCTCGCCGCGCAGCACAACCTGGTCGACGAGGTGGAGCCGTACTTCGAGGAGCTGGAAAGGAAGCCGCTCGTCAGCCTCCGGCCGCTCCTGATGAACCAGCATGCGCTGATGCTCACGGGGGCGGGACGGCACGAGCGGGCCCTCGAGATCTACCGGAAGATGCTGGAGGCGTGGCCGAAGTCGTCGGAGGCGCGGTTCAATGCCGGGATGGCCCTCGTCCGCCTCAACCGCCTGGAGGAGGCGCTGGCCGAGTTCCGCGCGGCGGACCTCCCGGCATCGCACTACGGGATCGGCACCGTCCACGAACTGAGGGGGGAGATCGCCGACGCCGTCCGCGAATACCGCCTCTGTCCCGACCGGGCGACGGGGGGCGTCGACTTCGCCGCGCCCTTCATCCGCCACGCCCGCGAGTTCGTCGAGCGCTTCGGTGCCGGATGGACTTCGTGAGGCGCTGGATCGTGAGCCGCGACCTGAAACGCGCCCGCGCGCTGGAGGGCGAGGGCTACGTCGAGCAGGCCCTCGCCGCCTACGAGGAGGCCCTCAAGTTCGCCGACGGGAAGGAGCGCGCCCAGGCGCTCCGCGGCTTCGGAGGCTGCGCGCTGAGAATCGGAAAGCTCGCCGCCGCGCGGCAGGCGCTGGCGGAGTCGGTCAAGCTCGCGCCCAGCGACCCGGACGCCTGGCTCCTCCTCGGCCGCGCCCTCATGGAACTGCGCGACACGATCGGCGCCGAGGAGGCGTTCCACGAGGCGCTCAAGCACGCGCCCGACCGGATCGACCTCCTCCACGCCCAGTCGGAGCAGTACGCGATCAAGTTCCCTCGCGCCGCGTTCGAGGCGGGGAAGCGCGTCATCCGCCTGATGCTCGAGAAGCCCGGGGAGGTCGAGCGCCTTCGCTTCCCCCGCGAGCTCCCCGTCGTCTTCCTCCGCAACCTGGCCGCCGAGCAGCGGTTCGTCGACGAGACGGCGGCGTACTTCGACGAATTGGCCGCGGAGGATTCCTGGATCAAGCCGGTGGCGCTCAACCACAAGGGGATACTGCTCGCCAACACGGGCGAACTCGACCGCGCGATCAAGGCGTACCTCGATGCGCTGACGGCCGATCCGGGGTTCGACGCCGCGTACTTCAACCTTGGGATCGCCCACACGAGGAAGCGCGACTTCGACGCCGCGCGGGTGTCGCTCTCGGTCTACGCGAGGCTCCACCCGACCGACGCCGCCACGACGTACGGCCTCGGCTTCGCCGCGGAGACGAAGCCCGACGTCCCCGGAATGATCCGCCTCTACACGTTCTTCCTCGAGCGGATGAAGTCCAACCCACCCGCGCCCGAGTCGCTGGGACGCCTGGACCTCGCGCGAGGGTGGGCCAAGCACGCAGAGACGGTCCTCGAGCACGCGAAGCGGCACCTCGAGGAGGGCCACGAGGAGCGCGGCCCCCGGGAGGTCACCGATGAATGACCGCAGGGAGCCGCTCGTCCTCTGGGCGCTGACCTGCCTCGTCCTGTGCTGGTCGGGCTACGAATGCAAGAACCGGGCGGTCTGGCTCATGGAGACGTTCCCCGTCATGGCGGCCGCGCCGATCCTCGCGCTCACCGGGCGCCGCTTTCCCGTCACGCCCATCTCCCTTCGCTTCATGTTCTTCTTCGGGCTCATCCTCATGGTGGGCGGCAAGTACACCTACGCGGAGGTGCCGATCGGCTTCCTGGTCAAGGACTGGTTCGGCTTCCAGCGCAATCACTTCGACCGGTTCGGCCACTTCTTCCAGGGGGTCATCCCGGCGATCGTCGCGCGGGAGCTGCTGGTCCGCTGCACGCCGCTCCGGCCCGGAAAGGCGCTCTTCTGGATCTGCGTCTCGATCGCGCTCGCCATCAGCGCGATGTACGAGCTGGTCGAGTGGGTGTCGGCCATCACGACCGCCCCCGAGCAGGGCACCGCCTTCCTCGGCTCTCAGGGAGATGTCTGGGACGCGCAGAAGGACATGCTGATGGCGACGATGGGGGGGATCTCGGTCCAGCTCCTCTTCTCCCGGGCCCAAGACGGTCAGATCGCCGCGCTGGCCCAAGCCTCCGGGCCGAAATAGCGGACCTCCAGCCCGCTTTATTCAGGGATCCGAAAAGATCCAGGCGCCAGGGTACGGAGAGCGGGAACTCCCAATCCCAAAATTCCAACTCCCAAAGGGGTCGCCCCCCCGTGCCCCCTGGGGGACGGAAGGGGGGATTGAGTCGGGAGTTCCGCCCCACCGAGACACGACGGCGTCCTCCGTACTCGGGCATGAATTACGGCGGCGGGCGTAGCCGGCGCGATCCGCCACCGGACCGGCGTCGGGCCGGAAGCGCAACCGGAGCTCGACCCGCCGTCCCTTCCGGGCGCGCGACAGCTCAATCTCTCGGCGCCGCTCTCAAGGAGGTGGAAGCCGAGCTGTTCGGGGCCGAGAAGGCCCAGTTCGCCGCCTGAAGGCGGCTACTTCAGGTTCTTGTCCGCGTAGTCGAGGAAGATTTTCCAGTACTCCGGGTCGCTCACGTGCGGGCCGGTCCGGACATAGGCGCCGAGCGGACTGTCGATCAGATTCCCGAGCGGAGGCAGTTCCTTCGCCGCCAGCCCCTTCCCGCCCAGGAGCTCGTAGACCGCCGACGCCGACTGCAGCATGGCGAACTGCCCGCTCGGGTTCGCCCACTGGTCCTCCACCCCGTTCGTGTAGAGCACCGGCCGCGGCGCGCAGAGCGCCACCAGGCAGTTCTGGTCGAAGGGCAGGCGGTCCACGTCGTCGTTGAATTTCTTGAAGTTGCCGTCGAACCAGTGGGGGAAGCTCGTGTTGATCCGCTTCACCGTCTCGTGGACCATCTTCCCCTCGGGGTTCACCACGCGGCTCGGAGCGGTCCCGCCGCAGCCCGCCTGGTGCGGGATCGCCAGCGCGATCCGCTCGTCGAACGCCGCCGCGACCAACGATGCCTTCCCGTTCCGCGAGTGGCCTGTCACCGCGATCCGCCTCGGGTCGACGTCCTTGTCCGTGACGAGATAATCCACCGCGCGATGGAACGTCCACGCCCAGAAGGCGATCGCGCCGCAGTCGGTGGGCCCGAGTTCCTTGCCCTCGACCTTCACCACGTGCGGGTAGATCCCGTCGTGATAGTCCGGCTTGTCGGGCAGGCCGTCCCCGTAGTACCAGGTCGCCACGGCGTACCCGCGGTCGATCGACTGCTCGAGGGCGAACGTCCCCACCGCCTTCCCCC
>CAZSCC010000225.1:0-2348 GCA_964604905.1 uncultured Planctomycetales bacterium
GGCCGATCATCTCGCGGAAGCGCTGGACGGCGGGGGAGCGGTCGGATATGGGATGCTCCGGGGGTGGGACCAGGGATACGATGCCCCCTCCCTCGGGATCTGCGTCCGGCCGGACTCCCGGGGCCGCGGCCTGGGCAGGCACCTCATGAACCACCTGATCCTCGTTGCCCGGTTGCGCGGCGCCTGCCGGATCATCCTGAAGGTGAACCGGACCAATCCCCGCGCGATCACCCTCTATCGCGGCCTCGGGTTCGAGATGACCGATCTCGACCCGGTCTACCTGCGTGGAATGCTCTCTTTCCCGGGATCCTGACGCCGAACCCCGATGGACCTCTCGATCATCCTGTTGACGATCAACGAGGCGGAGAACATTGCCATCCTCGTCCCCGAGCTTTGGAGGCTGTTCCGGATCGAGGGGGCCACGCTGGAGATCGTCGTGGTGGACCATCGCTCATCGGACGGAACGGGGGCGGTCGCGAAGCAGCTTGGATGTCGCGTGATGGCGCAGAGCGGCCCCGGCTACGCGCAGGCGATCCGCGACGGGATCGCCGCCAGCGTGGGCGACTTCGTGATCGTGATGGACGCCGACCTTTCCCATGAGCCGCGGTATGCACTCCAGCTTTTCACGAACCGCCATCGAGCCGACATCGTGATCAACTCCAGATACATGCCCGGAGGCGGAACCGAGACCGAACCCTGGAGGGACCTCCTGAGCCGGTTTCTCAATCTCTTGTATCGAACGGCGCTCCGTCTTCCCTTCCGGGAGATTTCCGGAGGATTCCGGATCTACCGGAGGCAGGTGCTGGCAGGAATGGCGCTTGAGTCACGGTTCTATGAAGTCCAGGAGGAGCTGATCATCAAAGCCCACTGGGCAGGGCACAAGGCCATCGAGATCCCCTACGTCTACAAGCCCCGCTCCAAGGGAGGGTCCAAGGCGCGCATCGTGAAGTACGGGATCCACCTCTTGAAGTCCCTCTGGAAGTTCTGCCGGACCCGGCCCCGGAGCACCCGCCGCCCGCCAGCTTCTGCCTGAGAATTTCACGGATTCTCTCTTGCGTGTTCTCCCTCCGGGCGCGGCGAAGCGGGCATCCGCGCCGGGCGCCTGTGAGGTCCAGGGCCCATGGACACGGGACCCGGAAAAGCACGCCAAAGAGCACGGTCGATCATCTATCAGAACCCCCGGGGCGATCGGAAGACCCTCGGATTCGCGCTCCCGGGTCGATCGCGCGAGAGCGAGGACCGGAGCGGGCCCGCTCAGTCCTTGACGCCCTTACGGCCGGAGATGAGGCCGAGGAGGATGCCCAGGACAATGCCCGCCAGGAACGGCGCGGCGGTCAGGAGGGCGAACCGGGAGTAGACCGGCCCGGCGGGCGAGACGTTGAACCGCTGCTGGTTCATCCCCTTGGCCAGGAGGTACGACAGCCCCGTGAGCCTCTTCCCCCCGAACGGCGGGGTGAATTCCGTCCAGGTCACGGTGATCTGGTCGAGGGGAGACGCGGCCGCGACGAGATCGGCGGGCGGGTGCAGCGGCGTGGCGCGACCCTCCATGACCGGCGGCGCCGGGCAGGAGCACGTGGTCAGCTCGAGGGGAGGCGGCACCGGCGACGCGTCGAACACGACCCCGAGCGTCGGACACGGATGGCCTACCCCCGTCATCGAGACGCTGCCGGTGTGATCCCGGTGGAAGAGGCTGCCTGAAAGCACGAGGCCCGTCACGACGCTCGCCACCATACCCAGGATGAAGGCCGTCTTTCCCATGCCTTCAGTGTACTCCGACCGGCCAGCGTTGGGAGCGGAATCCCGCGCGGGCGCCGAGTAGGGTTCGATCGCGCTGAGCGCCCGCATCGCGGCCATCAAGGGGTCGGTGACAGGTCGGGGGACCTGCCACGTCCCCGGGTTCTCGGTCCCCATGCCTGCCACGTGCATCGAGGTCGTCATCGTGACGCACCCATGATCCGGGAAAGGCACATCGAGCCTTCCCCGGAGGATCCGCGTCTGCAGCAAACCATCGACACCCGCGCCAACCGATCCGTGAAACCGCCCTCCCGCAACGCCGGTATCCGTGCATGTACGGTGCATGAACGATGGAGGTGACCCGATGCTGATGGCCGACGTGGCGGTGTGGACGGCCCTGTTCGTGGGCCTTATGGTGGTGCTCCCGGCGGTGTGGCTCGTCTTCGGCGCGCTCTGGCCTTCGGCCGTGCAGCGCGCGCAGGAGCGGATCCCGAGGCGACCCTACCTCACCTTCTTCGTGGGACTCGGAGTCCTGATCCTCTTCACCGGGGTCGTGGCGATCCTCGGCCAGGCCAACCTCGCGGCCCCCGCCCTCCTCGTCTCCTCGTTCGCGC
>CAZSCC010000226.1:0-10752 GCA_964604905.1 uncultured Planctomycetales bacterium
CGCGACCCGGACTTCAGGGCCCGGGCCGATCAGCTCCGCGTGGAGGTCGCCCAGCTCGATCCCGAGCGTGAGCCGCTTCTCCTCGGGACGGAACTCGACGACGGTCCGGGGCGACAGGAGGACGAAGCGGTCGTCGCCCAGCGTAAGTTTGACCACGGTGGCGGCCCGGAGGCGGTCTCCCGCGGCGACCGAGAGGTCCTTTTGCTTCCCGCGGAACGGCTTCTCGCCGAGCTCGAAGGAGCCCTCGACTTCGCGGATCGTCGCCATCGCGCGCTCGATGACCGTGCGCTTGGGTTCGGGCTTCTTCGGCTCCTCGGGCGAGGGCACCGGGGTCGGCTTGGGCTCCCCTGGCTTCGGCGGCTCGGCCGGCTTCGGGGCCTGCGGCTCGGGCGGCTTCAGCGGCGGGGGCGGGACGGGCGTCACGAGCGGCGCCTTGGGCTCGTCCGGCTTCGGCGGCTGGGGCTCCGACGCGGGGAGCGCGGGCTGGGGCCGCGGGCGGGGAGCGGGCCGGACGATCTCGATCGGCGGCGCCGGCTCGGGCCGGCGGAGCGAGAGGACCATGAGGAAGGCCGCGGCCGCCGCGGCGGCGAGACCGCCTGCGATCGCCCACGGCAGCTTCCGCGCGGGCCGCTGCCAGCGCCCTTCGACGCGCCGCGCGGAGTCGTCGAGACCCCGGTAGAACGCGTCCAGTCTCCGCTCCAGGTCGTCGCTCATACGTTCCTTACCAGTCTTTCCCGCAACTGCGCATAGGCGCGCGACAGGGTCTTGGTCACCGTGCCCAGCGGACGGCCCAGCTCGCGGGCGATCTCCTCGCACGTCAGCCCCCGGTCGTGCCGCAGGGCCAGCAGCTGCTGCACCTCGGGCGCCAGGGCCGCCAGGGCCTCCGCGAGCGGCACGTCGGGCGAGTCCTCCGGTCCCGTCTCCACCGTCTCGACCGCCTCGGCCAGCTCGCCGCGGAGCCTCTGCGCCGCCTGCTTCCGCCGGATCCACTCCTGGCAGACGAAGCCCGCGATCGAAAGCAGCCAGCTCCCGAACGAGCGGTCGTCCTCCAGCCGCCCCAAGCCCTGCCATGCCCGCACAAAAGTCTCCTGCGCCAGGTCCTCCGCCGAGGACCGCTCGTGCGTTCAGCCGTACTGGCGCGCGACCACCGCGCGCGAGTAGCGCCCGACGAGCGCCCCGAACGCGGATCCGTCCCCCTTCCGGGCGGTCCGGACCAGGCCTTCTTCGTCCATCCTTAGGGTGACTATAACCATGAACCTTGCGGCATAAAAAATATTTTGCATTCCGGAAGAAAATCGTGCCGCAAACCCGGCCCCTCCGAGCACCCTGCTGCATGAGACTCCTGACCGTGCTCCTCCTCCTGACCGGAGAGGGCCTGTCGCTCGAGGAGTTCCAGCGGCTCCACCGGGAGCTCCGGCCCCGCAAGGACGAGGCCTGGCGCTCCATCCCCTGGAAGACCTCGATGCTCGAGGCGCGCGACCGGGCGGTGAAGGAGAAGAAGCCGCTCTTCTTGTGGTCGATGAACGGGAGCCCGCTCGGCTGCGGCTGAAACAACGCCGTGCTCGACCGGGCGTCGACGTTCAGCGATCCCGAGGTCATCGAGCTCCTCAAGGAAAAGTTCGTCCCGGTGGCAGTCGATCTCTGGCCGCTCCACCGGAGCGAGGACGCGGAGGGCGAATTCTACCGCAAGGTAGCCAACCAGGGCCCGCGCAAGGTACCGCAGAACACCCAGGGGCTCTACGCGTTCGACGCGGAGGGCCGGCTGCTCGGCTTCACCCACCGGGCCCACGAGTTCGGCGACCGGCCGGAGCAGGTCCGGAACCTCCTCCGGAAAGTGCTGGCCGACTTTCAGTTCCAGCCGCCCGACGCCGCCCTCGTTTCCGACGGGCGGAAGGACCCCCGGTTCCCCCAGGCGCCCGAAGGAGGGCTCGTCCTCGACGTCACGTCGCGGGTGCTCGGCGGCGCCTCGGAGCCCCGGAGCGAACTCGAGAGGATCTTCCAGGCGTCGATGGGCGTGGACCACCTGTGGGTCCGGAAGGACGAGGCCGAGGCGCTGGCCCGCGGCGCGTTCCCGGAGAGCCTGGCGAAGCGGATCGCCCGCTTCCACCTGATCGACAACACGCGCGGAGAGCCGCCGCTCTGGGAGCCGGAGGAGGTCCGCGCGCACGAGGTCGCGCTCGCGGTCGGGACGCTCTCCGGCCACGCCCGGATGGAGACCGCCTCCGGGCGTCGCGGGGCCGAGTTGGACCTGCGCGGAGAGGTGGAGCTGAAGGACGGGAAGGTCGTGCGGTTCGACCTCGTGGCGAAGGGCGTCTTCTGGTCTGAAGGAGGGCGAGGCCGCTCCGCCGCGCCGAAGGGGCGCTACCCCGTGGCGATCGCCTTCCGCCGGGCGGAGGGGAACGACGAGGCCAATCGCGTCCCGCCGCAGGGGCTGCGGGAGCAGGATTATCTCAGATAGGGGAGGTTGGGTATGGGTATGAAGGCAGGGGTGATGGCGCGGACCGCCGTCGTGGTGGTCCTGATCGGCTCTCTCTGGTCCGGCGATTCGGGCGCGGCCCCGCGGCGGGCGGCGTTCCAGTCGATCGCGAACCTCGTGGCCCACTGGTCGTTCGACGAGACGACCGGCACGACGGCGGCGGACTCGGCGGGGGTCGACAATTCCGGCATGCACGTGGGCGGCGTCACGATCTCGACCACCGTCTCGCCCCAGCCCAGCGCGGGCAACCTCCGGAGCGTCCTCCTGGACGGGACGACCGGGTCGGTCGACGTGACGAACATCGCGGGGCTGGCCTTCACCGGTCCCTTCACCCTGTCGGCCTGGGTGCGGCTCACGTCGACCCCCGACCACCAGATGGGCGTCATCGAATTCTTCGACTCTCCCGGGACCGGGTTCCCCAACGGGTATTTCCTGAGGCTCGGGAAGGTGGGGAACGTCGCGACCGCCCACCACTTGAAGTTCATCGTCGGGGACGGCGCGGCCGAGTACGAAGCGACGGAGAGTTTCTCCATCCCGCTCAATACCTGGACCCACGTGGCGGGGGTCTTCGACGGCACGTTCATTGAGATCTACAGGGACGGGGTTTCCAGGGACTCCGTCCCCGCCGCTGCCCCCGGAGCCAGCTCCAGTTACCTGACCCTCGGGGGCGGCACCCCCAATGTCCTCGCGGGCCACATCGACGAGGCCCGCATCTACAATCGCGCTCTCTCGGCGACGGAGATCGGAGTCCTTTTCAGCGGCCAACCGCCGCCGACAGGCCTCACCGCGACGGCCGGCGCCGCGCAGATCGCGCTTTCCTGGACCGCCGCCGTCGGGGCGACGAACTACAACGTCTACCGCTCGCTCTCCGCGGGCGGGCCCTGGACGCTCCTCACCAGCACCGCGACGACCGGCTACACCGACACGACCGTCGCCAACCCCACGACCTACTGGTACCAGGTGACCGCGATCAGCCTCGTGGCGAGCGCGCCCGCCGGGCCCGTCTCGGCCACGCCCCTCCCCACGCTGCCCAAGACGACGACGAGCGGCAGCAACAACAATCTCGCCCACCGCTGCGGGTGCGATTCGATCGCCGAACCGGCGGGCCTTGCGGCCCTCTGGGGGGCGGCCCTCCTGGCCCTCGCAGGCGGCCTTCTGAGAAAGAGGTAGCCCGGTCGGTTATTTTTCGGATTCCCGTTAGAATCCCCCTCCCCTCCCCCACCAACGGGAAACGGTGGGCGGGCTTGATAGGGGAGGATGGGTATGAAGGCAGGAATCCTGAGGTGGGGCCGGGCGGCCCTGGTGGCGATCGCGATCTGCTCCCTCGAATCGGGGTATTCCCGTTCGGCGCCCCGCGCGGCGGTGGCGTCATTCCAGGCGATGAGCATCCCCACCCTCGCGGCGTATTGGCCGCTGGATGCGGCCAGCGGCAGCACGGTAGCGGACCTGTCGGGCAACGGGAACACGGGCTCCCTCGTCAATGGAGCCGTGATCGATACGGTGAACTTCTCCTCGGTTCCCGCGGGCAACGTCGGGAGCGCGAACTTCCCCACCCTCGGGGCGGGCAGCCGGATCGACGTCGCCGACTCCCCCTCGATCAGCATCACCGGCTCGATCACGGTGGCGGCGTGGATCCGCACGAACCTGCCGGTCTCGCCGGCCGTGCTGCCGAACGTCGACCAGCAGGAGATCATCGGAAAATTCGGTGGGGGCGGGGGCTACTTGCTCCGACTCAACCAGGCGGGCGGCCTGAGCTTCGCCATTGTGCCGAGTTCCGGGACGCCGACCGGAGCGAGCGAGACGAGCCTGATCATTCCGGCGGGGACTTGGACGCACGTCGCGGGGACCTATAACCAGGGAAGCGGGACGATCAACATCTTCATCGACGGCGTCCAACGCGCCGAGGTGGGCAGTTCGGCCTCCCCTCCGGGCAACGGCACCGGCGGCCTGCTCATCGGCAGGGACGGCTCGAACGAATTCAACGGGAACATCGACGAGGCCAGGATCTACAATACCCCGCTGACGGCGGGGCAAGTCGCCACGCTGTTCACCGGCGTCCAGGCCCCGCCCACGGGCCTCGCCGCCATGCCCGGTCCGGCCCAGATCGCGCTCTCCTGGACCGCGGCGGCGAACGCGTCGAGCTACAACGTCTACCGCCGGCTCACGGGGGGCGGCGCCTTCGTACAGGTCGCCAACATTGCGGCCACCTCGTACACCGATCTCACGGTTTCCAACCCGACGAGCTACGACTACCAGGTCACCGCCGTGGGTGCCCTGGAGAGCGCCCCGGCGGGCCCCGTCTCGGCCGTCCCGCTCTCCATCGCCCCGAAGACGACCACCAGCGGCAGCAACAACAACCTCGCCCACCGCTGCGGGTGCGACTCGATCGCCCACCCGGCCGGCCTAGCGGCCCTCTGGGGGGCGGCCCTCCTGGCCCTTGCGGGAACTCTCGTGCGGAGGAGATAACTGTTAACGAAATCGCGCCGCGATTTCGTTAACAGTTCGGCTATAATCCCAGCACCATGGGCGACGAGACCCTCACCCCCAAGCCCGACGACCTCGGGGCCGGGGGGATCGATGTCACCACCAAGATGTGCTCCGCCTGCGGGCTGGGGTACACCGGGGAATCCCACAAGGACTGCGCCACGGCCGGAGGGACCCTCAAGAAGTCCACCGCCTCCTCGAAGACCCACCTCGACGACATCCCCGCCGAGGCCGCCCAGGCCGCCGCTGACCCGGGACGCCAGCTCAACCAGTACCTCCTCGTCAAGCAGATCGGCAAGGGCGGGATGGGCACCGTCTGGAAGGCGTGGGACAAGAAGCTCACCCGCTGGATCGCCATCAAGTTCCTCCTCGCCACCGAGGACGAGGACGTCGCCCGCTTCCAGCGCGAGGCCAAGCTCGCCGCCCGCCTGCGCCACCCCAACATCGCCCCCATCTACGAGGTCGGCGAGGCGCCCGCCCAGCTGGCCGGCCAGCAGGCCCGCCACTACCTCGCCATGGAGTTCATCGACGGCCAATCCATGGCCTCCGCCATCAACTTCCCGCAGAACGAACTCCTCGACATCTTCATGAAGGTCGCCCAGGGCATGGAGGCCGCGCACAAGGCGGGCGTCATCCATCGCGACCTCAAGCCCCAGAACATCATGCTCACCAGCGACAAGTGGCCGTACGTCATGGACTTCGGCCTCGCCAAAGCGATCCAGGCCGAGAGCTCCCTCTCCGTCTCCGGCGCCGTCATGGGCACCCCCGCCTACATGCCCCCCGAGCAGGCCCAGGGGCAGCTCGACCAGGTCGACGCCCAGAGCGACGTCTATTCCCTCGGCGCCACCATGTACGCCGTCCTCTGCAAGAAGCAGCCCTTCACGGGACAGACCCCCATGGAAATCCTGATGAAGCTCTGCAAGGAGGACCCGCCCGCCCCCAGCAAGGTCAACCCCGAGGTCCCCGAGGCGGTCGAGAAGATCATCCTCAAGGCCATGTCCAAGGAGAAGATCGACCGCTACTCCAGCGCGGGCGGCCTCGCCGAAGACCTCAAGCGCTACCTCAACAACGAGGAGATCAGCGCCAAGGGCCCGAGCTCTCTCAAGCTCGCCGCCCGGAGGGCGAGAAAGAACGTCTGGCCGATCGTCGTCGTCGCGCTCCTCCTGGTCGCCGGCGGCACGATCGCCGCCCTCGTCGCCCGACCCAAGCCCGAGGCCGTGAAGCAGCCCGAGAAGCCGCCCCCCGACACCGCCGGGCCGGTCGTCCCCAAGCAACCCGAAGAAGACCCCGACGCCAAGGCGAAGCGCCTGGAGAAAGAGAAGGCCGACGCCGCGAGGCAGGCCCAGCTCGAGAAGGAGGCCGCCGACAAGAAGGCCCAGGAGGCGCGCGAGGCCAAGTGGCTGGACGACTGGCTGACCAAAGTCCGGACCGGCCTCGCCTTCGCCCGCTGGAAGGCCGGAGACGCGGCCTTCGCCGACCAGGCCAAGCAGCTCTTCGCCCGCATGGCCGCCGAGGCCAACAAGCGGGACGTCCCGGACGTCACCGACTACCTCGAGACCCAGGCCCGCGAGGCCGCCGCGGCCGCCGCCACGCTCGGCAAGGATCGGGACCGCGCCAAGAGGATCCTCGACTGGACCGCCATGATCGCGACCGCCGCCCAGGGAGTCGACGCCCTCAAGGCCTCCCTGGACACACTCCCCTCCACGCGCGCCCTCGCCCTGAAGGTGGCCGATTTCAAGGGGACCTTCACGCTGAAGATCGCCGTGGGGCCCTTCGCCCAGGTGACGAAGCTCTCCAAGGGGGGGACCGAGGAGGTCCAGCTCCCCCAGCGCTCCACGCCCCTCTGGGTCCGCGACCTCGTGATCGGCGACTACGAGATCGAGCTCGTCCATCCGCAGCTGGGAAAGAAGCAGATCCGGATCGCGGAGGCGGGCCTGAAGGACGGGAAGGTCTACCAGATCACCGGCCTGATGGGCGATCCGGCCGTGCCGAAGGTGCAGGAACTACCGTAGCTTCGAGAAGACCCCTTCCATCCGCGGGCCGTATTTCTTCGTCTCCACCGGCCCGCCCGCCTTCACCAGCTCCAGCCCGTACGCCTCGGCCTCGGCGGCCGCCGCGTCCTCCGTCTTCCCCTCGATCAGCGCCCGAAGCGCCGTCGCGGTGAAGAGGAGGTGGTAGAGCTTCCGGCGGGATTCGCGCGTGACGGTCTTCCCGCTCTCCAGGCCTTTCAGGGACTTCTCGATCGACGCGAGCGCCGCCTCGGGCGAGGTCGCCGCGAAGCAGGCGTCGAGGTCCGCCTTATCCACGTCCGCGAGGTCCACCGGGAAGCCCACCAGGAGGAGCGCCAGCTCCTTCCCGTGCGCCGCCACCGACGGGTGGGCGTCGCGGAATTTCGGGTCGAGCTTCGCCGCGAAATCGGTCCACTTCTTCACGAGGTCGTCCGCCGCGGCGCGCTCCTTCTGCCGCTCGGGCAGCAGGGCGTCGCGCGCGCGGTCCACGCAGCCGCGGACGGGCTCGCGCATCCCCTGGAAGGCGACCGTCACGGCCGTCCCGAACCACTGGTTCTCGCCGTCGGGCTCGACCGCGACGGCGGCGGCCGCGGCGGCCAGCAGCGACTCGGCCGGGCTCTTCCTTGAGCGGACCCCTTCGAAGGCCGCGAGCGAGGCCCGCGCCCATTCGATCGCCGGGTGGGAGGCGACCAGGTCGTCGGCCTTGGGGACGGCGAAGCTGGCGTCGAGCTCGCCGGCGCTCAGGCCCTGGAGGTCCTGGAACGAACGGATGTCGGACGTGAGCCGGCGGCGGAGCTTGAGGGCCTGTTCGCCGAGGTAGGTCCGGCACCCCGCCTCCGCGTCGTCGCGGAATCGCTTCTTCTCGGCGTCGGTGAGGGCCTTCCCGTCGCTCTCGATGAAGTCGCGCGCGGCCTTGAACTTGAGGTCGTCCAGGAGGCGCAGGAAGGCGGGGCGGAACTTCACGATGGCGGGTTCCGGGAGCGCGGGGTCGGTCGTCTTGGGGGTCGCCGCCGCGGCCTTCGCCTTCGCCACGACGGCCTCGAGGTCGGCCTTCGCGGTCTTGAGGAACTCGTCGCTCGACTTCACTCCCTCCTTGGCGGAGCGTTGGAGGTCGTCGACGGCCTCGTTCAACAGCTTCTGGGCGAGGCCGGGCTCGGACTTCCTCGCGAGGTTGATCTTCGCCCGTCCGCGGTACTGGTACGGGAGGAAGGCGTAGTACGCGGTGTACTCGCTGGGCCGCTCCTCGACGCGGAGGCGGCATTCGATCCACTTGAGCTTCGGGTTGTTGGCGACCTCGTCGAACTTCTCGATGGCGGTCTTCGGGTCGGAGTCGATCATCCCCTCCCCGTCCTTGCACTTCTGGATCGCGGGGAAGTAGTCGCCCTTCTCGGTCCGCAACGCGGTGCGGTCCTGCTGGCAGAGGAGGAGGAGCGCGGCGATCAGGCCCATCGTCGGGAAGTATACCTCACATTTCGAGCGTGAAGCCCATCGCGAAATTGCTGGTGTCGCCGCCGAAGTCGTAGGCGAAATCGAACGAGCGGGACTTCCCCGCCTCGGAGGACCATCCGATGCCCAGGCCGAACGAGCCGACCGTGTAGACCTCCTCGTCGGGCCGGATCACCATGCGGCGGTTCCGGATCGCGGGCAGTTCCTGGCCGTTGGTCGACTGCCACGGCGCATCCTGCCGGCGGATGCCGGCCCGCGGATAGAACGTGACGCCGGCGAAAAGGGACGGGATCTTGAGCGCGTACTCCGCTCCGAGCGAGTAGTTGTTCAAGTTCTCGAAGTTGTGGCCGTCGGGGAGCGTCGAGTCGGCCGTGGCGCCATCCCACTCGATCCGCTGGACGTCAGCGGTGATGCGCAGCGGCATCCCCTCCAGCAGGTACAGGGTGATGCCCACCTGATACTGGTTGGGCCAGTCGAACTGGGGGGCGAACTCGGGACTGAGCGAGAAGTTGAAATGGACCGAGGACTGGTAGGCGAGGCCGAGGTTGACCTTGAAATTGCGCGTGTTGTCGAAGACCCCCAGAAGGAGCCCCGCGCCGCCCCCCACGCCCACGTCGGACAGCTTCTCGTTGAGGGGCACGGGGAGGACATCGGCGTCCAGCTCCTTGAAGTCCAGACGGGTCACGGCAAGGTCCACCCCCAGGCCGACCGAGAGGTGAGTGAGGAATCCCTCGCTCCCCACCGGCTGGAAGCGGAAGTCCCGGGCATAAGCTCCCCGGAAGCGGTAGAAGATCTGCTCGAAGCGCGCCCCCACGATGTCCGTATCGAAGGTCGTGGAGACGGGGAACTTCAGCTGGTAGGGGGCCGTGAAGCAGAAGCCGAAGGCCTGGGAGGATTCCGGGCCCCCCAAGTGGAAGACGAGCCCCAGATAGGAGGGGATGAGCGCCGGATCGCTCCAGCTGGTACTGGGCTCTCCCACGGGGTCCACGCCTACGAGGATCGCCGGAGTGATATCGATGTCGTAGGTCGTGTACGTCTGATAGGCGATCCCGAGCGCGTCGGGCTGCGTGGCGATCCCCGCGGGATTGAGCCAGATGGAGACGGGGTCGTCCTCGAACGCCGTGTACGAGCCGCCCATCGCCTTCGTGCGCGCGCCGACCTGCTGGTCCTGCGCATAGGCGGCGGCGGAGAGGCAGAGGAGCGCGATCATGGTTCTCATCCTAGAACTCCATCGTGAAGCTGACCGCAAAGCCGGGGGTGTCGCCGCCGATGTCGAAGGCGATGTCGAAGGCGCGCGCCTTTCGACTCTCGGTCATCCAGCCGAGCCCCGCTCCGAAGCTGAAGACCAGGAACTTGTCGTCGCGGGTGCGGATGTCGAGGATCGACGGGCCGACGGCGGGAAGATTCTCGTCGTCGCCCCAGGGCGGGTCGAACCGGCGAAGCCCCGCCCTCGGATAGACGCTCACGGACTCCGCGACCTTGATCCGGTACTCCATGCCGAGCGAGTAGTTGACCACGTTCTCGAAATCGTCCCTCCCGGCGACCGTCGAATCGGCCGCGGCATTGCCCCACCCGATGAACTGGGCGTCCAGGGTCACGCGAAGGGGCATTCCGTCCAGGAGGTAGAGGGTCACCCCCGCCTGGTACTGGTTGGGCCAGTCGAAGAGCGGGACCAGGTCCTGCGACAGGGTGAACTGGTAGTTGACCTGGGACTGCCAGGCGGCTCCCAGGTTGACCTTGAAGTTCCGGGTGTTGTCGTAGAGCCCCACGAGCAGGCCCGCCCCGCCGCCGAAGCCCATGTCGGTTCCGGAGATCGTGATGGTGGCGGAACCGTTGCCCATGCCCAAGTCCTTGATCTCCTGGTGGGTCCAGTTCGTGACGCTGACGTCGAGCCCGATCCCGACCGCCACGTGGGTCAGGAAGCCTTCCGTGGAGAACCTGAAATCGCGCGCATAGGCGGCGCGGAGGCGGGAAAGGACCTGGTCCTCGAGGACCGGAACGAGAGTGCTCTGCACCGACTGCCAGAGGAACTTCATCCGGAAGGGAGTGGTGAAGCAGAACCCGACCGCCTGGTCCCCGCCGCTTCCGAGCTGGAAGACCGCCCCCAGATAGGAAGGCACGATCGCGGGGTCATTCCAGGCGTACTCGCCCTGCGTGCCGATGATCCCCCCATTCGGGGGCGAATCGAACTCGTAGATGGTGTAGGTCTGGTAGGCCATGGATAACGCGTCGGTCTGGGTGGCGATCCCCGCGGGATTGAGCCAGATGGAGACGGGGTCGTCCTCGAACGCCGTGTACGAGCCGCCCATCGCCTTCGTGCGCGCGCCCACCTGCTGG
>CAZSCC010000227.1:0-4667 GCA_964604905.1 uncultured Planctomycetales bacterium
GACGAACTCGCCGGTCTCCTCGATGTTCCGCCACGTGTCCTTCTTCGACCCGTCGCGCCTGGCCCCGACGGCGATCGAGATCACGGGCGGATCGGACGAGACCCCGTTGAAGAAGCTGAAGGGCGCCAGGTTGCTGACGCCCTCCCGCGAGAGCGTGGTCACGAACGCGATCGGCCGCGGGATGATGCACGAGATCATCAGGCGGTAGAGGTCGCGGCCCCCGAGGGCGGACGGGTCGATCTCCATCGGGCTTCAATTCAGGTGGGACAGGAGCTTGCCCAGGAGTTTTATCTGTTCGCGCACCTTGGGGAGGTCGGAGGCGTCGGGGGCGAGCCGGGCGTACTGCTCGAAGTCGGCCAGCGCCTTCCCGAAGCCCTCCGTCTGCGCGTGGAGGATCCCGCGCTCGCGGAAGTTGTGGGAATCCCCGGGCCGGAGCTCCATGTCCATCTCGATCCAGCGGATCGTGCGCACGAGGTCTCCCCGCTCCTCGTGGATGCGCCGCAGGTTGTTGAGCATCCGGGAGAGGATGTCGCGCGGCGAGGCGATCGCGAGCATCTCCTCCGAGACGGTCGCCCCGGCCTGCATCGAATCCAGGAGCTCCTGGCAGTCGTCGCGCGTGAGGACGCGGCCGCTGAAGCAGTCGAGGAGGATCTCGGAGCGCCCGGCCAGGCACTTGACGAGGAAGTGGCCGGGGAACCCCACGCCGAACGCGGGGAGCCCCACGCGGCGCGCGATCTCGCAATAGACGGTCGAGAGGGTGATCGGGATCCCCGTGCGGCGGTCGACCACGTCGTTCAGGTAACTGTTCCGGGGGTCGTAGTAGTCCTCCGCGTTCCCGCGAAACCCGAGCGCGTCGAAGAAGAACGCGTTGAGTTGGAGCACGGCGCGGCGTCCCCGGCCCTCGACCTTCTCCGCGGCCCGCCGCCCGAACTCCTCGAGCGCCGCGCGAGTGCGGCCGGCGTCCAGGTCGGGGTACTCGACGCGCGCGATCCTCATCGCGCCGTCGAAGACGTCGGGCTCGGCCATGCCGTGATTCTAGGGGGCGGGGCGGCGCGAACGCAACAGGCGGATTAGCGCAGGACCCTTCACGCCGATCCTTTCGCGGAGCCTCCAAGGGCCTTGGCTTCTCGCTTGCGCCGGGTCGAGCATGAAGCCTGGTGTGAGATGGAGGAGGGCGTTCCTCAGTGGGGGAGCCGGCCTTCTCCTGGCCGGAGGGGTGATCGTCGGAGTCAACCTCGGGGTGCCGCTCCTCAGACGGGCGCTGGGCCCGGATCTTCCTCCAGGCGCCGTCGAGGTCGCTCTTCTCATGCTCTCACAGTCATCCTGATGCGGTGGGACACCCGCTCCCCTGGGGATGCTGGAGGAGCTCATGCGGAGGGAATAATGACGGCGCCGGTTGGGTGGATGAGCGAGCCAGCCCGGCGCCGTCCTACGACTTGCTCCTTGGACGTTGCCGAGGCGAGGAGGGTAAAGGGAGCCTCTCGGAAGCTCTCCCTATCTTTCTTATCTCCTCATCTCCCTACGCGAAGACCTCGCGGACGACCTCCCCCCCCAGCACCGTCGGGATCTCCTGGCGGTTGTGGTGGGTGTAGACCAGCTTCCGCTGGTCGAGGCCGAGGGCGTGGAGGATCGTGGCGTTGAGGTCGTTGGGGTGGATCGGGCGCTCGGTCACCGAGTAGCCGACGGGATCGGTGGCGCCGATCACCTGGCCGCCCCGGACGCCGCCGCCCGCGAGCCACATCGAGTAGCCGGAGGGGGAGTGGTCGCGCCCGGCGTCCGCGCCCAGGCCACCCTGCGCGGCGGGCGTGCGGCCGAACTCGCCGCCCCAGACGACCAGCGTCTGGTCGAGGAGGCCGCGCTGCTTGAGGTCGCCGAGCAGCGCCGAGACCGCGCGGTCGGTGTGGCGCGCCTTCCGGCCGTGGTTCTCGGCGAGCTTGCCGTGCGCGTCCCAGTTGCCGGCGCGCACCTGGATGAAGCGCACACCCCGCTCGACGAGGCGCCGCGCAAGCAGGCAGTGGCGCGAGAACTCGGCGCCCTCCTTCTCCTTCTGGTCCATCCCGTAGGCGCGTTTCGTCGCGTCGCTCTCGTCGGCGAGGTCGAACACCTCGGGGGCCGAGACCTGCATGCGGAAGGCGAGCTCGTACGAGCGGATCCGCGCCTCGAGCTCCGACTCGCCGGGCTGGCGCTCGCGGTGGAGTTCGTTCAGCCGGGCCAGGAGGTCGAGCTGTCCGCGTCGCTCCTCCGCTCCGATCCCCTCGGGCATCGCGAGGTCGCGGATGCCGCCCGGGCCGTCGCAGACGGTGCCTTGGAAACGCGCGGGGAGGAACCCGGCGTGGTAGCCGGGCGGCCTGGCGCTGCCGTCGGAGTTGAAGACGATGAAGGCGGGCAGGTTGCGGTTCTCGCTGCCCAGGCCGTACGTCACCCAGGCGCCGAGGCTGGGGCGATCGCCCACGCCCGTCCCGGTCAGCGCGATGTACTCCGCCGGCGCGTGGATCGGGCTGTCGTGCTTCATCGAGCGGAGGATGCAGAGGTCGTCGACGTGGCGCGCCACCTCGGGGAAGAGGTCCGAGACCTCGATCCCGCTCTGGCCGTGCTTCCGGAACGCATAAGGCGAGCCGAAGAGGTTCTCGAGGGGCGCGCGGGCGATGCGCGGGATGTCCTTCGCGATCGAGGCGGGGACTTCCTTCCCGTGCAGCTTCGAGAGGAGCGGCTTGGGGTCGAAGGTGTCCACCTGGCTGGGGCCGCCGCCCATGAAGAGGGAGATGACGCTCGTCGCCCGCGGCCGGAAGTGGGGGGCGTCGGAGGCCTCGGCGATGAGCTGGGCGAGCGCGAGCGCGCCGAAGCCCGCGCCGGCGCGACGGAGCATCTCGCGCCGGGTGAGCGGCGCCGGTCCGGAGTCCCCGCAGCAGGTGTCACTCAAGGTAGATCCCCTCGTTCAGGTTCAGGACCACCTGGCAGAACTGGACGAGCCGCGCGGAGGGCCCGTCGATCTCGTCCTCGAAGGAAGCAAGATACTCCTCCGCGGCGCGCCGCTCCGCGTCGGTCGGCGGACGGGAGAGCGCGATCTCGAACGCCTGGTCCGCCTGGAGGCGGCGGTCCGTCCCCGCCCCGGCGTAGACGCGTGCCGCGAGGCCCCGGGCGCGCTCGGCCATGAACGGGTTGTTGAGCAGGAGGAGCGGCTGGAGCGCCACCGTCGAGACGTGGCGCGCGGCGCAGCTCTCGTTCGCCGTGGGGCCGTCGAACATCGCGTGGAACCGCCCGAACGCGTCGCGCCTCTGGGCGAGGTAGACGGCGCGGCGGAGCGAGGTCTCGCCCGCCTCGGCCGGACCGCCGCTCTTCAGGTCCAGCTCCCCCGCGACGGCGAGCGCCGAGTCGCGGATCGCCTCCGCTTCCAGCCGCCGCGGCGACCATCTCCAGAGCTGCGCGTTCTCGGGGTCGATCTCCGCGTTCCGCGCGTCGAAGGTCGACGCCTGGCGATAGGCCGCGGAGCCGACGATCAGGCGGTGGAGGCGCTTGGTGCTCCACCCGCTTTCCATGAACTCGGCGGCCAGCCAGTCCAGCAGCGCCGGGTGGCTGGGAGGGGCGCCCTTCACGCCGAAGTCGCCGGGCGTGGCGACGATCCCGCGGCCGAAGTGGTGGCGCCAGACGCGGTTGACCCAGACGCGCGCGACGAGCGGGTTGTCCCGCGAGGTCATCCAGTCCGCGAGGGCGCTGCGCGGGCGGTGGCCGATCGCGGGGGTCCGCCCCAGCACCTCGGGCCAGCCCGGCGCGAGCGCCGGCCCGCGGCGGTGGACGTCGCCGCGCACGCGCAGATAGGAGACCGCGGCGCGGAGCTCCTCGGGCTCGTAGGGCAGCGGGTAGAAGCCGATCTGGGGGAGCGCCTCGACCGCGTGCGGGCTGGTGGCGGGGGAGTAGAAGCCCCAGGTCTGGGGCTCGTCGGGCGCGCCCTTCTTCTTCAGGTCGTCCAGCTTCCGTTTCACCTCGGCGTAGAGCTTCTTGTCCTCCTCGGGGATCTGGCGCTCGTAGCCGTCGGGGGTGGACTGGAAGAGCAGGTCGGCCTGGCGGAAGAGCTCGCGCTGTTCCGCGGTCCGCTGCGCTTCGGGGATCTCGAGGGCGGCCCGCATCTCGGGCGCCATCTTCCGCTTCGCGTTCTCGATGAACCTCTGCCGGCCGCGCTCGAAGAGGGCCTGCTTGAGCCGGGCGGCCGCTTCCTGCTCGGGGGCCTTCTTTGCGTCGAACTCGGCGCGGAGGGCCGTGTCGCGGAGCGCCAGGTTGTGGGGCATCCCCTTCGCGAAGAAGCCCATCAGGCGGTAGTAGTCGCGCTGCGTGAGGGGGTCGAACTTGTGGCTGTGGCACTGGGCGCAGTTCATCGTGAGGCCCAGGAACGCCTGGCCCGTGGCGTTCACGAGGTCGACCATCACGTCGTTCCGCTGCATCGCCTTGTCCTCTTCGTTGGAGGAGCAGCGGGCGGCGGCGAGGAAGCCGGTGGCGATCAGGTTCTCGTCGGAGTAGGGCTCGATCTCGTCGCCGGCCAACTGTTCGCGGATGAAGCGGTCGAAGGGCTTGTCGGCGTTGAAGCTCGCGATCACGTAGTCGCGATAGCGCCACGCATACGGGCGCGGGTGGTTGGACTCGTAGCCTTCACTCTCGGCGTAGCGGGCGACGTC
>CAZSCC010000228.1:0-15656 GCA_964604905.1 uncultured Planctomycetales bacterium
AGGCGATCGAGGCGCTCAAGTCCGATCCGGCCTACCCCGACGCGAAGTCCAAGGTCTTCTATTGGGAGACCTTCTACAAAGGCCTCAAGGAGGAGATCGAGGGCCGCCTCCCGGGGGCCCGCAGCCGCTACAGGAACATCCTCTCCAACAGGACCGACGAAGATCTCCGCGCGCGCGCCGAGGCCCGCCTGAAGTCGGTCGAGGCGAAGCTCGCCGAGCTTCACCTCAAGCCCGCCTCCCGATAGACTGGAGGCCATGCGTTCAATCCTTTCCGCACTCCTTTTCCTCGTCTCTCCGCAGGACGTCCCCTCCCCGCTCCGGGTGGAGGGGACGAAGCTCCTCGACCGGGACGGCAAGGAGGTCCGCCTGCGCGGCGTCTCGCTCGCCGATCCGGACGCGCTGGGCGCCGAGTACAAACGCGAGCACTTCGAGTTGCTCGCGAAGAGCTGGAAGGCGAACGCGGTCCGCATCCCGATCCACCCCGGCGCGTGGAAGGCGAAGGGCAAGGAGCGGTTCGACAAGTTCCTCGACGACGGGATCGAGTGGTGCCGCGAGTTCGGGCTCTACGCGATCGTCGACTACCACGCGATCGGAAATCCCAAGACCGGGAAGGCGCAGAAGGACAAGCCCGAGTACGATTCGTCGCTGGACCTGGCCCGCGCGTTCTGGAAGCACGTCGCCGCGCGGTACAAGGCCAAGCCGTGGGTCATCTTCGAGGTCTTCAACGAACCGATGCAGATCAGCTGGGAGGAGCTCCGGCCGATCGCGACCGAGCTCGTGGGCCTCATCCGCGCCGCCGCGCCCGACTCGCTCGTGATCGTCTCCGGCCCGGACTACACCTACGACCTGCGCGGCCCCGGCGCCCAGCCGCTCGAGGCGAAGAACCTCCTCTACGCGTGGCACGTCTACCCCGTCCGCGGCACCTCGTGGGACTCCTACACCGCCGAGATCCGGAAGAAGGCGCCTGTCATCGCCACCGAATGGGGATACGACCTGAACGGCGACTCGGTGACGCTGGGCTCGACCGAGGCGTTCGGCGTCCCGGTCCTGAACTTCATGGAGGCGCAGGGGATCCACTGGACGGCCTGGTGCTGGCATCCCCAGTGGGGGCCCCCGATGCTGGCGGGCTGGGGCGGCGCGGTGACTCCGTTCGGCCGCCTCGCGCGCGGCTGGCTCGCGGGAGAACGTCCGAAGGCCCGGCCGTCGCTCAAGGAGGTGAACGACTTCACGACGTGGCTCCGCAAGCCCGACCTGAAGGCCCTCGGGGACTCGAAGTACGACCTCTGCGTGATCGACCCCCTGAAGGAGGGAAAGGAGCTCGCGCGGAACGAGATCGACGACCTCAAGTGGAGCTTCGGCGGACCCAAACTGGTGCTCGCCTGGCTCGCGATCGGCGACGCCGACGAGGCGCGCCCCTACTGGCAGAAGGAATGGTCCGCGAAGCCGCCCGAGTGGCTGGGGCCCGGCGCCAAGGCCCGCTTCTGGGACGAGAAGTGGCAGAAGATCGCGCTGGACCAGCTCGAGAAGATCCAGGCGCAGGGCTTCGACGGGGTCTTGCTGGACGGAGCCGCCTCCTGGGCGTACTGGCAGAAGAAGGAGAAGGACGACCGGGCGAAGCCGAAGATGGTCGAGTTCGTCACCCGGATCTCCCAGGCGGCGAAGCGGAGGAACAAGGCCTTCCTCGTCATCCCCCTGAACGGCGAGGAGCTGACCGAGAACGCCGCCTATATGGGGGCGATCGACGGGATCAGCCGGGAGGAGACGTACTTCTCGAAGAGCCGTCAGTACCGCGCCAACGAGATCCGCGACGCCGAGCTGCTGCTCGAAAAGGCCGCGGCCGCCGGGAAGAAAGTCCTGCAGATCGAGTACGTCACGGAAGAAGGCCACATCCAGTGGGTCTACGACCGCTCGAAGTCCCGGGGCTTCGTTGCGTACGTCGGCGTGAAGGAACTCGACCGGCTCGTCGTCCACAAGGGGCACGAGCCCGACTGAGTTCCATCCGCCGACGCCCGCGGCCGGCCGCTCCGGATCCCCTCCCGCAGCGAGGCCATCGAGAGCACGACGAAGAACATCCCCGCCGCGGCGGCGATCGCGGCGAAGCGCGTGATCCGGGCGCGGAAGGCCAGCAGGCCGAGCAGGAGCGCGAGTCCGATCGCCGACGCGATCGGCGCCTGGAGGATCACCCCCTTCGGAAGGCTCGGCACGCTGAAGGCGTACCAGACGCCCGTGGCCGACTGCAGGAGCGTCGCGGCGAACGCCATCCGCGCCCCGAGTCGAGCCTCGTCCTGCCCCGCGAAGCGGACCATGATCGCGACGCCGGACGCCGCGAACGCGGCGGGCACGAAATGCGCCAGCCGGACGAGGAGGCCGGGGGTCTGGGAGTGGGCGCCGACCGCGGCGAAGACCGCGGCGATCCCCAGGATCGACACGCCGGCGACGGCCGGTCCGGGCCTCCAGCCCCTCAGCTGATACGCATAGAGCGCCGCGTAGGCGATCGAGAGGAGCGGGACCACGCCCAACACCGCCGGGAAGAGGTCGACCACCGCCTGGGTGAACGGCCTCGGCCATGCCCGCGAGATGAAAAGGAGCGCCGCCACGCCCATCACGACCGTCACCGACAGCGCGACGAGCGCGATCGTCGTCATCCCGCGGGCGAGCCCTTCCCGCCGCCGCGAGGCCCAGGCGATCACCAGGGGCAGCCCCGCCGCCAGTGCCGCCGTCAGCGCGTGCATCGCGAAACACACCGTCAACGCCGTCCTCATTTCTGCACCTGGACCAGGTACTCAGCGAGGGCCCGGCGTTCCTCCGGAGTCCCGATGAAGACCGGCATGAACGGGTGCCACCGCTGGATCTGCTTCTCAAGGAACAGGTCGAGCTCTTCGACCGTGCGGCCCTTCACCGAATACTTGATCCCCACGAAGCCCTTCTCCGTGTGACACGAGCGGCACTCGAGGCGGAAGACGAGCTCGCCGGCGCGGGCCGGGTCGTGCGGTCCTGCGCGGGAGAGGATCCCGATGCGGTTGAGCTCCTCGACCTCGGTCGCGAGGATCTGATTGGAGTACATGTGGCGGTCGACCAGGTAGGGCCGACGCACCGCCTCCCGCGTGCCCTCCATCATGCCGACGATCGTCAGGAGCATGACGGCGCAGAGGCCGGCGGAACCGACCCCCATGCGGCCCAGCTTGAGGCCCTGGAAGGCCACGTACGCGCAGAGGAGGAGCGAGAGGCCGATGGCGCCGGTCCACATCATCGAGAGCACGACCGAATACCCAAGGACCCACTGCCGCTGTTCCGGACGCATCGACAGGAGGTACCAGGTGCCGACCGCGAACTGCAGGAGGGTCGGGACGAGGAACCACGCCGCCGAGAGCCGCGTCAGCTTCGCGCGAGCCTCGTCGTCGGGGCGGAACGCGGCGAAGAGCAGGCCCGCGATGCCGGTCACAGCGAGGGAGGCCAGCCCCCGATGCGCGAGCGACGGGAAGTACGTCGGGTTGAAGAAGGCATCGACGGTCGATTGCGTGAGCGGCCACGCGCCGCTCGTCAGCATGAACGACAGCATTCCGTTGATGATCGCCAGGCTGAGCCACGAGGCGCAGGCGGCGGCGATCTCCCACGGGCCACGGCGCACACGGTCCCAGCCGTACACCACGACCGCCATCGCCGCGATCTCGAGGACGAACATCGCGTACTCCCCGACCAGGGGCCAGAAGAAGATGCGGACGAGCTCGAGGGTCGCCCGCGGGGAGACGCCGAGGATCGCGAACCACGTCCCCACGCCGGTGACGCTGCCCACGACCCCCATGGTGACGAGGAGGGTCTTCGCGTACGCGCGGGCGGCCTCGGTCCAGCCACGCCGTTCGAGGACGATCAGGAAGACCGTGCCCCCCACGATGAAATTGGCCGTGAAGACGTGAAGGGTGGCCATGAGGGCGACGAGCATCCCGCCGCCGATGATGGGAACGTCGACCTGCAGGGTTTCCATGTGCGATACTACCGTCTCCTCGTCAGTCTAATCGCATTGGAAGGAGCGACCCATGAAATTCGGCGCGCGCAACCAGATCGTCGGCACCGTGACGGAGATCAAGAAGGGCGACCTGATGTGCCAGGTGAAGCTCGACGTCCCGGCCTCGAAGATGTCGAGCGTCATGACGCTGGACTCGCTCGAAGAGCTGGGCCTCAAGAAGGGCGATCAGGTCCAGGTAGTGGTCAAGGCCATCCACGTGTTGCTGGTGAAGCCCTAGGTTGATGACCGGGCGGCCGTGATGCCCGGTTATCGGGCGCGGCGCTGGCGGGCCACCTCGGAGAGTGCGACGGCGGCCGCGTGGGTCAGGGAGAGTGTCGCCGCGCCCGAGGCCGTGGGAATCGAGACCAGCGCCGTGCAGCGGTCGCGGACCGCCGCGGAGAGGCCCCGTTTCTCGCCGCCGATCGCCAGCGCCACCGGCTTCCTGAGGTCCTCGTCGTAGATCGTCCGGCGCAGCCCCCCGATGCAGCCGACGAGGCGGAGCCCCGCGGGCAGCGTGTCCCCCACGATCAGCGGCATCCTCTCGTACGCCCCCGACGACGATCGCGAGACGTCGCCGCCGTCGAAGTCCCACGCCCGCTTCCGAAGGTAGACCGCCTGGACGCCGAACGCCTCGGCCGACCGCAGCGTGAAGCCGAGGTTCCGCGCGTCGTCGACGCCGTCGAGCAGGAGGACGAAGTCGACCGACTCCGGAGGCGGGATCGGAGAGAGGGGCGTGGCGACCGCCATCAGGCCGCCGTGGGTCTTCCCGTGGGCCCGCGCTTCCAGCGCCTCGGGCCGCACCCGCTGCACCTTGACTCCCAGCTCCGCGGCGGCGTCCAGGATCTCGCGGATCGAATCGTCCTGCGTCCCCTGCCGGACGAGGATGGACTCGAACGTCCGCCGCTTCGCGCGGAGGGCGGCCAGCACGCAGATCCGGCCCTCGAGGATCTCCATCAGCTGATCGTCATCGGCTCGGCCGCGCGGATCGCCTCCACGACGGCGGCGGGCGAGGAGGCGCTGCGGAGCCGCTCGGCCACGTACTCGCTGGCGATCAGCCCGCAGATCCGGGCCAGCAGCCGCACCTGGACGCGCGGCGATCCCGCGGGCGTCATCAGGATGAAGATCAGGTGCGCCTTCTCCTCGCGCCCCTTGATGGGGATCCCCTCGTCGGAGCGTGCGAAGAGGAGGACCGGCTTGTCGATGCCCTCCAGCCGCGCGTGGGGGATCGCCAGGCCGTTCCCCAGATAGGTGCTCATCGCCCGCTCGCGCTCGAGGACCGCCTTCACGAGCTTCTCCACGGGCAGTGGCAGCTCCGCCGGCGGGATGCTCCCGAACGCCTGCCCGACCACCTCCTCGAGGCTCGACCCATGGAGACCCAGGACGACCCGCCCCGGAGTGAGCGCGTCGGCCAGGTAGATCGGCGGCTCGGTCTCGAACTCGTCCTCGATCGTCCCGACGATCTCCTCCACGATGTCCTCCAGGGAGAGGATGCCGACCCACTTCCCCGCCGCGTCCTTCACCATCGCCAGGTGGCTCCGCGTCCGCTGGAGCTCGCCCAGCGCGTTCTCGAGGGGGGCGTCGGCCTGCAGCGTGACGTACGCCCGGGCCATCTTCTTCAGGTCGGCGGAGGGCAGCCGGTCGGGCGCCTCGTAGAAGAGGTCCTTCACGTGGACGACGCCGATGGGGTGGTCGCCGCCGTCCATGAGGGGGAACCGGGAGAACCGGGAGTCACGGACGACCTTCAGGTTCTCCCCAAACGCCGCCCCGATCTTCAGCACCTTCACCACGTCCCGGGGCCGCATCGCATCGCGGACCTTCACGTCCCCCAGGTCGAAGATGTTCTCCAGGAGCAGCAGGCGGCGAAACGACATGAGCCCCACGTTCTGCGACTGGGCGAGGATGAGTCGCAGCTCCTCCTCGCTGTGCTCCTCCTCCTTCACCGCCCCGGAGATCCCGAAGAGCCGGAGGATCGCGTTCGTCGCCCCATTGAGCACCGTCAGAGGGACGTAGAAGACCGCCCTGAAGAACCGGAGCGGCAGCGCCGCCCAGAGGGCCGATACCTCCGGGCGCCGGATGGCGAACATCTTGGGCACCTGCTCCCCGATCACGATGTGGAGGGTCGAGACGACGACGTAGGCCAGGCCGACGGCGACCCCGTGCGCCGCCTTGGTCGAGGCGCCCGTCAGTCGGACGATGAGATCCGCGAACGCCGGCTCTCCCACGAACCCCAGGCCGATGCTGGCCAGCGTGATCCCCACCTGGCAGACCGAGAGGTACTCGTCGAGGCGTCCTTGGATGTGCTCCACCAGCTTCGCGCGCGAATTGCCCTGAGCGACCAGGGTCTCCACCTGCGAGCGCCGGATCTTGACCGCCGCGAACTCGGCCAGGACGAAGAACGCGTTCAACAGGATGAGGAGGACGGCCAGGCAAATATAGATCAGGACGGTCGTCACGGGTACCCTTTTACACGATCCACTCGAAAATGGCGAGACTCCCAATGCTGGATGGCCCGCCCTCACGACGCTATCCTGCCCTGATGAAAGTCGCGATCGCCCAGATCCCCGTCGTCATGGGCGACAAGGAGGCCAACGTCGCCACGCTCCTCCGATTCCTCGAAGCGGCGGGGCGCAAGCGCTGCGGCGTCGCCGTCTTCCCCGAGTGCTCTCTCGCGGGATGGCTCTCCCCCGCCGCCCCGATGGCCGCGGAGACGATCCCGGGACCCCTTACCGACGAGCTCGGCCGGAGGGCCCGCAAGCACCGGATGGCGATCGTCCTCGGACTCGAGGAGCGCGACGAGGGCCGGATCTACAACAGCGCCGTCCTGATCGGCCGCGACGGCCGCCTCCTGGCCCGCCACCGCAAGATCGACGAGCTCGAGATCGGCCTCAAGGTCTACTCGCGCGGGACGTCGCTCGGCGTGATCGACTTCGAGAGGCGGAAAGTGGCGGTCGACATCTGCGCCGACAGCTGGCGGCCCGAGATCACCGACGCCCTCGCCCTCATGGGCGCGCGCCTCATCTTCTCGCCCAGCGCCTGGGCGGTCGAGCCCGGCGGCGAAGCGACCAACATCGCCTGGATCCGGGAGACCTATCGGGCGCGGACGAAGGGGCGGGACCTGACGATCGTTGCGGCCAACGGCGTGGGCCCCGTCACCCAGGGCCCCTGGAAGGGCCGCGTGCTCCAGGGCAACAGCCTCGCGACCGGCCCCGACGGGAAGGCGCTCCTCACGGGCCCGACGAATCGCGAGGCGCTGCTGACCTTGAAGGTCTAATACCCCGCCTTCTTGTCGACGACGTTCAGCATCGGCTCGCCGGCAGCGAAGCGGCGCATGTTCTCCAGGAAGAGCGCCCGCGTGCGGCCGTTCGTGCCGGGGGACTGGCCCGACACGTGGGGCGTGACGATCACGTTGGGCAGCTTCCAGAGCGCGTGGTCGGCCGGGAGCGGCTCGGGCTCGGTCACGTCGAGGCCCACCCCCTGCAGCGTCCCGGAGCGGATCGCCTGGACCATCGCCTCCTGATCGACTTCCTTGCCCCGCGCGATGTTGATGAAGAACGAGCCCTTCTTCATGAGCGAGAACTGCGCGCTCCCGAAGAGTCCGGTCGTCTCGGGCGTGAGCGGCGCGGCCAGCACCACCACGTCCGCCGAGGGGAGCAGCATCGCCAGCTTGTCGGGCTTCTCCAGGCGCGAGACGTAGATCGGCACCGCCATCTCCCGCGGATCGGTCGCCACCACGGTCATCCCGAACGCGCGGGCGCGCTTCGCCGTCTCCGCGCCGTTCCCGCCGAGGCCCACGACCAGCATCGTCTTCCCCTGCAGCTCGCCCTGGAAGGGGGCGTCGGCGCCCTTCCCCCAGGCGCCCTTCTTCATCAGGTCCTGATAGTGCGGAAGGCTCCGGACGAGCGAGAGCAGCATGGCCATCACGTGGTCCGCGATCGGCGGGCCGTACATCCGCTTCATGTTGGTCAGCACGATCTTGTCGTTGCCCTGAAGCTCGGGGATGAAGGTGATCTGCTCCACCCCCGCGCTGAATTGCTGCACCCAGCGGAGTTCCTTCGCCTCGCGGAGGAACTCGGCGCTGACGAAGCTCCCGATCGTCCCGTGCACCTGCGGCGCGAGCTTGAGCGCCTCCGCCTTGGAGGCCGCGGTCACGATCTCGACGTTCGGTGCGACCTGCCGGATCCCGGCCGCGACGTCGGGGGCGAGCGATCCCGCCAGGAACTTGAGCTTCGGCCGCTCCTTCCCCTTCTCCATGGGGATCGCGACGACCGCCGCCCCGGTCACCCCCGGATCGCCCAGCCAGTTGAGCGGGCCGCGCGTCAGCTCCTGGTAGACGTGCTGGATGTTGTCCGGACTCATCTGCTCCTTGCCCGTCCACTGCTTCCACATCGGGATGTCGACCGCTTTCTTCACCTCGTCGAGCGTCTTCCCCTCCGCGACGGCCTTGGCGACCTGCGCGCGGAGCTCGAGGAAGTACTGGCGCTGCGTCTGCACGAGCCCGCCCTTCCCCACCGGCCCGTGGCCGGGGACGACCGTCTCCGCCCCGAGGGTCTGGACCTGCGTGAGGACGTCGATCCAGCTCGCGGAATCGGAGTCCCCCATGTAGTTGAACGGGCCGTTCACGCACGCGTCGCCCGTGAAGACGACCTTCTCCTTCGGCAGCCACGTGAAGATGCAGCCGGTCGTGTGGGCCTGGCCGAAGTAGCGGATCTCGGCCCGGCGCTTCCCGTCGTCCAGGATGAACTGGTCCGTGAACGTCAGGTTCGGCGCGTAGGGGCCGTACTTCGCGTAGACGGGGTCCTTCTCGGCCGTCTTCAGGTAGTTGGCCGTGTTCCGCTCGACGTACTCGCGGCGCGCGTTCTCGTGCGCCACGATCGTCGCCCCCTCCTTCGCGAAGGCGCCCGAGCCGAACGAATGGTCGGCGTGATAGTGGGTGACGACGGCGTACTTGATCGGCTTTCCGTTCGTCGTCTCCTTGATGTTCTTGATCGCCGCCTCGGCGCCCAGGGGGAAGGCGGTGTCGATCACGACCACGTACTCGGAGAACTCGATCCAGGCGATGTTCGAGCCGTACTTCCCGATGTCGGCCGTGTTGTTCTGGAACCACACGCCGTCGGCCACCTTGACGGGCGCCTCGGGGCCTTTCGCCGCCTGGTGGGACGCGAGGGCGTAGACGCCCCCGAAGAGGGCGGCGAAGAGGACGGACTGGAGCAGGAACCGCTTCATGGGAGACCTCCCTCTAGGAACCACGCTTTTGTAGCCGTCCGGGCGCCGGTTGTCTACTATTACACTCTCGACCGAAGGAGGCTTTCATGCCGAGGCTCGCGTCGTTCCTCGCGGCGGCCGCGCTGCTCTGCTCGTTCCGCGCCCAGGAGCCCATCCCGCTCCTCATCGTGACCGGCAGCCACCGGCACGACTGGGTGAACACCACGCCGGTCCTGAAAAGCCTCCTCGAGGCGACCGGGCGCTTCGCGGTGACCGTGACCGAGGACCCCGCGAAGGACCTGACGCCGGAGAACCTGGCGAAGGTCCGCGTCGTCGTCCTCCACTACCGGGAGAACGACAAGCCCTCGAAATGGGAACTGCTCGACGACAAGGGCCAGAAGACGGGCAAGATCCGCGAGGTCCCGCCCCACCCGGGCCGCTGGCCCGAGGCGGCGGAGAAGGCGCTCCTCGCGGCGATCGAGAAGGGGACGGGCTGCATCGCGCTCCATTACGGGACGAGCGCGTTCGACGACGGCGCGGCGAACTGGCCCGAGTACGAGAAGCTGATCGGCGGCGGCTGGCGCGTGTCGAAGAAGGCGTTCGGCCACAGCAAGAAGATGTTCCAGTTCGAGGTCAAGATCGCCAACAAGGACCACCCGATCACGAAAGGCTTTCCCGACAAGTTCCTCCACGCTAAGGACGAGCTCTACCACAAGTCGCTCATGGTCGAGGGGAACACGGTCCTCACCACCGCCTTCGACGACCCGAAGCTCGGCGACGAGCTCTGCACCGGCAAGGACGAGAACCTGACGTGGGTGCGCGAGCACGGCAAGGGCCGCGTCTTCACGACGCTGCTCGGCCACGGGCCCGACCAGATGCGCCTCTCGCCCGGCTTCCGGACGCTCTTCGCCCGCGGCTGCGAGTGGGCGGCCACCGGGAAGGTGACGATCCCCGTCCCCGCGAAGCTCGACGCGGAGCCGGCGAAGTAGCGCTGCCTGAGCGGGCGCGCGCCGCCGGACAGGCTATCGAAGCCGCTCTTCGATCTCGAGATCCAGGAAGAGCGTCTGGCCCGTCTTGCTGGGGATCAGCGCGTACTTCAGCGTACCGACCGTCTTCGCGGCCTCATATTGGAACGTCTTCCGGATCTCGGGGGGCACGGCGGCTTCCGTGGCCTGGCTCTTGACCGTGACGCGGGCCGCGATCCAGTCGTCGATGGCCTGCACCACCTGGGCGGCGTCGGGATTCGAGTCGTCCAGCCGGCGAATTTTCTGGTGCGCCTCGCGCGTGAAGAGCCGGGTCTTCCCGTCCAGGTGGCCGGCCGATTCACCGTCGAGGACGTATCCGGCCGCCAGCGTGAAGGGGTTGACTCCCTCGTCGATCAAGGCGGACGCCATTCCCATCGCCGGCTTCTGGCCGCACCCGCCGAGGTGCAGCCCCGCGAGAACGATCGCGACGAGCCTCGCGTGCCGCGCGGAGCGGGACATCCCGGACCGCTACCGGTACCGCTCCTCGTACGTCGTGCGGCCGATGCTCACGCCCGTGGGGAAGGCCGGCGGCTTGGGCTTGTTGGGATCCACGAAGTCCTGATCGAAATTCCAGACGCGATTGGGAGGCGAGTAGACGTTCCCCTGCCCCCACTGGCCCTGGGCGATCTGGCTGGTCCACAGGTTGACCATGGCGCCCGTAAAGTTGCACTTCACGCCGCCCGACCAGTCTTCGTGGAAGCGGGGCAGGTTCTCCAGGCCGCCGCTGTATTGGCCGCCGTTGACCGACGGCGTGGGGACGTTGCCGGTCACCATGGCGAAATTGAAAGTGGTCTCAGAGGCCCCGGGGACGCCCGTGCCGGAGGCCTTGCTGTTGTCCCAGTTGTTGGAGAGCAGGTTGACGGCGTCGGCGATGACGGCCGCGGGCTGCTTGACGTACGAAGTGTCCCCGGCCTTCCCGTTGAAATCCCCCTGCATGTACACCTGTCCGTTGGAGGCGATCGTGATGCCGCCGTTGAGGGGCAGCTTACTGGCCGCTTCGAAGACGAAGCCGGCCGGTAGGGCCGGGGCCGTGATGCGGCCGCCCTCCGTCGCAGGAACCGGATTCCGTTCGTCGTAGGCGTAGAGCACGCCGTTCCTGGGGTAGTACGAGGAACTCCCGAGCTTGTCCATGTTGACCGTGGTCACGGGAAGGCTCGATCTCTGGTCCTGCCGGGCATCGAAGATCGTCTGGTTCGGGGTGATCACTCCATCGCTGATGAGCGTGGAGCTCACATCCCTCCCATTGTACAGGGCTGTCACGTCGCCCCTCACGTCGGTCTTGAGGATGAGCCCGTTGCTCATGGCCTTCTCGTAGAAAAGCCCGCCGTTGGCGTCATAACGCGTGGGCGGCAGAAGGGAGCCGAGGGCGGGGCTTTCGACGGCGACCGCGCCGAGGGCGCCGTTCTTCACGTTGCCGCCCCAGTTTGAGATCGCCGAGGCCGCCCAGGTGTCATCGTTCGTGGCGCCGAAGGTCCCGGCGCTTTCGAGGTTGGTGGCCCAGTCGACCATGACGCCCGAGGCATCGCGCACCCGCACCGGCCCCGCCATTTCGGCGCCGTTGTCCTTGCGGTGGCGGAACATGTTGCCCATGGCCCGCACGTAGTCGGTGTCGAGGTCGAGGCTCGTCCCCGCGCCCATATAGAGGTCGGAGTTCGTGTGCACGCGGCCCCGGCCCACCCAGGCCGGACCGGGCAGGAACTCGAGGTCCCCGTTGTAGAAGGCGAGGAACTGGAAGAGCGGGGTGACGTTGACCTCGATGTTCCGGATGACCATGCCGAGCGCCTTGTGGACCTTGGTGTCGACCTGGATCTCGAAGAGCACCTTGGTGGTGGAAAGCTGTCCGCTGATGGCGGGGGGGGGCACGATCGTGTACTGGCTGGCGACGAAGTTGATGGACCTCCCATCCAGGGTCACCGCGGCGTTCAGCGAGTACAGGGCCGGGGATCTCGACGTGTCCCACGTGTAGGTCATGCTCTTTCCCGAGATCGTCACCGTGCCCGAGCTGCGGGACTGGGGAGGAGGGAGGATCTCGTTGGCATAGCCCGTCCGGATCAGATGGGCCACCTCTTCGACGGCGGCCTCGGCAAGGTAGGTCGCCTTCATCTTGTATTTCGCGACCTCGGTCACCCGATGGTCGGTGGTGGTCATCAGGAGGAGGGCGGTGGTGACGCCGCCGACCAGGACGACGACTACGAGCATGCCCAGGAGGGACATACCCTGCTGCGAGATACGCGCGTTCTTCATGGGGCTCTCCGTCTACCGGTCCACGCTGCGAAGATTGACCGTCGTGGTTTGAATGAGCTTAACGTCCTTGCCGCTGAGGTCCTTTTTCCAGAACCAGAGGGTGATCGCCAGCTGGCTGAGCCCGAGGTTCGGGTCGAGGTTCGCCGCTCCGGTACTGCAGAATCCGGTGGGGACCCCGCCGCTGCCCCGGGCCTTGAACTGGATGCGGTCCAGGTTCCGCGTGAGCACCGTCTTCTTGAGGAGGGTGGTCCCGAAGCCCGTCCCGTTGTAGCGGCGGATCTGCAGCTCGTTGAGTTTCACGGCGGGATTGCTGACGATCGCGATCGCGTAGAACGCCGTCTCCGTGATGACGTTGTCCTTCCCCCACTCGATGTTCCCGCTGGCATCGGTGGGGTGCTTGTCCCCGTCCTTGTCGCGGGGGAGGCGGAAGATGATCTCGTTGGAGGGGCCGCCGAAACCATCCGGATCCACGGTCACGATGTAATGCCCGGCGGGGCTGTTGCTTCCGGTGGACGACACGTCGTTGAGGTCGGAGAACGAGGCGTACGCGGAGGGATAGGTGGATCCGTCGTCGACAAAGACGGGATATTCGCCGCTCTGCCAGGTCCCGTTTCCGTTCGTGTCGACGGGGCCGGCGGTCTTGAGCAGGGACGTCAACTCCTGGATGCAGCGCGTGGCCTCGATCTGGAGTTCCACTCGAGCCCGGATCGCCTCGTCCTGCTTCATCGTGGTCCCGATGACGCTGTAGACGGCGACCAGGATGATGATCGTGATGGCCAACGTGATCATGATCTCGATCAAGGAATAGCCCCGGCGCCGGTCGAAGCGGTGCATGGCTACTTGGACCTCTTCGTCACGATGGATTCCCGGACGACGCGGTTCTTGTGATCCCGCCAGCTGACTTCCACCTTGTACTCGACCCATTCGATGGCCGGGCTTGGGTCCTGGGCCGTCCAGGTGATCGTGATCTCCTCCATCCTGAGCGCGCGCTCCACGACGGAAGTCGACGGGTCATCGTAGTAATTGGGAAGCAGCGTCGTCCCGTCCCCGGCGGTCTGCCCGCGGAAGGAGGTGTTCGTCGGATAGTTCTGCTTGAACTTGTCGAAGGTGGGGGCGAAGGTGTATTCGACCGCGGACTGGAGGTCCTGCATCGCGATCGACCCCTCCCGCGACGACGCGCGGAGCGAGTCCGCGCTGAAGATCACTCCCAGGAACACCAGGAGGACGAACGCCAGGATCGACATCGAAACCATGACCTCGATCAGCGAAAAGCCCGCGGCGCCCGCCCCCCGGCGGCGGAGCCTTCCCGACGTCAAGGGTCTCATGGACCTCCCGCATATTGTATGCACTTCCAAACTGTACACGATCGGCGCCCGAATCAGCAGGAAAATAGCATAAAATCTTTACGTGCCTCCCGGGCAGTCCCCCCGGGTTCACAAACAGCATGACCCGGCGGCGGGTGAGGGTTCGGGATCTTTCTCGACGCGGTTGCCCCAGGGGAGTCCAGGGGGTACACTTGAATCCAGCGCATAACCCATACATTGCAAAGGGGCCTGCGGTGATATCGTCCCTCTTGAGCGTTGCCCTGCTCCACGCCTTCGCGCCCGCGCTCGCCGCCCAGGATGGCCAGACCGAGTGGGTCGAAACCCGCTTCCACCGCGTGCACCTCAGGAACGGGAATTTCATCGACGGCCTCCTCGTCAAGGAGACCGACAAGAGCATCACGCTCCGCCTGAAGGCGGGCGACATCTCGCTCCGGAGCGACCTCATCGATCGCGTGGAAATCATGAAGATCCGCTCGATCAACGAGAAGCCCCCGAAGGTTCCCCCCAAGGCCGTGGGCGGACGCCCGGACCCGACGCCCCTCCCCCCGTTTCCTCCGCCCGCGCGGCCCGAGGAGGGCCGGCGCCCCCCGCAGGACGGCGCGCTCGACCCCTGGATCAGTTCGGGGTTCAGCAAGGAGACGGTGGACCGGGTGAACGAAATCTTCGACCGCTTCAAGAAGGACCTCAGCGAGACCAAGTTCCAGATCCTCCAGGAGATCTCCTCCCTCGGAGCGGAAGCCGCGGTTTTCCTGGCCACGAACCTGGGGGCCCTCGCCGAGGAGCCCCTCGGACAGATCGGCGCGATCCTGGCTCGGATGAAAGTCGCGGAAACGCGCGCTCCGGCAGCCAAGGCCCTGACCCACCGCAACCCCCAGGTCCGGGTCCAGGCGGTGGCCCTCCTGGGCGAACTGGGCTCCTCCGCGTCGGAGAAAGACCTCCTGCCCATGCTCAAGGACTCCGACCTCATGGTCCGGGGCCAGACGCTCGAGGCGCTCGTCAAATTCGGATCGCGCGACGCCCTGGACCCGATCACGAAGCTCTGCTCGGACCCGGATAGCGCGGTCCGGAGCAAGGCGCTGGCGGGGCTGCAGCGGCTGCTCAAGGCGCTGGACCAGGAGCGGGAAGTCCTCCCCCGGCTCTCGCAGGCGCTCGAGGACTCGAAGGGCGCGGCCCGGGTGGACGTCGCGGCCGCGATCGGGAAGCTGGGGAATCCAGAGGCGTGGGGCTTCCTGGCCCCGCTCCTGAACGACGCCGACCCTTTGATCCGTCAAGCGGCCGCCGCGGGCCTCATGACCCTCCAGGCCCCCGGATCGTCGGAAGCCATCCTTTCCCGCCTCCCCGTCGAGACGGACAAGTGGACCCGGGTCTACCTCGCCAACGCCGCCCAGCGGACCCAGACCCGGAAATCCGTGGAGATCTTCATCACGTGGATGGACGACCCGGATACGGACGTGCGGGCCGCGGGTCACCAGGCCCTTCGAAACATGACCGGACAGAGCATCGACCAGAACCGGCAGAAGTGGGAGGACTGGTTCCGCGTCGAGGGCGGACCCTTCCGCTGATCCGAGGCCCCCGGGGCCGCGCACGAGACGCAGGCCCACGCGATGAGCAGTCCAGCGCCCGGATTCTTCATGCGTTCCTCCGTCCTCCCGCGTTCTTTCCTCCCGCTTCACGAGAGCCTGGAATATAATTGGGGTCGCCGGACGTTAAGCGGTCAATGTAAGGAGGGCGAGACCATGCGATCATTGGCGATTCTAGCACTGTTCGCGGCAGGTTCGGCGGCGGCCGCCCAGGAGGAGAAGGCCGCGATCGGGAAGCCGGTCAAGGACTTCAAGCTCCGCGACCTGATGCAGGACG
>CAZSCC010000229.1:0-6530 GCA_964604905.1 uncultured Planctomycetales bacterium
TACGACTGGGCCAACTCGGCCTTCGCCACCTCGATCCTCACCGCGATCTACAGCCGCTACTTCGCGCTGACGGTCGTGCCGGAAGGAAGCGCCATCAAGGGCGAGACCTGGTGGAACTGGGCCAACGCGATCTCGATGCTCCTCGTCTGCGCGAGCGGTCCCGTCATCGGCGCGATCACCGACTACACCGGCTCGAAGAAGCGCTTCTTCCTCTTCTTCTGGCTCCTGGGCGTCACGGCCTGCACGTCGCTGGTCCTCGTCCATCCCGGCGACGTGACGCTCGGCTTCGTCCTCTTCATCCTCGCCAACATCGGCTTCGGCGCGAGCGTGGCCCTCAACAACGCCTTCCTCACCGAGCTGGCGCCTCCGGACAAGATGGACCGGGTCTCGTCGTTCGGCTGGGCGATGGGCTACGTCGGGGGCGGGATCTGCCTCGCGCTCAACCTCGTCATGTACAAGGTCATCGCGGACAAGGTCCTGGCCGTTCGCTGGTGTTTCGTCGTGGTAGGCCTGTGGTGGTTCCTCTTCTCGCTCCCCGCGGCCCTCTGGCTCAAGGAGCGGGCGACCCCCAAGCCCCGCCCGCCCGGAAGCTCGCTCCTCGCGCTCGGCTTCGCCGACGTCGCCCGGACGATCCGCAACCTCCGGAAGCACAAGGAGCTCTTCCTCTTCCTCCTCGCCTTCCTCTTCTTCAACCAGGGGATCGAGACGGTGATCTCAAACGCCGCGCTCTTCGGGGAGAAGGCGGCCGGGATGCGGGGCGACGCCATCATGCTCCTGGTCCTCGTGATCCAGGTCGTGGCGGCCGTCGGGGCCTTCATGTTCGGGCGGTTCGCCGAGCGGGCGGGCTCGAAGCGGGTGATCGGCCTCTCGCTCTTCATCTGGCTGGGCGTGCTCCTCTTCGCCTTCTTCACCTCGACGCCGGGGATGTTCTGGGTGCTGGGGATCTCGGTGGCGATCGTGCTCGGCGGGACGCAGGCGCTGGCGCGCGGCTTCTTCGCGCAGCTGACGCCGCCCGCGCGGTCGGCCGAGTTCTTCGGCTTCTTCGCGATCGGCGGCAGGGCCGCGGCGGCGCTCGGGTCGCTCCTCTTCGGGACGGTCTCCCAGCTTACCGGCCACATGAAGTGGGGCATCGTCTCGCTCGCGGTCTTCTTCATCACCGGGATGATCCTCCTCTCGAAGGTCGACGCCAGGGCGGGGATCGAGGCGGCCAGGGCGTCCTGATGGTCCGCCTCGTCCGCTTCGTCCTCTACCTCTGGATGCGGATCTTCCACGGCCTCCAGTTCCACGGCCTGCAGAACGTCCCGAAGTCCGGGCCCCTCCTCGTCGCGGCGAACCATCCAAGCTACTTCGACCCCGTCGTCCTCTCGCTCGCGACGGAGCGCGTGGTCCGCTTCTTTGCGCTGGCCGAAATCCTGAAGGTCCCGGTCGTCGGCTGGTTCGCGAAGCAGTGGGGCATGCTGCCCGTCTATCCCGGCGGGAACAACGAGCCCACGATCCAGAAGGCGCTCCGGGTCCTGCAGCGCGGCGGCGCGGTCGGCATTTTCCCCGAGGGGCGCCGCTCGCTCCAGTGGGCGATGGGCGCCGTGAAGCCGGGCGTGGGCCGCCTCGCGGTGCAGTCGGGCGCGACCATCGTCCCCTGCGTGATCTACGGCACGTGGAAGGCGTGGCCGCGCCTGACGGGGCTCCCCCATCCCGCCAAGATCGTCGTCCAGTTCCTCCCCGCGATCGACGTCGATCCCGCCGACACGCGCGAGAACCACGAGGCGATCGCCGGGCGGGTCCGCGAGATCATCGTGGCCGAGCAGCTCCGCCACCGGGTCGGGCCGGCCCCGAGCGGCGCCTATCAGGAAGCGCCGGATTACTAAGAGAGATCCGGAGAGGGTGGAGATCCGGAGATAAGAAGTTCCGATCTCCGGATCACGATCATCCCCGGATCTCCCTGCGCATGGGGTCGAACGGCGCCAGATCGACCGAGGAGGGCTGGCCGGCGAGGAGGTCGGCCACGATCTCCGCCGTGATGGGCGCGAGCAGGATGCCGTTCCGGAAGTGGCCGGTCGCGAGGATCAGGCCGTCCACCGGCGCGCGGCCCAGATAGGGCAGGCGATCGGGCGTCGCGGGGCGGAGGCCCGCCCACGAGGCGACGAGCGGGAGCTTCGCGATTTCCGGCATCAGGCGGGCGCCGCGCTTCGCCAGGTCGCCCACCGCCTCGATCGTCACCGTCTTGTCAAACCCCTTCTCCTCGAGCGTGCTCCCGATCAGGATCTTCCCGTCGGCGCGCGGGATGAGGTAGCTCTCGCCGTCGAGGATCATGTGGCGGCAGAAGTCGGGCGGGCCGCCCGCCAGGATCATCTGGCCCTTGACCGGCCGGACGGCGAGCCGGATCCCGAGCGGCTCCAGGATCTCCGGCGACCATGCGCCCGCGGCGAGGATGGTTGTCCCCGCGAAGACGTCGCCCCGCGCGGTCTTCACGCCGTTCACGCGGCCCGGCACGCGGAGGAAGCCGAGGACGGGCGTTTCGGTGCGGATCTCGGCCCCCTTCTTGGCCGCCGCCTCCGCCAGCGCGACCGCCATCCGGTTGTTCCGTACCTGCGCGATGTCGGGGAGGAGGAGCGCGCCCCGGAACTCCGGCGTGAGGCGCGGCTCCCTCGCCAGCGCCTCTTCGCGCGAGAGCCGCTCGCAGGGCTGGCCCCGCGAGCGCTTCCACGCCTCGAGCATCGCGGCATCCCGCTCGCCCTGCTCGCCGGTCACGAGGAGGAGGAGGCCGGTCGCGCGGAACTCGGGGTCGGTCGTCGAAAGCCCCGCGAGCTCGCGGCAGAGGGGCTCGTAGAGCGCGAGGCTTGCCGCGCAGATCTCGGCGAGCGGTCCGGGGTACTCGGCCAGGTGGACCGGCGTCAGCATCCCGCCGGCGGCCCAGGACGCCTCGCGGCCGATCGCGCCCCGCTCGAGGAGCGTGACGGCGAGGCCGTCCTTCGCCAGGCGGTAGGCGATCGCCGCGCCGACGATTCCGCCGCCGACGACGCAGACGTCCGGATTCCGGGCCATCTAAGAGGCGGTTTTAAAACCGAAATTCACCGCAGAGACACGGAGTGCACGGAGAAAAACGTCCAGGGTCGGCTCCGTGGCTCTAGGGTGGATCATGGGGGTATTGCACCGATCTCTACGAGGCGATCATCATCATGGGTCCGGTCGTTGGGATCCGTGCCGTGCCCGATTCTGTTCGGACATCTCTCCGTATCTCCGGCTTCTCGGCTTTCCGGATTTCCGGCTTTCCGTATCTCCCTATCTCCGGTATCTCCTTATCTCCTCAGAAGAGTTTGAAATTGACCCCGAACGTGAGCTGGAAGTAGTCGAAGTCGTTGCCGGACGCCGAGCCGCCGATGAAGATGAAGCGCAGGTCGGCGTCGACGGAGATCGAGGGAGTCACGGCGTACTCGGCGCCGAAGCCGAAGTGGAAGCCGGGCTTGAAGTCGCTCTTGTCCTTCTTGGCCGCGAGGAGGCCGCTGTACTCGACGTCGTAGTAGTAGAACCCGACGCCCGCCAGGCCGTACGGTTTCACGATCCAGTCGATGGGGGGGTAGAAGAGGGCGGAGAACTGGATGGGGAAGAGGAAGACGTCGATGTCGCCATCCTCATAGGACTGCTCCGACTGGAAATCGATGGACCCCTCGGCGCCCAGCCAGTCGAGGATGCGGACGCGGAGCTGCGCGCCGAGCAGGAACGCGGCGTCGTCGGAGTCGAACGCGGAGGCGACGCCGAGGCGCGGCCCGAGGGTCCACGTCAGGATGGGGGCGGCCTGGGGGGCCACCGGCTCGAGGCCCCAGGCGGGGAGGGCCTCTTCCGTCGTCGCCGCGGCGACATCCGCTTCGAAGGCCAGTTCGCGGGGCAGATCGTTGCCGCCGAGGGCGAGGGCGAGAGTCAGGACGAGAGTGCTCATGGGTTCCTCCTAATCAGGCTCGTATCGAAGGAACGATCTTAGACGCTGACCGCCTTGGGATCAAGGAAGCGCGTCAATGGGCTTGACCGGGCCCGCGGGGGACGGGTAACATCCCTCGTCCTCAGCATGCCCCCATCGTCTAGTGGCCTAGGACACGGGCTTTTCAAGCCCGCGACACGGGTTCGACTCCCGTTGGGGGTACCATCCAAAAAGTAACTCCCGGCAGGCTCGGCTCCTCGTAGAACGCCGCCTCCACCCACCTCCCCTTCCCGTCGATCTTGACCCCCTGGACGAAGTACTCCACGAAGCGCCGCTGCTCCTCGATGGTACCCCCGGCCCAGATCGGCTGGATCAGACAGGAGATGCACCCTCGTCGAAACCTCTCTTGAATGCGGAGACGAGCGACACGACCCGTTCACGACGTTCCTCGAAGGAAGGAGACACCATGGAACTGGCGAAGGGGCCATAGGGGTCCACGGCGGCCTCCAGAAAGCTCCGGACCCGGCCGGCGGCCGCCGGTGAGGCCAGCCCCCTCACGTCCATGCCGAGGAGCGCCGCGCCGGCGGAATCAAAGGCGATCTCCGAAAGCCCCTTCCCGAGGATTTCGTAGCGCCTCTCCTCGTGCTTTCCCGAGGCGTAGTTCTCGAACCAGTAGAGCAGGTCCTCCGCGTCGCTCTTGTACTTCTGGTTCCCGGCCGCCCGACGATCCAGGAAGGCCATCACCTTGAGAAGGATGAACCCGGGAATCGTGAGGCGCCTCACGCGGAGCATGGGATCGACCTGCGACTCCACGGCCCGGGCGCAAGCCTCTTCGAAACCGAGGACGACCATCGAGAGTTCAGAGATGGGCCAGAGGATCTCTCCGTCCTTTGCAATCTCCGGACCATAGGGCAGCACATCGACCATGGCCGATCGCAGGAACAAGCGATGTTCGATCTTCGGGTCGAGCTCGAATCCGGCAGAAACCAGGGCCTCCTTGAGCCGGGCAAACTCATCCCAGCTCCTAATCCTGAGCGCAAAGTCGGCGTCATTCGTGCCGCGTGGAGGAGTCAAGCCCTCGTCTTCGACGGCCGCCAGCTCCGAAACGAGCGCGCCCACGAGCACGGCGTCCAGCTTCATGCCGTGCACGACGTCCAGGAGCGTCCGGATCGCCTGGGTCAGGTCGGGTCTCACTCTACTTGGCCCTCAGGAACCGATCGTAGATCATTCGGGCCGTCTCGAGCTCTCGAGGGCGCCCGTCGTGAAGAAGCTCGGCATAGGTGAGAAGCTGGGTGGCCAGGGGACGATCCTTCGTCTTCTCAAGCTCCGGATCGACCACGGTCGGCGCAAAGTACTTGAGCAGGACGACGTTGCCGCCCTGGGGGTCCGGGAGCATGGGCTGCCCGTTCCACAAGGCGATGGCCTCTCCTCCGACATGAAGGGTCAGGGTCTCCGCGCGGAGGTGGCCGGTCCACTCGTGCGCGGCCCAAGCACCCGTCATCGCATAGGGAATCCGGCGCGTCTCAAGCGGGAGCGTCAGCGCCTCGCAAAGCTTCCATGGGTCCTTCTCCGCGTGCCGATATCGACCCAGAAGGCAGGCGGGCCGCAGCTTGAGCGCGTAGCCGCGGACAAAAAGTTCGATCAGGTCGGCGGTCTTCTCGAGCGCCCAGCGATCGGGGGCGGTAGCGACTCGGTACCCGGCGTTCTCCAACTCGCGCATGACGACCGCCACCGTCCCAAGCGCCACGCCGGCATCCGTCGCGACCTTCCGGTAGGGCTGGTTGACCGCAGCCTCCCGCGTGAGAAGGAGATGGATCACCATGAGACCCGTCGGCTCGACCAGGCGGCCGGGCTCGGTTTTTGGGGCCCTCTCCGGACGCTTGCCACGGACGTCCACCAGGATCCGAGGGGCCTCGAGCTCCAGGTACGCGTTGCCCACCGTGTCGACGTAGAAGACCCCGGCTCTACGGAGTTCGTCCGCCCACTCGTCCGCGATCCAGGGAGCCAGGAGGAGGGGCTGCCTCTTGTGGCGCCTTCCCATCTCCTCCGTGTCGATCGCAATGTGGCGCACCTGTTCGCCGATCAAGCGCCCGTGCTTTCTCAGCACTCCAAGGAAACGGACCTTGGGTCGAGTGTCGCAGGTGATCTCAAACCATTTGTCCTGACCCACTTCGACATGCGGCTCGATCTCCACATGGGCGCAGTGAAGGTAGTCCCTGAGCCGTTCCCCGCATTGAGCGAGAATCGGCTGGCCCTCCCGTATGTTCACTATAGTCATATGTTCAGTATTAGAGAACATATTCTATTAACGATCTCCTGTCAACCCTCAAGCTCCCTTTCCAAAGCCCACAAGGGCCAAGACACGACGCCAGAAGGTGGGCTCGGGCCGAGCGGCAGGAAGGTCCGTGGGGACGGACGCGAGCGCCTCCGGCCCTGCGATCGGCCCTTTCGACCACCCTTCCCGCTCCACCCTGGCCTCAAGAGCCGGATGCCTCTGGAAGCGCTCCTCGAGGATCCGATCCACGCGGAACGTCCGCTTGGGGGTACCATCCTTCCTGTAATCCCCCCGCCCCCCCGCGCTTATATCCCCATGAAACACCTCGCCCTCGCCCTGACC
>CAZSCC010000230.1:0-5011 GCA_964604905.1 uncultured Planctomycetales bacterium
ATGATGGAGACGAACGCGAGGAGCATCGCGATCACGTTGATGGCCAGCTTCATGCCGTCGGCGGCTCCCACGCAGACGGCATCGAAGACGTTGGCCGTCGTCTTCTCGAGCTTGATCGTGAGTTCGCCCGCGGTGACGGACGTCTCGGTCTCCGGGAGGAACATCTTGGCGGCGACGAGGGCGGCGGGGGCGGACATGAAGCTGGCCGCGATCAGGTGGCCCGCGTCGATGCCGAAGCTGACGTAGGCGGCCAGGACGCCTCCCGCGATGGTCGCGAAGCCGCCGACCATGACGGCGTGGAGCTCGGACATCGTCAGGGTCTCGATGAACGGCTTGACGACGAGAGGCGCCTCGGTCTGGCCCACGAAGATGTTGGCGCTGGCGCAGAGCGTCTCCGCCCCGCTCGTTCCCATGGTCTTCCGCATCCCCTTCGCGATCCCGGCGACGACCCATTGCATCACGCCCAGGTGATAGAGGAGGGACATGAGGGCGGCGAAGAAGACGATCGTCATGAGGATGTCGATCAGGAAGACGGGCGACTTCGCGCCGGCGGGGTTCTGGTAGAGCCAGCCCCAGACGAACCGGGCGCCGTCGTCGGTGAATCCGATGAGTCGCGTGACGGCCTTCCCGGCCTTGTCGAAGAGCCAGTACCCCGGCGCGGTCTTGAGGATGACGAGGGCGAAGAAGATCTGGAGGCCCATGCCCCAGGCGACCAGGCGCCAGCGGATGGCCTTCCGGTTGTTCGAGGCCGCCCAACCGATCCCGAGCAGCACGGCGAGCCCGAAGAGGCTGGTCAGCTGGTGCACGGGAGCCATTCAACCCGATCGCCCGGCGCGCGCCAAGGGTTTCGCAAGCGCCTCGCGCCTGTGATAGGATGGCCCGCATGTCCGGGTCCAACCGATCCGTCGCGATCGCCGTCGTGGTCCTCGGCGCGGCGCTGGCAATCGCCCTCCTTTCGAGGCGCCCCGCAGCGGGCGAGGGGGAGGCCCTCCGGACCGAGCTCCGTCGCGTCCGCGAGGAGCGGGACGCGCTGGCACGCCAGGTGGAGGAACTCCGGCGGGAGCCGAAACCGGCTGCGGTCCCGACCCCGGCTGCGCCTCCCGCCCCCAAGCCCGATCCGCCGTCGGAGGTGACGGGCGCGCTCCAGAGGGCGCTTCAAGCGCTCGGCACGCCGGAGCGGGAGCCGACCCCGGCGGAGCTGACGGCGCTGCAGGCGAAGGCGATCGACGCGGCCGCGCCGGAGCAGGAGCGCGTGGAGGCCCTCGCCCGCCTCCGGTCCACGCGACCCGACGGCCGCTCGCCCGAAGTGGTCCGGAGCATGGTCGCGCTCCTGGACGCCAGCCTCGACGCGGAGCTGCGCGCGCGGATCTGCACGAACCTGCACCGGGTGGTCTCGGACGACCTCAAGCGCAGTCTGCTCGCCCACGTCCGGGGCGACGAGTCGGCCAAGGTGCGCGAGGAGGCGGCGGAGTCGCTCGGGCCCATGAAGCTGGATCCGGTCGTCCGGGCGGCCCTCGAGCAGGCGGCGCAGGCCGACCCCGACGAGAAGGTGAAGAAGCAGGCGAAGCGCAGCCTGGAGGACGCGCGCCGTTAGGGGAGCGTGAAGAGGCGCGGCCAGTCCGGGAGCGCGCGGAGCGCGGCGACGACCGTCATGAGCAGGGGGATGAGCGCGATCCCCGTGAGCCGCAGCGTCTCGTTCTTGAACGCGCGGAGATCGACCTCGACCCGCTTTTCGGACTTCCACGCGAGGCGCGGGAAGAGGCGCGGGACGCCCGCGACGTAATCCCGCCACGCCTGCCCGAAGAGCCCCTCCAGCTGCTTCTCCTCCGACTTCACCACGAGACTCAGGTAGAGCGTGGAGAGGACCAGGACCGCGGTGAAGACCGAGGCGCTCTTCGTGAAGAACGCGAACGAGAGGCCGACCAGGAGCGAGCCCAGGTAGAGCGGGTTCCGGCAGCACGCGTAGGGCCCGTTCGAGACCACGGTGTTCCCCTTGCGTCCGCCGATGTAGACGATGGCCCAGAGGCGCAGGAGCCCGCCGCCCCACGCGAGCGCGCAGCCGGCGCCGAAGAAGGCGAGGTCGGCCCACGGTCCGGCCTGGAGCCAGGGGCGGCTGAACAGCACCGCTCCCAGCGCGGGGATGAGGACGAGGATCCCCATGACGCCGCGAAGATAGAAGGACGCGCTCTTGGGCTTGGCCACGGGTCAGACGCCGGGGACGCCGAGCTTCTTCCGGAGCGACTCGGTGTTTCTGTAGTAGATGGTCTTCACCGTGTCGACGGGCTGCTTGAGGAGTTTCGCGATCTGGTCGAAGGGCTTGGACTCGAGGATGCGCTTGACGAGGATGGTGCGCGCGGGCTCGGCGAGCGCGTGGATCGCGTCGATGACCTTGCTCCAAGTCTCCTTCTTCGAGACCTGCTGGCTGGGCCGCTCGATCGGCGAGAACCCGCCTTCTGGGGCGGTGTCGTCGAGCGAGACGTGGCGCGAGCGTTTCATGCGGCGCAGGTGGTTGATCGCCTCGTGGCGGGCCACGGTCGTCAGCCACACGGTGAACTTCCCCTGCGCGGGGTTGTAGAGGTTCACCTTCCGGAAGGCCTTCATGAAGATCTCCTGGATGAGATCTTCGACGGCGGTGAGGTCGCGGACGACCTCGTAGACGGCGCGGGCGACGAGCCGGTTGTGGCGCTGGACGAGGGCGTCGCCGGCCTTCCGGTCTCCCTTCTTGAGGAACTCGATGAGCTGCTCGTCCGTCAGGATCGGGATCGACTTGGTGGGCGGCATCCAAGGAGATGATACTCCTCCGTATCGGGCTTGGCAAGACGAAGGGGGATCGGGAGATCGACGGAGATCGGGAGATCCCAGGACCAAGATCACGACCCGGACGGATCCCGAGGGGATATCCGAGGGTGGGAGGAGATCGGGCGAGACGATGAGCCAGTCGGCTCATGAGCGTTCCACCCTCCTGTAGTCGGCGACCGGCTTGGAGAAGTTGACCAGGAGCGCGATGCGCAGATTCGTGGCCCTGAGATAGGAGCGGACTTGTGCGTAGTGGGCGCGGCTCAGATTTTCGACGGCCTTGAGTTCGACGATGAGACTCCCCCCGACGATCATGTCGATCCGGTGCCGTCCCACCTCCACCCCTTCGTAGTTCACTCGGATTTCCCGTTCGATCTCGACGATCAGGCCCCGTCGTTGGAACTCGACCGCCAGGGCATTCCTGTAGATGCTTTCCAGGAAGCCTGGCCCGAGCACTTGGTGCACCTTGATGATGCACCCGATGACCTTCTCACTCAGGGTATCGTTCTCCCATCCGGTCGTCTTATCTCCGCACATCATCGGATCTCCTCGTCTTTTCCGAAACATCTCCCTATCTCTTCTGATCTCCGGATCTCCCTTCGTAAAGCGTGCAGGTCCCCCCGGTCGCTCGAGCGATCTCCTGGAGGAGTTTGCGGTTGTCCGCGGGATTCTTCACGCCGGGCACCTCGACGGTGTGGATGACGATCCGGCGGAAGCGGTTCATCTTCGAGAGGTGGTGGAGGATCTCGGCCGACGCGACGAAGATCCCCTTCGAGGCGCCGCCGTCGGAGTAGAGGTAGACCGTGTCGACCTCGGGCTCGGTGAAGGCGTACTCGATCCCGTCGTAGAGGTTGGTCCAGCCCTTCGCCTCGAGGCCGGCGACGAAGCGGCCGGCGTCGGCCTTGCAGGCGGGCGTGGCGGGGAGGAGCGCCGGGCGGCCCTGCCAGGTCTTCTTCTCGCGGAGCGTGTAGGTCCCGTCTTCGGCGCAGCCGAGGCCCAGGATCCCGAAGCGCGCGTCGGCGGGGAGGGCGCCGATCGTCTCGGTCATCCCGCGTTTGGCGACGTCGATCTTGGTGCCCCCTTCGGGCGAGGGGTCGCGCATCGAGCCGGAGAGGTCGAGGAGGAAGAGGAGTCGGGTCGAGAGGATGGGGACCTTGAAGAACGACGCCTGGGTCTCACCGCCGACCGCGACCGCCGGCGCCCCCTTGGCGGGCCGGGGCTTGGGGTCGAACGTCTCGCGGTTGGCGTCCCACCAGGCCTTCCACGACTTGGGGTTGAGGCCGAGGTCCTTCCCCGTCAGGTCGCCGAGCGCCGTGAAGATGTCCCAGCGGAGGCGGCCCGTCTCGCGGGGGAACTGGTCGACCAGCCGGCCGACGGCCTCCCGGTCGCGGCGGACGCGGCAGGCGTCGATCGCGGCCGCCCGGACGCGCCAGTCGCGGTCGCCGACCAGATCGCTGCGGCCTCGTTCGGCGGCGGCGAGGCGGACCTGGTAGGGGCCGGCGGTGGCGGCGGTGTCGAGGATCTCGGGGAGACGTTCGGGGGCGAGGCGGCCGAGCGCTTCCAGGACGGAGGCGCGGAGGGGCCAGTCGCTCTCCTTGCGGAAGGCGTCGATCAACCGTTCAGTGACTGAACGGTCGGCCAGGAGGCCGAGGGCGGCGGCGGCTTCGCCCTGGACCAGGGGGTCAGGGTCGCCCAGGCGGTCGAGGAGGAAGGGGATCGCCTCCTTGCGCCGGGAGCCTCCGAGGGCGATGCAGGCGCCCTGGCGGGCCAGGGGGGAGGGGAGGCGGAGGGCGGTCTTGAGGAGGGGCAGGGGATCGGGTCCGTCGCGGAGGGCGAGCAGAGTGCGGTAGCGGACCTTGGCGTGGGGATCGCCCAGGAGGGGGAGGAGGGCCTGGAGGGCGCGGGGGTCCAGGGTTGCTTTGAGGGATTCGACGGCCTGGACGCGGCGGTCGGGGTCCTTGTCGGCGGCGAGCTTGAGGAGGGAGGTCAGGTCGTCCGCCAGGAGGAGGGCGAGTGCGAGGGCTGCCTTGAACATGGGGTGCTCCTTAAAGTAGAGAAAGGTCCTTCCACCCGGAGGTGCCATGGGGGTAGGAAAACTCGACAGGGAAAATGAAGGATGTATGATTTTTCCTGGGTGAAGACCATCGTGCTGGCGGGGGGCTCGGCGGACCGGGGGGAGACGGTCTACACCCGGGCGGCGTTCGATTTCGGTCGC
>CAZSCC010000231.1:0-17783 GCA_964604905.1 uncultured Planctomycetales bacterium
GAGTACGCGATGATCAAGGCCGCCGGGGAGAGAGGGTGGATCGATGAAAAGCGCATCATCCTCGAAGTCCTCACTTCCATCAAGCGTGCGGGCGCGGATTTCATCCTGACGTATTTCGCGAGAGGGGCGGCCGAGTGGATAACTTGAAGCAGACTCTGGAGGCGATCCTCTTCACCTGCGACGAGCCCATCACGGCCGCGAAGCTCAAGGACGTCTGCGGCGGTGAACCGAAGCCCGAGGAGATCAAGGAGGCCGTCGCCCAACTCAAGGTCGAGTACGAGCAGACCGGCAGGGCTTTCAGCATCGAGGAGATCGCCGGCGGCTACCAGGTGTTGACCCGCCCCCAGTACGCGGATATACTTTCGAACCTAAAGAAGGCGAAGGCCGACCGGAAGCTCTCCTCGGCGGCCCTCGAGACCCTGGCGATCATCGCGTACAAGCAGCCGATCAAGAGGGTGGACGTCGAGGCGATCCGCGGGGCGCAGTCGGGCGAGTTGATCCGGGCGCTCATGGAGCGCAACCTGGTCAAGATCGCCGGAAGAGACGAAGTGCCGGGGTCGCCTTTGCTGTACGGAACGACGAAGGATTTCCTGGATACGTTCGGCCTGAGATCGGCGGAGGATCTTCCGCGGCCTGAAGAAGTGAAATGAACTTTCAGAAATTCGTCCACCGGTCCACGAAGGGCATCATGCTCTTCATCGCGATCATGATGATCATCCCGCTCGTCCTCTGGGGGTACATGGGCGGCGACGGCCCGGAGGCCGGTGGAAACGAGGACGCCGGCATCATCTTCGGTTCGGTGCATATTTCGAAGACGGCGTTCAACCACCAGATGCAGCGCGCCGTGCCTTCCTATTTCCATCGGCAGTACCGTCAGCAGCCTCGGATGGCCTTCATGGCGATGCAGGGAATGAGGCTGCCCGAGGCAAAGGCGGACGATCTGGTCAAAGTCGCGTGGCGCAACATCGCACTGCTGGAGGAGGCCCGCCGGAAGGGCATCCCCGCCGCCTCCCAGCCCGAGATGCGCCGGAAGTCGGAAGAGCTCTTCATGCGGACGTTCTTCGGACGCGTCCCCCACAATGACGAGACCGTTCCCGGCGTGGCGCGACAGCTGTTCGGATCGACGGTCGCCACCTACGACGCGTGGATCGCCGATCTCGTCGTGATCGACAAGCTCCTGGAGATGATGTCGGGCGCCGAGTTCGCCGAGTACGCCAAGGTCTACGACCGCGTCATGGGGGACCAGCAGTCCGTCCGCGTCACCGTAGCCGGGTTTGATCCCAAGGAGTACGTGAAGGAGCTCAAGCCGGCCCGCACCGAGGAGATCGCCAAGTACTACCAGGACAACAAGATCAAGTTCAAGACCGCCGACAAGGTGATGCTGGCCTATCTGATGGCCGACGTCGACGAAATCAAGAAGAAGGCCCCGGAACCGACCGAGGACGAGATCAAGAAGTACTACGAGGACCACAAGGGCGAGTTCCAGAAGGCGGCCGAGCACAAGCACGCGCCCGGCGAGGACCACAAGGAAGACGAGAAACCCCCGGTGGCTGAACAGAAGCCCTTCGGCGACGTGCGCGGCGAGATTCCCGACAAGATCAAGAAGCGCTGGGCGGAGGACAAAGCCCAGGAAGTCATGAGCGCGGCCAACACCGCCCTCGGCCAGGCTTACGTGGCGAACAACAACAAGTACCCCGACAGCATCCTCTCGGAGCTGAAGGACAAGTTTGGACGCGAGAAAGGCGTTGAGCTGATCAGCGACCTGACCTCCTCCTTCGACCGCAAGCACGTGGACGAGATCGAGAAGGTCCTCGGAACGGGAGGCGGGATCGAAGCGTGGGCCTGGGACGCCAAACGCAGCGAGGGCGAGATCTCCCAGATCGTCCCCACCAGCAAGGGACGCTTACTCTTGAAGCTCCAGAAAAAGATCGCCGGGAGCGAGAACCCCGGCGTGACCGCGCAGAACCGAGAGAACATCGTGAAGGAGATCCATAAGGAGCAGCTTCGAAAGCGCGCCCAGTCCCAGGCGTCGTCGGTGGTCGAGGAGATCAAGGTCCATGGCATCGCCGGGGCGCGCGTGAAGTACCCCGGCGAGTGGAGGCCCACCCGCTACTTCAAGACCGGCTTCAGCCGGGGCGATCCCTCGGGCGATGATCCGGGGCTCGAGGACAAGGCGCTCGGGAATGCGGTCCGTTCCCGAGTCGGCCAGGGCAAGATGAAGAGCGGCGAGGCGTTGATCCTCCAGGGGAGCCTGGTCGGCCGCGAGAAGCAGGACTGGTCGTACGTGATCCACGTCGACGACGTCCTCTCGAGCCCTCCCGCCGACTTCGAGTCCAAGTTCCAGGAAATCCGGCGCGAGATGGACGGATCGGCCCGCGAGTCGTTCCAGGAGAAGTACGCCAACCTGGTCCTGTTCGACGCGGCGGTCAACGACCTGATCAACAAGAAGGATGCCTCGGGCACGCCCTCGGCTCCCATGCCGTTGCCGTTGCCCGATCCGCACGGCGACCACTAGGATTCCAGGGCGCCGGCCCCGGAGGGGGGCCGGATCAAGGAGAGGGGTCGTAAGGTGAGAGAGAGGGAAACATGGCAAACACGCCCATCAATTCATCCTGACCGCAACCGCGTTTTCCGTGTGATTTTGTCGGTATGAACCTGTTTTTCATAGGAGAGGGGGAAACGATGACCAAGGTGTGGATCACGGCAGTCCTGGCGGTCGTCTCCGCCAGCGCGTACGCCCAGGAGAAGACGGCGGCGACCCGCTCGTTCCCGGCCGAAGGCGAGATCGCGGCGGAGCGCCTGAACGTCCGGATGTTCCCGAAAGGGGACCCGAACAGCAGCATCATCACATCGGTGCTCGGGATCGGCGAAAAAGTGACGGTCCTCGCCGAGCAGGCCGAGTACTTCCAGATCCGTCCGCCGAAGGGCAGCACGGTCTGGGTTTCGGCCAAGAGCATGAAGAAGGAAGGCGCCACCGCAACGGCGGTCGCCAACGAGGTCCCCGTGCGCCTGGACAGCCGCGTGAACGCCGACCAGGTCGCCACCCTCAAGGAGGGCGAGGCGGTCAAGGTCGTGGCCGAACACATGGGCTGGTACAAGATCGAGGCGCCGGAGTCGGTGAAGTACTTCGTCGGGAAGAAGTACGTCCGGCTGGGAGCCGTCCTGGCCGGGTTCACTCCGAAGGACGACCCGAAGAGGTCCGCCAAGGTCGAGCCCAAGCTCTCGGACGCAGACGGGGAGGCCAAGAAGGAGATCGCGATCGCCGAGGCTCTGCTCGACGAGCAGAAGCGGCTGATCGACGGAAAACAGCTCAAGCAGGTTGACTTCACGGACGTCGTGAAGCATTACGAGACGGCGCAGGCGATCGCGAAGACCGACGTCGTCCGCTCCCAGGCCGAGCAGGGGATCAAGCGGTACAAGGACCTCGCGGTCCTCTGGCAGACCACCAAGGCACAGATCGAGGCCAAGGAGGAGCAGGTCGCTCGCGAGAAGGAAGAGCAGTCGAAGAGGCCGGTCGACGTCCAGAAGGGCTATTCGATGACGGGCTTCGTTGATACGACGGGCCTGCTCTGGAAGCGCCCCGGCACTCACAAGCTGATCATGGGCGGCAAGATCGTCTGCTTCCTCCGCATCAAGGAAGGGGACGAGCGGATGCTGGGCCGACTCAACGACTGTTACCAGAAGTACGTGGGCGTGAACGGCACGGTGATCAAGAACCCCGAGGGCTGGGACGGCTACTCAGTGGTCGTCGTCGAGGAGATCGCTCCCGTCGCGGAGTCCCAGAAGTAGTCCAACGGAAGGCACCCAACAAAAGCCCGGGTCGAGAGACCCGGGCTTTTTCATTTACGTCCGCTCCGGGGCGGTCGGAAACGGGAAAGGCGTCGTCTCCGGGAGGGCCGATGAGGGTGGGGCGTAGGCCGCCGTGAGCGGATGGGCGCGAAGGGACATCTCGGCGGCCAATTCGCCCGCGCGGATCACGGCCGCGTGGTTCTCGAAGTCGAAGAGGCCGAAGTCCTGCACCTGCGGCTGGATGAGGACGATGGGCGCCTTCTCGAAGTGCTTCAGGTTATGGGCGACCAGGGTCCGGGAGAGGATCGACTGTGACTGTTGGAGGATCGCGGCGACCCCGCGACGGCTCACGCCCCGCGCGACCATGTCCTTGGGCTCCAGGTAGATGGCGATGATCAGATCGGCCTTGCGATAGACCGCGACCTTCACGGGGAGCGAATCGACGAGGCTGCCGTCCACGAAATAGAACCGGTTGATTTTCTTGGGAGGATAGATGCCGGGGATCGAGCAGGACGCGACCAGGCAATCGTGGATCGGCACCTCGGTGAACCCCGGCATGCCCCACACGACCTCGCGGGCGCTCTCGAGATCCACGGACGTCACGAAGAGCGGGATCAGAAGCTGATCGAATCGATCCACGGGGAGGGTGCGGCGAAAGAAGTCATGGACCGCCTTCCCGCGATAGAGGCTGCGGGAGCGTCCCCGGCGGGTCAGCAGGCCCAGCCAGTTGAAGTCGAGGATGTCCTCCTGACGGATGGCGAGGGCCACCTCCTCGATCTCGGGGACGGGCATGCCTCCGGCGGCCATGGCCGCGATGTAAGCGCCGACGCTGGTGCCCACGTACTCGTCGGGGATGAGGCCCCAACGATACAGGACCTTGAGGGCGCCAATGTGGGCGAGGCCTTTCATGCCTCCGCCCCCGAGGACGACCGCGAGCTTTTTGCCTTCTTTCATGAGTACAGTGCTTCGACGACCCGGCCGACCCTAGTATAACGCCACGACGCCGGTTACGGGCGAGGGTACGCCTCCGCAAGGTCGTGCCGGAAGGCGTCGATCTGGCGGGCGATCTCGTCCGAATCCCACCCAAGGCGGGGGGCCATCCTGAGAGCGACGGGCTCGGCCAGCGAGGCCCCTCGGTCGTCGGCGTAGAGGACGAGCCTCATGCGGCGAGCGAGCACGTCCGTCAGCGTGCGCACCATCTCGCGATCGACGGCGAAATCGACCTCGCCCCAGACGTGCCCCTGGACGAGCGGGGTGCGGTCGCCGATCTGGCTCGCTTCGGAGCCGTAGGCTCGGGCCAACGGGTCGGTCGACTCGGTCGCGAAGAGGTCGATCCGGTGGGTGCGGCAACGGGTCCGGGTGAGACGGTCGACGACCTGCTTGGCCATCCTGCGATAGGTGGTCAGCTTGCCGCCCGTGATGGTGATGAGTCCTGACGGATCCTCGAACAAGTGGTGTTCGCGGGAGGCCTTGGAGGGGACATCGGCCCGGTCCAGGAGGAGGGGCCGGAGACCGGCGTAGGTGCTGAGGACGTCCGCACGGCTGAGTCGCACGCCCGGGAGGTTGGCGTTCACGCGATCCAGGAGGTAGTCCACGTCGGCCGGTTCGGCGCGGGGATGGTCCAGGGAGCCGGAGTAATCGGTGTCGGTGGTGCCCACGATGGCCTGACCGTCCGTTGGGATCAGGAAGATGATACGGCCGTCGGCAGGGGAGGGAAGCATGGCCGCGCAGGTGAGGCCCAGGCGGCGGGCGGAGACGATCAGGTGGACGCCCTTGGAGGGACGCACGGTGGGGGTTCCTCCTCGGACCTGGTCGCACCAGACGCCGGTGGCATTGACCACGCGGTCGGCGGCGATGTCGAATTCCCGCGTCCGGACGCCGGAGGGGGAGATTCCGACGACCTCGATGTAGTTGGCAAGGACCGCGCCGAGATCGGATGCCTTCTTTGCGACGTGGAGGACGAGGCGGCAGTCGTCGGCGCGGGCGTCGTAGTACACGAACGCTCCCTCGAGGCCATCGGGCCGCAGGGTCGGGAGCAGCTCCAGCGTCTCCGGCGCCTTCAAGTGTTTATGGATCAACCCCTTGGGGAACCCGGCCGCCGCGTCGTAGATCCACAGGCCCGGGGAGATGAGGGCGCGTGTGGCGCGGCTCCAGAGGGGGAGGAGAAACGGCAGATCTTCGACGAGATGGGGGGCGAGCTTCTTCAGCAGGGCCTTTTCGCGGGAGGCCTCGAGGGTGACCTTGAATTGGAGTTGCTTGAGGTACCGGAGGCCCCCGTGGATGAGCTTGCTGGACTTGCTGGACGTGCCGCTCGAGAAGTCCCCCTTGTCCACGAGCGCGGTCTTGAGCCCCCGCGAAGCCGCGTCGAGGGCGATCCCACAGCCGGTGATCCCCCCCCCGATGACCAGCACCTCGAACCTTTCCCGCCTCAGTCTTTCGAGGTTGCCCTGCCGGTCCACGGCGCCAGAATACCACGTGAGACACAAAAGCTGCGTCGGAGTTTTTGTGTCCGAACGGACACAAAAACTCCGACGCAGCTTTTGTGTCTCGAAGAGGCCCAGCTTTGGGTTGACCGGGGGGGAGGGGAGGGGTATCTTGAGGCGCACCGTGAAGCGACTCCTGGTGACGGCCTGCCTGCTGCTCGCCTCCTGCGAGATCTATTACCGGCCCGACCCCGGCCCCGATCCGGGCGCGTTGCCCGACCCCCGCGCCGCGGAAAGCGCCAAACTCCGCAGCATCGCCGACGCCTACATCGCGTGGACCCACGCCGTCAACCCCACCCGCGCGACCTTCGACGGCAACCATGACTTCGACAGCCGCCTGGGGACCTACTCGCGGTCCCAGATCGAGGGGCAGGTCGACTCCCTCCGCCAGCACCTGCGCCGGGTGACGATCGTGGACCGCAGCGCCCTGGACGACGAGACGTACTACGACAGCCTCGTCCTGGAAAGCCACATCCGCGCGTCCCTCCTCGACCTCGAACGCATCCGGAGCTGGGAGCGCAACCCGAACTTCTACCGCGAGATCATCGCCGGCGGCCTCTACGCCCTCTCGGCCCTCGCGTTCGATACGCCCGAGCGGCGGATGGCCCTCGCAGCCGACCGCCTCGGCGACGTCCCCCTCGTCCTCGCGCAGGCCAAGGAAAACCTCGCTCAGCCGCCCCGGATGTACGTCCAGGTCGCCCTCGACGAGTTCGGCGGCACCCACGGCTTCCTCAAGAACGCGCTCCCCGCGGCCTTCGCGGGTGTGAAGGACGAGGCGATCCGAAAGCGGTTCGCCGACGCTCAAAAATCCGCCCTCGATGCGGTGGAGCAGTTCATCGACTGGATGCGAAAGGACCTGAGCGCGCGGGCGGTGGACGCCTTCGCGATCGGGGCGGAAAACTACCGCGCCAAGCTGCTCTACGAGGAGATGGTCGACACCCCCCTCGAGGAGCTCGTCCGGCGCGGAACCGAGCTTCTGCAAACGACCCAGGCCGAACTGAAGAGACTCGCCGGGGAGAAGGGCGTGCGGGCGATCCTCAAGGAGAGCTCGCGCGAGCACCCGACGGCCGAGAAGCTCCTGGACGACACCCGCGCGATGCTCGAGGGCCTCAAGCGCTGGGCCGCGACGGTGGTCGACGTACCCGCCGACGCCGCCTGCAAGGTCCAGGAGACGCCCGAGTTCCGCCGGTCGCTCTCCTTCGCTTCGATGGAGATTCCCGGCCCCTTCGAGAAGGTCGCCAAGGACGCCTACTACTCGATCACGCTTCCCGATCCGGGGTGGGCGTCCGAGAAGAAGGAGCAGCACCTGGCCTTCTTCAACCGGTACAGCCTGCCCCTCATCTCGGTCCACGAGGCCTACCCGGGCCACTACACGCAGTTCCTTGCCGTCCAGAACTGCTCCTCGAAGGTCCGGAAGGTCTTCGGCTGCGCCAGCTTCTCGGAGGGCTGGGCCCACTATTGCGAGCAGCTCTACGTGGACACCCTGGAGAACCCCGATCCCCACCTCCGCGTCCAGCAGCTCCACCTCGCGCTCCTGCGCATCTGCCGCTACCTGGTCGGGATCGAGATGCACGCCAAGGGGATGACCTACGAGCAGGGGGTCGAGTTCTTCGTCAACGAAGGCTACCAGGAACGGGCGAACGCCGAGCGCGAGGCGCGCCGCGGGACGCTGGACCCGACCTACCTCGTCTACACCCTCGGCAAGATGGAGATCCTCAAGCTCCGCGAGGAGTACCGGCGGGTGACGGGGAAGAGCCTCAGGGAGTTCCACAACGAGTTCATACGCCACGGGTATCCGCCGCTCAAGGTCGTGCGGATGATCCTCCTGGGGAAACGGGAGTGAGCCGGGCGAAGCTCAGCCATCTGGGCCCCGACGGCTCGTCCCGCATGGTCGACGTCGGTCCCAAGCCCGCCACCCACCGGATCGCCGTCGCGGAGGCGGAGATCCGCATGCAGCCCGCGACCCTCCGGGTGATCCGGCGGGGGAAGGCGGCCAAAGGCAACGTCCTCGAGGTGGCCCGGATCGCGGGGATCAGTGCCGCCAAGCAGACCTCCGCGCTCATCCCCCTCTGCCATCCGGTCGCCCTGACGAAGGTCGGCCTCGAGTTCGAGATCCGCCCCCCCGGCCGCATCACCCTGACCGCCCGGGCCGAAGCGATCGACAGGACGGGGGTGGAGATGGAGGCCCTGACGGCCGCGTCGGTCGCCTGCCTCACGATCTACGACATGTGCAAGGCTATTGACAGGGGAATGGAAATCTGTAAAATCCGCCTCCTCGAGAAGTCAGGTGGAAAGAGCGGACCCTACATGAGAAGCGAGAAACGAAAGCGAAAGTAGTCCACGCCCCGCTTTGTTTCCCTCTTCTCTCTTCTCTCGATCGGAAGGACGTGACCCCGTGAGCCAGACCTACCGTACTGCCATCGTCGGCGCCACCGGCGCGGTCGGCCTCAAGTTCATCGAGTGCATCGAGAAGCGGAAGTTCCCCGTGAGCCAGGTCGTCCTCTACGCCTCCGAGAAGTCCGAAGGCAAGGTGCTCCACGTGAACGGCAAGCCCTGCCGCATCGTGGGCCTGAAGCCCGAACGCGTCGAGAAGTTCGACTTCGCGTTCTTCAGCGCCGGCTCGTCGATCTCCAAGGAGTACGCGCCCCTCTTCGCCCAGAAGGGGGGTGTCGTGATCGACAACTCCAGCTGCTGGCGGATGGACCCCGGCACGCCCCTCGTGGTGCCCGAGGTCAACCCCCAGGACATCTGGAACCACAAGGGCATCATCGCGAATCCCAATTGCTCGACCATCCAGATGGTCGTCGCCCTCAAGCCGATCCACGACGCGGCGACCATCACCCGCGTCGTCGTCTCGACCTACCAGGCGATCAGCGGTGCCGGAGGCCGCGCCCTCGAGGAGTTCGAGAACGAGGTCCATGCGATGGCGATGAACACGGCCCCGCCGAAGCGGTCGATCTTCCCCCGCCAGATCGCCTTCAACGCCCTCGCCCAGATCCCACAAAAGGACGCGTTCCTCCCCAACGGCTACACGACCGAAGAGACCAAGATGATCGAGGAGACTCGGAAGATCATGGGCGACGCCTCGCTCCGCGTCTCCCCGACCTGCGTCCGCATCCCGGTCAAGAACAGCCACAGCGAGAGCCTCAATATCGAGACCCGGAAGAAGCTGAGCGCCGCGGAGGCGATCGCAGTCCTGAAAAGGGCCCCCGGCATCAAGGTCTGTGAGCGGCAGGAGGACTTCCCGACGCCCGCCGAGGTGAGCGGCACCTACGACACCTTCGTGGGCCGCATCCGCGAGGACTGGACCGTCCCGAACGGCCTGCACCTCTGGGTCGTCGCGGACAACATCCTCAAGGGCGCCGCGCTCAACGCGATCCAGATCGCCGAAGCGATCATCGCCAAGTAGAAGGGGATAGGCAGATTGGGGCGATCAGGAGATAAGAAGGAAGTCCCCGATCTCCGTCCCTCGCCCAGCCGTTGAGGCCGTCATGACGCGCAAGCGGAACCTCCGCATCGTGGTCGAGTACGACGGCACCCGATTCTCGGGCTGGCAGCTCCAGAAGGACAAGCCCACAATCCAGGGGGAGCTCCAGCGCGCGGCCGAAGAGATCACGAAGCGCAAGACCCTCGTCGTCGGCGCGGGCCGCACCGATGCAGGCGTCCACGCCGAGGCACAGGTCGCCAACTTCCACACCGCGAGCCCGATCCCCGCCCGCAAGTGGCCCGAGGCGATGAACGCCCACCTGCCGGAGGAGATCGCGGTCGTCGCCGCGGAGGACGTCCCGCTCGACTTCCACTCGCAATACAAGGCGACTTCCAAGATCTACCGGTACCTCCTCCTCAACCGGAGCGTGCGGAGCGCCCTCGAGCGTGGCCGCTCCCACCTCGTGAAGGCGCCCCTGGACGCCTCCAAGATGGCGGAGGCCGCGAAACTCCTGGTAGGGACCTGCGACTTCCGGTCGTTCGGGAGCGAGATGTCGAAGAAGGAGAATACGGTGCGCACGATCTTCTCGATCGAGGTGACCGCCCAAGTCCCCTTCGTCGAAATCCTCGTCCACGGGGATGGCTTCCTCTACAATCAGGTCCGGTCTATGGTCGGGACCCTGCTTCAGGTCGGTCTCGGCAGCCGGCCGGTCGCCTGGGTGAAGGAGGTTCTCGAGGCGCGGGAACGGTCGAAGGCGGGGGCGAACGTCCCCGCGAAGGGACTCACGCTCGTCGAGGTGAAATACGACGGGAAGCCGCGCCGGCCGCCGTCCGAGGAGGAATGAAGTCCGTGGAGTTTGAAGTTCGAAGCTGGAGGGTCGAAGACTCCGGCTCCGCGATCTTCAAGCTTCCAGCTTCAGGCTTCCGACGTCCATGAAACCCCGTGTCATCCACATCATCACCCGGCTCATCGCGGGCGGCGCCCAGGAGAACACGATCCTTTCCTGCCAGGGCCTCGGGGAGAGCTACGACGTCACGCTCGTGACCGGGCCCCCCGACGGTAAGGAAGGCTCGCTCCTGGAGGACGCCGCGCGCCGCGGGATCCGCACGGTCGTGATCCCCGAGTTGGTCCGGCCGCTGCGTCCGTCCCGGGACGCCGGGGCGTTCCAGCGCCTCTGCGGGTTCCTCGGAGGCGAGCATCCCCACATCGTCCATACCCACTCCAGCAAGGCGGGGATCCTGGGCCGGGCCGCCGCGTGGTGCGCCCGGGTGCCCGTCGTCGTCCATACGAACCACGGCCTCCCGTTCTACGGCGAGCAGCCCGCCCCCCTGCGGGCCTTCTACTGGCTCCTCGAGAAGGCCTGCACGCGGATCACGGACCACGTCGTCTGCGTGGGCGAGGAGATGAAACGCAAGTTCCTGGAGGCCGGACTGGGGCCCGAACGGATGCTGAGCGTCATCGCAAGCGGCATCGAGACCGAACTCTTCGTCGAGGCCCGGAGCGCCCGCTCGTGCCTCGGCCTGCCCGAAGAGGCCCCCGTGATCGGCGTCGTTTCCCGGATGGCTTCCCATAAGGGGCAGCGATTCCTTTTGGAGGCCGCCCGGCCCGAGTGGCACCTGCTCCTCGTCGGCGACGGCGAGGAGCGCGCGGCGCTGGAGCGGCAGGCCGCGGCTCGAGGGCTCAAGACCACCTTCACCGGCCACGTCCCCCCCGAGGCGGTGCCGGAGCTCATCGCCTCGATGGACGTCCTCGTCCATCCTTCGCTCTGGGAGGGGCTGCCTCGGGCGGCGGTCCAGGCGCTCCTGGTCGGACGCCCGGTGGTCGCGTTCGATTGCGACGGTGCACGCGAGGTGGTGATCGACGGGGTGACGGGCCGCCTGGTGGCGCCCAAGTCGGTCGAGGGACTCCGTACGGCGATCGACGATCTCCTCCGTCGGCCCGACCGGGGGCGCTCGATGGGAGAGGAGGGGCGGCGACGGTTCAAGGACCGGTTCGACGCACGGGCTGCGGCGGCGAGGCTGGACGCCCTCTATCGGGACCTGTTGCTGCGGACGTGGCCCGAGGGGACGCCGAGCGTCGGATAGATCTTCACGCGGTAGAGTTCCATGGCGTCACGGATCACGCGGCGGGCCTTCGTGGATCCCTGGAGCGGGCCCACCTTCGCCACTTTTCCCTCGAGCGACTTGTAGTCCCGCAGGAACTGATGGATCTCGCGCAGCCGGTGGGGCGCCAGATCCTTCACGTCGCTGCAATGGCTGACCTCCGGATCGTCCACGGCCACGGCGATGATCTTGTCGTCCTCCCCCTCTTCGTCGGTCATTTTGATCACGCCGACGGACCGGGCTCGCATGATGCAGAGGGGGACCACCGGCTCTTGGCAGAGGACCAGCACGTCCAGCGGATCCCCGTCGCCGCAATAGGTCCTCGGGATGAACCCGTAATTGGCCGGATAGTGGACGGCGCTGTAGAGGACCCGGTCCAGGCGAAGCAGGCCGGTGGACTTGTCGAGTTCGTACTTGTTCTTGCTCCCGCTGGGGACCTCGATCACGCAGTGGAAGAACCGGTCGGGTTCCTCGCCGATCGCCACGTCGTGCCACGGGTTCATGGAGCGGGCCAGTATACACCGCGTCGATCGTGATTCGCGCTATTTCGGACCTTGCCGTGAAGCGAAGCCCTGTGATATAGTCAGGATCAGCATGGCGGTCGCCCTCATCTCGGACCTGCACTCCAACCAGGAGGCCCTCACCAAGGTCCTGGAGGACATCAAAGCCCAGGGAGTGGAGACGATCTACTGCCTGGGGGACCTCGTGGGCTACGGCCCCGATCCCGTCTTCGTGGTCGAGAAGGCGATGGGGTGGAAGCTGAGCCTCATGGGCAACCACGACGAGGCGGTGCTCAAAGAGGCCTACGGGTTCAACCCGGTCGCCAAGGCAGCGGTCACGTGGTCGCGCGACCAGCTCCGCCCCGGGATCTTCTCCGGGAAGGGGAAGAAACAGCGCTGGCAGTTCCTCGAGAACCTCAAACTCACCCTTCAGGAAGACGGGGCGCTCTTCGTCCACGGATCGCCTCGCGACCCCACCATGGAGTACGTCCTCCGATCCGACTGCATCGACCTCACCGGCGGCGTGCCCGACAAGATCCGGGACATCTTCACCCGTTTCGACCGTGTCTGCTTCGCGGGCCACACGCACGATCCGGGGGTGATCACCGAGGACGCCCAGTTCCTGCAGCCCAAGGACCTCAACCACGAGTTCGCCTTCGAGAAGGGCAAGAAGTACTTCGTCAACATCGGCTCGGTCGGGCAGCCCCGGGACGGGGACACGCGCGCCTGCTACGCGATCTACCACGGCGACAAGGTCACCTGGAGGCGAGTGGAGTACGATTACCGCGCCACCATGGAGAAGATCTTCAAGACGAAGCAGCTCGACCCGCGCGCCGGCGAGCGCCTGGCGCACGGCCGCTGACGTCGGTCGGTTCCCCCGGAATCCTTCAAGGAGGAATCTGCCGTGAAGGGGACCGTTACGGCCCGCCCTGCGAAGTTCAATGGCGGCGGACCCCGGCGGGTGCCGGGGGAGGGCGTCGGGGACCTCGGGGGGTAGCCGCGCTTGACGTCCCCGGGAGCTTCTAATAGAATCACCCCCCTGTTGACGAGGACCTCGTGAAGCTGACCGATTTCCTCCCCAGGAAAGCGATCATCGCCAGCCTGAAGGCCAAGGACAAGAAGGGAGCCATCCAGGAGCTCGTCCAGGCCGCCCGCAAGGCCAATGACAGCGAGAAGTTCCTCGTCCCCGAGATCGTCGACGCGATCGTCGCCCGGGAGAAGATCGGAACCACCGGCGTCGGCGGCGGGGTGGGCATCCCCCACGCCAAACTCGACGAGCTGAGGGGCCTGATCGGGGCCTTCGGCCGCTCGGACGCGGGCATCGACTTCGCGGCCGTCGACGGGGAGCAGGTCTACGTGATCTTCCTCATCCTGGCGCCCCCCACGAAGGGAGAAGCTTACCAGCAGGCGCTTCAGAAGATCATCGCCGCCCTCAAACGCCCGAACTTCGTCAAGTTCCTCAGGGGCGCCAAGTCGGCGAAGGATATCGACGACATCTTCCACGAAGTCGAGGAAGTGGCCTCGGTTTAGCCGCGACCGCGGCCCGCCTCCATGATCGCCGAAAGGAAAGTCACGATTCTCAACACGCTCGGTCTTCACGTCCGCCCGTCGGCGGCGTTCGCCGGGGCCGCCTCCAAGTTCCACTGCGCCGTGAGCGTGATCAAGGACGGCCAGGCCGCCAACGCGAAGTCGTCCATCGACCTCCTGACTCTGGCCGCCGTGGCCGGCACCGAACTCATCCTTCGAGCCGAGGGGGAGGACGCGGGCGAAGCGATCGAAGCCCTGGTCGCCCTGATCGAGGCCAGGTTCGGCGAAGAGTAGCCTTCCGGCGTTCCGGCCGTGATTCGTGATTCCGGATTCGCGATTCGTTCCCTATAATCTGCTTGCCATGGAAATCCGCCGCGGCATCCCGGTCTCCAGCGGCTACGCGATCGGCGAGGCGTTCGTCTTCGACCGCGAGGATTTCCGCATCAACCGCCGTCCCGTTGCGCCAAACCAGGTCGAGCGGGAGATCGATCGGTTCCGCAAGGGGGTCGATGCGGCGGTCAACGAGATCCGCAAGCAGATGGAGGGACTTTCCAAGAGGATCCGCGACGTGGCCGGGTCCATCCTGGACGCCCAGATCCACATGCTCCAGGACAAGGCGCTGCAGGACGACGTGGTCGCCGAAATCCGGAAGAACTTAAGCACGGCGGAGTACGCGGCCTCCCGAACGGTCCGCCGGAAAATCAAGATCCTCGAGGAATCGGGCGCCGAGGCGTTCGTCAAGCGCGTGCTCTCCGACCTGATCGAGCTCGAGAAGGCGATCCTCCGCAACCTGCTCGGGACGAAGCGGGACGACATCTCGAGCGTCACGGGGAAGGTCATCATCGTGGCTCACGACCTGTCACCGGGCCAGACGCTCCGTCTCGACCGGAAGAAGGTGATCGGCATTTTGACCGAGGTGGGCGGCCTCACCTCGCACACGGCGATCGTGGCCAAGTCGCTAGGCATCCCCGCGGTGGTCGGCGTCGAGGGCGTGACGGCCGACATCTCCGGCGGCGACCTTGTGGTCCTGGACGGCGGGGGGGGCACGGTCATCATCAGTCCCGACGAGGGGACCCTCAAGCGCTACCAGGCCATGGATCGGAATTTCGTCCTCCTGGAGAAGCAGCGGGCGACGGAACTCCATGACCTCCCCGCGATCACGAAGGACGGGACCCGGATCGAGATCTTCGCCAACATCGAGTCTCCCGAGGAAATCCCGGCGGCGATCGATCACGGGGCGGAAGGGATCGGGCTCTACCGCACGGAGTTCCTCTATCTCGAGAATCGCTTCAATCCTACCGAGAAGGACCACCTCGACGCCTACGTCCGCGCGGTGACCCTGCTGGGGAAGAGGAAGATCATCATCCGCACCGTCGACCTCGGCGCGGACAAGATGCCCATCGACGGCTTCCCGCGGGAATCCAACCCTTTCCTCGGGACCCGCGCAATCCGCCTCTGCTTCGAGCGGCCGGAGATCTTCAGGACCCAGCTGCGCGCGATCCTGAAGTCGACCGCCCGGGGTAACGTGGGGATGATGATCCCGATGATCTCTTCGCTCTCCGAAGTCATGCAGGTCCGGGAGGCCCTGGAGGACGTCCGCCGGGAGCTCCGTCGCGAGGAGGAGCCGGCGGGGGAGGGCATCGAGCTGGGCATCATGATCGAGATCCCCTCGGCCGCGATCATCGCCGATCTGCTGGCCCCGCACGTCGACTTCTTCAGCGTGGGCACGAACGACCTGATCGCCTACTCCGTCGCTGTGGACCGCGCGAACGAACGGGTGGCGACCCTCTACCAGCCCGCCCACCCGGCGGTCCTCCGCCTCCTCAAGCACGTGATCGAGGCGGGGGCGAAGCACCAGAAGCCCGTCTCCGTCTGCGGCGAGATGTCGAGCGACCTGAATTTCACGCTCTTCCTGCTCGGGATCGGCCTTCGCCACTTCAGCGTGGCGCACCCCGTGATCCCCGACCTGAAGAAGCTGATCCGCACCGTCTCGATCGACGAAGCCCGCGGGGTGGCCGAGCAGGCTCTGAAGTTCAACGACGGGAGGGAAGCCCTGGAGTACCTGAAGGGCGAGACCCGGCGCGTGCTGCCCGACGCCCCCTGAAGAAGTCCTCGGTCAAGGCCTCGGTGCGAATTCGCTTTAGGGGCAATAATCCAGGCCCTTCTGGGTTCTTGGGTGAAGGACCCAGACCGAGGACTGGGGACTGTGGATTTTCCCGGAACCTGTATTGACTATGGGGTGTTGGATTCTATAGGATTCCCGTGTACGTGAGGAGACGCTCCATGAGGCGAGCCATGCTGGCGCTTTCCCTGGTCTTCGCGCTCTCCGCCGCCGCCGCGGCGCAGGACGTCGTCCGGCTCAAGAACGGCCGGATGGTCGCCGGGACGCTCGCTATCGAGGAGTCCGACAAGGAGGGTTTCAAGCTGCAACGCTGGGATACCGGCGCCACCCTCTACGTCCGCTGGGCGCAGATCGCCGACACGGAGCGCCTCCGACTCCTCAACCGGGCTCCCGAGGCCGGTCCCGTGCTCGAGACCATCGACGGCGTACAGGCCCTCACCCAGACCCGGGAGGTCGTCGGCATCCTGGTGAAGGAGGATTCGAACCAGGTCCTCATCAAGACGCGGGAGTCCAAGACGCCGGTGCCGGTGCCCAAGAGCGCCCTCCTGCGCCCCCACGAAAGGCGCAAGATCAAGGAGTCGGACGCCTACAGCTCCGACGAAATGATCGATATCCGGGCGGCGAAGGCGGCCGACTACGGCTCGATCCTCCAGGTGGGGCGGTTCGCCGCCGGGCTCAAGCTCTACGAGCGCGCGAAGGAGTTCTACACCAAGGCGCTGTCCGCCGATCCCTCCAAGAAGGACGAGATCGACCCGATCCTCGCCGAGAACGAGATCCTGATCAAGGAGGGGAAGGCCTCGGCCCTCGTCGCCGAGGTGAAGACCCTCGTCGAAAACACCGAGTACGTCAAGGCCATCGAGACGGCCAAGAAGCTGCTTGCGGAATTTTCCGAAACCGAGACGGCGAAACAGAATAAGGACCTGGTCGCCCAGTTGGAGCGCGAGGCCAAGGATTTCGAGCTCAAGAAGGCGGACATCCTCGCCCAGAAGGTCCCCGAGCTTTACAAGCTGAAGAGGCAGTCGCTCTACGGCCAGTACGCGAGTTCCAAGTACAAGGTCTCGGAGGCCCGGACCCTCGCGGGGAAGATCGACGAGGAAGTCACCAAGGAGCTCGCCAAGATGCTCAAGTCGACTCCTGACGAGATCAAGGTCGCCTGGGACAAGCGCGACCCCTCGAAGATCCGTACGGCCACGTACGGCGAGGGCTCGTGGATCGTCAAGGGCGGTCAGGACGGGGGTCTCGACACCGATCAGAAGTACACCCCGCCGGTCCCCCCGCAGCAGAACAACCAGAACAACCCGATGAACCAGTTCAGCCAGCAGGGACGCAACAACCGGCAGGCGCAGCCGCCCAAGCCCGTCGACCTCGGGAAGAAGCTCGAGACGAGCGCCGAGTGGTGGGCTAATTCCTCCCAGACCGACCGCAAGAACTTCATCGAAGCCGAGTACGCCCACACTTCCGGCGCGGTGAAGAAGGAAGAGAAGACCAAGAAGTGCAGTCAGTGCTCGGGGGAGGGCATCCTCAAGGCCACGCGCGGACCCGGCGTCTCCTGCGAGGTCAAATGCCCCCGCTGCCACGGCGCCAAGGAAGACGCGATCGTCATCTACGGATAGCGGCCCCCGCGCGACGATAAGGGTTAGTGATGAGGCGTCTCGTCGCGCTCCTCTTTCTGTTCCTCTTGCCGCTCGCCTTCGGCGGCTGCTACCTCCTCAAGCAGGCGGGCGGCCAGATCGACATCCTGCTGCATTCCAGGGACGTGGAGGAGATGCTCGCCGACCCTTCGGTCCCGCCCGCCACGAAGGAGAAGCTCCGGCTCGTCCGGGACATCAAGGA
>CAZSCC010000232.1:0-10164 GCA_964604905.1 uncultured Planctomycetales bacterium
CGTCCTCCCGATGGAAGAAATGCAGGAGGACCTGCTCGATCAACTTCTTGGCTCTGGCAGAGCCGTACTTGAACTTCGCGCACAGCATCGCTTCAGCTTCTCTCGCGAACGGAAGGAGCTGCTCAACGTTCTGGGTCGAGATCGGGATTACTTTGGGACTCATTCTGCTACCTCCTCTTTGGTTGGGTTCAGATCACCGAGTCAAGCCGTCAGACGCCGCCGGGCCAGGTGGACCCGCATCCGGACGGTGGAGGCGGGGATTCTGAGGATGGCGGAAACTTCGACTTCCGACTTGCCCTCAATCATGAGGTCGAGCACTTCCTCCTGGCAGGGTGTGACCCGACCTTCGTAGAACAGAGGTTTGTCCTCGTCCTCGAGGGCGATCAGGATTTCGGGGGCTGATGGCGCGGCCTCATTCTTCTTCTCGCGGGCGAGCTCGGTGAAGACTTCGCCCTCGTGTCTGCGCGCACGGAGGACTTGAAGGGCTCGCCACCGGCAGGCGCGGAGGAGGTAGCGCTTCGGATTTGGAAGCTGCACCGGAGGCTTGTCGACCAGACTCGCCCAGACTTCCTGGACGATGTCCTCGGCGGTGCCATCCTTCAGCCCGAACTTCCGGGCGATGTACTGCTCGCAGGCGGAGACAAACGGCAAGACCTGTACCCAGATGGGTTCTTCCATGGACGTACCCTCGTTGTGACCGGACCGAAGCAGACCCTGAGCGCACCGAACATCGGAGCGCTCAACAAGCCGGGATGGAGAAGAGCTGGGAACGGTCTGCTTGGTACAACAAGGTACGGCCTACGGACTGGACTACGTCCGCGAACGATACGACAGGCATGGGAGGCGGGTTTGCCGCCTCTTACTTCGGATGACTGGGCCCTCACCGCGCTGGGTCCAGGCGCGGGACAACAGGGCTTTTCTAAGACCCACTTCGCTTTACGACAGCCGCGCGCGAGTTGAGCGACGCACGGCCTACGCCGTCCGTGACGGACGGCGCGAATTACTTCGTTCGAAGCCTTGACCGGTACTGCTGGTCAGGATTCGGTTCACACTGGGCGCATTTGGTCCTCGGTCTCCTGACACATTGGACCAATCTTCATACCCGACTCGGATCAGGACGTCCGACATTCGTCGGTCGGGTTGGCGTTGCCTCCCGGGAATGTGCCGGAAGGGTTCCCAGATACTCCATCCCGAATGCCAAAGAGCGGAACAGCTACTTCTACTGCCTACTACGGTAATCCCTAACGGAAGCGAAACGTCAACTGCTTCAGAAGTCAAAAACGCAATTTGGTTAGAGGGCGAGAAGCGGCGGGGCTCCAGAGAGGATCAAACTCCGCTTCCCCATGGGTCTCTCCCCCATATGTGCTGCTGATATGGGTAATCTATACTACCCATGGGGGTCTGTCAAGAGAAAAAATGGCCCCCTCTCTCCAGGGCCAGGCCGCCCAGGGCTCCCCTCTCGCCTTGGCTGGCTCCTTTGGCGGAACAGGAATGAAGTGGTTCCCACTGCAACAGCGTGTGGGCGGAGTATAATCTTCAGGATCATGAGCCAGGTTTGGAAATCCTCTTACCTCGCCATTCTTATCTCCATCTCAATCCTCGATGGGCGGGGAGGGGCATGGAGCCAGGACATCGACAAGGTTCTGGAGCGCGCGGACCAACTGCTGAACGAAGCGAAGGCATCTTATGAGTCGGCGCGCGAGAAGGCTTCCGTTCAGAGCTTTGTCGAGGCTGGTTTCAAGCTGGAAGAGGCACGCATCAAATACCTGGTCGTACAGGAGATCGGTTCCCCCGATAAGCAGAAGCTCGCTGCGGATCGTCTAAGGGCCGTCAACCAGCTCAACAAGCTGATCAACGACGGCAAGGTTGCCGTAATGGCGCCCCCTGCGGAGCCGCCTGCCTCTAACCCTGGCGAGAAGCCCGTGGCCGCTCCTGTTGCGCCAGTGATCCCAGAACCACCCAAGATTCCTGCCTTTGTGATCGTCCGGAAGCCTGTTCCGGAGGAATCAAAGCAGCGGGAGGCAGAGAAGCTCATCAAAGAACTTTTCAAAGAGCAGTACGCGAAAAAGGCGCCCGCGGATCGAAGGGTGATGGCGCGAGCTCTGCTTGAGCAAGCTTCTAAGAATGGGGACGATCCACCGGGTCAGTGGGTGTTGCTTCGGGAGGCTCAGGATTCGGCGGTCCAGGGCGGCGACTTGATCCTCGCGCTGCAAGCGGTCGAGTTTACGGCACGGGTCTTCGATGTTGAGGGGCTCGCGCTAAAGCACGCGACCCTCCTTGCGGTTGGTAAGGGCGTGAAGACGCCAGAGGAATCTCTTGCAGTGACCCTGTCACTCGACAACCTGGTGGACGAGCTGGTGTCCGTCGACCAGTATGACTTGGCGGACAAATCCGCGACCGCCGCTCTTCAGCACGCCAAGCGAGCCAATGATCCTGCCCTTGCGGCGCGCCTCACAGCCAAGGCGAAGGATGTGGCGGAGTCGAAAGCCAAGTTCCAGAGTTTGAAGAGCGTATTTGAGGCGGTCGCCAAGGCGCCGGATAACCCCGCCGCAAACCTTGATGTCGGGAAGTTCCTCTGTTTCTTCAAAGGGAATTGGGACTTGGGGGTACGGTTCCTTGCAAAAGGGTCCGACGCCGCCCTCAAGGGGCTTGCAGAGAAGGAACTTGCCCGCCCGACCCAGGAGTCGGACATGGCCGCGCTGGGCGACGGCTGGTCTGAATTCGGTCAGAAAGAGAAGAATGTCGTACGAAAGGAGCGCATTCTTCTACACGCTCGGCACTGGTACCGTGAAGCGTTGACATCCGCTACGGGGCTTCGGAAGGCAGCGATCGAGAAACGTCTCAGAGAACTTGCGCCCGAGGGTCCGCCGGGCTCCGTTAATCTCCTCAAGCTGATCCTGCCAGCGACGGATGCCGTCAGCGGTCAATGGGAGCTCAAGGACGGGCTATTGGTCTCGAATAATGCGGGAGCGGCCAAGCTCGCGATCCCGTACGAGCCTCCAGAGGAATATGACTTTAAGGTCGTCTTCACTCGCCTGGAAGGCAGCGCCGAGATTATTCAAGCCCTGACGAAAGCAGGGAAACCATTCGCGTGGCAGATGGCCCTCTCGGGAACTCAATTCCGGCTCTTCAACATGGGGAACGCCAAGAACACCTCTGTGACGCGGGAACCGCTGCAGAATGGCCGCACCTACACGTCCTTGGTCCAGGTTCGTAAGGACGGGGTCAAGGTCCTCCTAGATGGGAAAGTAATCGTTGACGTCAAGACCGACTTCAGCGACGTCGCGCCTGCACCGGTGTGGCGATTGCCAAGCGACAATGTGCTGGGAGTCGGAAGTCACCAGAGCGCCACTCGCTTTCATCAGATCGAGGTCATTGAGGTGAAGGGGAAAGGGCGACTCATACGGTAAGTAGTTGCTTTACCTCGGTCGAACGCAATCAACGAACAGCAAGGGCTTTGGGCACTCGCGGCTTGCAACCGGCTCACTACCGAGTATGACAAACGATGACGTGTCCCTGACGAGCGACGAAGCCAAAGAGATCAAGACCATCCGAGAGAATCTGTCGGAGTTGAGAGTGCAATTGCAGGCAATCGACGGGGTCGCGGTCAAAGCCAATGACGCTAGGATCGGCATTGAAAGGCTGAATACCTGGGAAGAACGAGCAATTCAAGCCCTGCGGAAGCTTGGTGCCGAGGACTTCGCCGTCCGGCTCAAGAAGGTTCAGGGGCCCATGCACATCGGGGCGATCTATCAGAATTTTCTGAATAGGATGAAAGCGAAGGACGCTGTCTTGGACGCCTTGGATGCCGAATTGGCGTCACAGCCAAGATTCTGGCTCGCCAAGTTTCATTCAAGCAGGGCTCCACAAATGGTCCCGGTCATCGCGTCAGAGAAGGTCGAATCTTCATCACTCGACAAGCTCTTCCTGATTTGTGCCAAGTTTCACGCTGTCGCCCGTCAGCTTCGGGAGCGACATGCATCTCGTCCGACATTGTCGGTCGAAGACGAATACGACGTGCAGGACCTATACCATGCGTTGTTGCGGATGTACTTTGACGACGTCCGGGCGGAAGAATGGACGCCAAGTTACGCGGGTAGCAGCAAGCGAATGGATTTTCTCCTGAAGACCGACCAGATCGTTATCGAGATCAAGAAGACGAGGCAGGGACTAGGCGAAAAGGAGGCTGGAGACCAACTCCTGATCGATATCGCTCACTACAGGGAGCATCCGGCCTGCAAGACTCTTGTATGCTTCATATACGACCCGGAGGAACGGATTAGGAATCCCCAAGGGTTTAAGGCAGACCTTGAACGCCAATCATCGGAGCAGATGGGAGTAGTCATCCAAATCTCTCCATCACGATAGCTGTTGCAGATTTTGCTCCCTGGCATGGCACCGCTCCCGGCGCAATCGGCTTTTCGAGAGTCGCAAAAGGTACTCACCTCCTTGGTGAGCGCTTCCGACTGATCTCAACTGCCTGGACGGATGGAGCGAAGCTTTGCAACCACCTCATCGACATTCGTATAGGGATCCGTACCGGTAAAGGGATTGAATCGTCCTCGGAGCCGCCTCGCCCTTTCAGAGGCGTCCGGTAGCATTGCTTCGGTTTTCATGTAGACCCCTTCCACGCCCTTTTCGTAGGTAGGAAGATGTTCTTTTAGCTTTCGAAGTATCTCCGCCCGACCAAAGAATGCCTGGACGTCGGAAAAATGTAGGAGCAGCCAAAACTCGAAGCATGGCACGGAAGGCACTGGCACGAAGGGCACGAGCCTACGCTCGTCGTTCTTCAACTTCATGTGCAAAGTTTGGGCCCGCGTCAGTGCCTCGTGATAAGTCCGGTGTTCGTCGCGGTCGAACACCGCAAACACCCAGTCGTACTCCTTCGTCTTGCTGAACGTGGCGACGGCAAAGTCGACGATCTGCCGCGGTTGGGTCCCGTACTCCGAAGGCACAACGGTGATGTGTGCGCTGGGTACCCGGTTCTGTCGCCGGATGTCGTTCAAATACAAAGGCTCAGTTTTTTCGCCCTCGCACACTATCAGCACGCGATCATACGGGGGGCGCGTACCTCGTTTCCTGACCAGATCGCTGACCCCTCGGGATCGTCGAAACCTATTTTTTGCCACGAAGGCTCCCGGCGCTGAGGCTGCTATCCAAGACGGGTACACCTCCGTAGCGGCCGCTTAGGTATCCTTTTTCAAGAGCTTCACCCTTTCGAGGCGAGAATTCCGTCAGGGGTACCAACTCGGTGGATTGATCCCGGCGCTTCTCTGTCAGCCAGACTTGGTCACGTCTGAGCAGGTGTCCGTCTAGCAAGGTTGCATCGTGCGTCGAGAAAATCAACTGGGCACCTTTTTGGTTTTGCACCGGATCCTGAAACGTGCTGACGATCTGACGAACCAGAAGAGGGTGGAGGCTGCTATCCAATTCGTCGATTACCAGAATCTTTCCATTCCTAATGATGTCAAGGAGCGGCCCAGCCAGTGAAAACAGCTTCTGCGTACCCTGAGATTCGTCGTGGTATTCGAAATCCGCTGAGACCTTTCCTGCCTGGTGGCGAAATGTGGGCATGAGTACATCCCCTGGCTGACTTTGAGATTCCGATTTTCCCGTCGCGAGATCGAACTTGAATTGTTGCAAGAACCCCTTCCTACGGACTGCAGAAATTGAGGTAATCGCGATATCCGCTGAGCTGATCAACGACCTGACAGCGGATTGGCCATCTGGCGTCTGAACCAAGTTAGTGGAGTAGTCAAACGGAATGTGCCCCCCGTCGAGGAGGACAACGAGGGACTCGGAAAACCAGGAATGGAGCGGACGCAACTGTTCGCTATTGAGCTGCACCGCCGTCGAAAGGAACAGAGAATTGGGCCGGGTCGCTTCTTGCCAAGCACGCTTTTGCCCACCAAGAAACGAACTGAATTCGAATATCTCCTTGTCACTCTTCGCATCGTACTGTCTATCGAACCAACGTTGCGGTTTGGCCTTCTGGTAGACGAGAAGCCATTCCTTGGTGATGCGGGCTTGTGTGAATTCAAAACCGTATTGGTATCGAATCCCCTCAAGAACGAGGGTGACTTCGAAAAGCGTTGGTTCCTTCGTCAGAGCTTCATCGAGTCGGAACGGTTGCACGTTGAAAAGCTGGCCTGGCTGCAATGCTACCGACTCCAATACGACGCCCCGCATTAACAGAATGGCCCGAAGCAGGTTAGACTTACCGCTTGCGTTCGCCCCGAATACAACCGCGCTGCGGACGACGCGGGGCAACGAGCTTAGAGACGTACTAGCCGTATTGGCGTCCAGAAGCTCCTTGTCACCTGATGCAACGAGCGACAGAACGCTCTCTTGCCCGAAAGACCGGAAATTCCGGATGCGGAATTCCAATAGCATGTTATACCCTCTATATAGACAAGATATTTGCATATTTTCTACCAAAACACAAGCTATTTTACTAGTAACATCGAAAATGTGACGGCCTAAGCCCGACGCAAATAGGCGTTGGCTAGATCCTTTCGGGTGCGGGAATGGCCCAAGTGCTCGACCGTATCCTGAATCGCGAGCTGGCGAGCATTCTTCGTGGTCCTGCCGTCTTTCAAGTGATCCCTGTACCTTGCATTCTTCTCCTCTACTGCGGATGTCCGGCGATGGGCGTGACTCCCGGTCGCCGTGCCGCCCACAGCCAGGGTCGCTCTGCGAAGGGCGACTTGGTATGCCCGGCGAGGAGCCAGTGCTTCCGACTTGGATCGGCCGAAGTGGGCTTGAAGTCGGAAGTAAAGCTCCTTTGAAATGAGAGCCGTCCGGACCCTCCCACCCTTGCCCAAGATGGCGATTCGCCCTTTCTCGCCCTCGCAGCCTAGGAGCGACTGGCGGGTAAACCGATCCGTCGCCTCGATGGAGCGCAGGCTTGCCTCCTTCTGGAGTTCCAGCGACAAGGCGTACCCTCTCAGTTCGCCATTTCTGGCTGCCGCGAGAGTATCCAGGTGCTTGAGACGCTCAAGGACCGCTGCCCGGACCTCCGGGCTGACGTGAGGGCGAGCCGGGCCCCGGAGCTGACCCGAGCGGGACAGCTCGCGGATCTGCTCGCCTACCTTCTTGGAAAGGGCATGGAACGACTCCCATTTGCCGTACAACGCGCCGAACTTCACGATGGCGGCCCGGATCTTGTTCATCTCGGACTTGGCCCCGCCTTGCGCCAACCTGGCATCCATGTACGCTCTGAAGTCCTTCTTGTCGATCTGGGCATTCTCCGTCTTGCCGCGGACCGTGTTGGCGTAGTCCAAGAACCGTTTGAGCTCCTGCTCGTAGGCCAACCTGGTCGACCCGGTGAAGATGATCCCGCGCGTGGCGTAAAACATGTCGCCGCGCTCCCGGATGCCCTGCATCTTCAGGCTGTGCTTTGTGTTTCCCTGCTCCTTGAGCGCAAACCAGCGCTGTTGAGCCGACCAAAGCCGGGCATGCAATTCACCTTTCATCTTCGAGATGCCCATTCTTGACCTCCTCCAAAGTTTCGACGCGCCACCCTCCGGGCAGACTTTCCCCGCCTGCCGGTTGGGGTGGCTCCTTCAGAATCGCGCGAATATTGCGGTTGTTCAGAGCTGGATTCCGTGCCAAAGCGACGAAACCCGTAGAAAGACGGTGCTATGGGAGGAAGCACCGCGTAACCCCGTGCAGGAAACAGCGCTCGGCGCCGTTTCCTGCACGCCTGGAACCCCTCGGAGCCACGCGCGGCCCCGCCTTGTTGCCGAGCCCGGAGTTGCCATGGGACTCGGAGCAGGAGCCGGAAGCGAGCCGAAAGCCCGCTCCGGACCACCGTTGTCTCCTGCTTTGCGCCCGGGAGGATCTATGTCGTTCGTCACCCATGCGCCAGGTCGGGCCCCCTCCGCAGCGATAGCTTCGGGGGCTCGTCCGGCGCAGGCCGATGGACCGGGCTGGTCCATCGGCCCCAAGACGGGGGACTACGTAATCTGGGATGCCCGGCTTCTACACGGCTCCCGACCCCAAACCCCGGCCGACCCGTACCGACCCCGGACCAGAGGTCACGTTCGGCGCGAATCCCGAAGAGTGGGGCGACAAAGGCGGCGGACGGGCGGCATCCCTGAGGCCGTTCGCTGGTGCCTTCGCGCTTTCGGAACCGGATCGTTCGTGGGCGACGGTGCGAGTTCTCCTCTCCCGCATCGCGTCGCCCGGCTTCGATGCCTCCCATTCCTCGGGAGGCACATGAAGGGGAATGCGAAATATTTCTATTGGTCGCCAGCGGTCATACCGATATCGAGAAGACGGGAGCCCCTCCCCGACGCTCGAGATCGAGCACCATGGAGAAAGGGGAAGGGGCTCCGCTGTCAACCCGCCGCGCCCGAAGGCGCGGATGCGCTACATTCGAATCGAGGCGTACTTTCAGACTGTAGGCCCAGACTTCGGGCCCGGCGTTGTTCATAGATCCTTCCGGACTCCCGATTTTCAAAGAACAGCCGCCCCCTCCGAGGCGGGACAATGGAGTTAGTTGGCCTGCACTTCCTTGGAAATCTCTTTGAGCATGGACCGGAAGCGGTCCCAGATTTTGTCCGCGTCCCCCAGGGCACGCAGCTCGTGGAGCCGCTTCTCGGTGAACGTCCGGACCAAGTCGGGCGAGTCATGGGTCCGGAGGTAGTCCAGCACCGGTTCGGGTAGCTCCAGGATCTTCAGGACCCGGCAGATCCGGGACCAATCCTCCCCGGTGATCCGGGCCAAGGCGCGCACGCTCGTGCAGCCGTGCCGCGCCATCACTCGCTTATAGAAATCCGCTCGGGCCACCACCCTGACCCGCCCCAGGTAGGACTGGTAGCTCTGCCAAGCCCGCTGGCTGACTTCGCCGCCCCCCAGAAGCTCCGGCTTGTAGTCGAGATGCAGGACGAGCTGGCGATGGTTATACCGCTTGAAGAAGGGCGTGGCGACCGGAAGCGTCCGGAGGTGTCCATCGTCGTCCGCCCCGCCCAGCTCCGACGTCTCGAGATACCCCTGGGCGGCCTGAAGGGCGCCGGCGTGGCTCTCCTGGCCGGATTGTTTCTTCACGCCTATCCGGTCGGACCCCATCTGAGAGTCGCCGACGAAACAGCGACTCACGTTGCCACGCTTCCCCTGGGGAAGCCCCCTTGCGACGAGATCCGATAGCATGGTCTTGAGGGTGACGTCCTGGGCTTTGACGATGGGACGGGGGAAGAGGGCGACTTCCAGGTTTCCTTCGCCCGTCTCGTCCTCGCGCCAGACGGCGTAATCGACGAACCGGGGAAGCATGGCTTCGAATCGTCATACGGGCCGACCCACGTCTTCCGCGACGGCACAATCGACGAGGCGCGAGACTTCTGGGCGCGGGCGAAGTAGGATGGGGCGACCTTACGAGGAGAGCGGCCATGGCGACCCACTACGACGCGGAGCTGATCCTGAAGCTGTACGACCTGCGGCGCGAGACGGTGATGCGGCAGGCGCGCAGCGACATGTTCACGAAGTTCCACCCGAAGTCCTTCGAGGAGCTGGCGGCGGCGCTCAAGCCCGACCACCCGGTCAACGTCGCCTACCGCATGGTCTCGTCCTACTGGGAGATGGCGGCCGGCCTGGCCAAGCATGGCTCGATCCACCTGGAGCTGATGGGCGAGAACTGCGGCGAGGGGCTGATCCTCCTGGCCAAGCTGGAGCCCCACCTCGAGCGCCTGCGCAAGGAGTACTCGCCGACGACGCTCGTGAACATCGAATGGCTCGCGCAGAACAGCAAGGAAGCGACCCGCCGGCTGGAGATCAACCGCAAGCGCGTGGCGGCCATGGTGGCGGAGAAACGGTAGGCGGACGCCTCCGGAGTCGGTCCGACCCAGGAGCCCTTTTCCCCTCCCGGACTTCGCTACTTCCTGCCGTCGAGCAGTTCGAGGACCTTTGTGCGGATCGCCTCGACGTCCATCTCCTCGACCGGCTTGGAACGCACGTCGGTGCCGAGCAGACGTGTCGCGGCGTTGATGGCGTAATAGAGCGTCCGTTCCTTCGCCTCCAGCGTCGCGATCAGGTCCCGCAGCACGGGCAGGGCCGTGGAGTCGCCGGCAGCTCCCACGACCTGGATGGCCCGCTCGCGGACCCACCACGAATCGGTCTCCTTGAGATCGCGGCGGAACCTCGCCGTCGCCCACGAGCGATCCTCTT
>CAZSCC010000233.1:0-2779 GCA_964604905.1 uncultured Planctomycetales bacterium
CCGTACTTCTTGCGCTCCTTCATGCGCGGGTCGCGGGTGAGAAGTCCCTGCGCGCGGAGGACGGACTCGAGGGCGGGCTCGATCTTCTTGAGGGCGCGGGCGATGCCCAACTTCATGGCCCCGGCCTGGCCGGAGATGCCGCCGCCGGAGGTGTTCACGAGGATGTCGTAGCGGCCGAGGGCCTTGGTCGCGTGGAGCGCGGCCAGGGCGCTCTGCCGGTCGTCGTCGGTGAGGAAGTACTTCTCGAAGGGTCTCTTGTTGACGGTGATGGTCCCCGCTCCGCGGGAGAGGCGGACCCGGGCGACCGCGCTCTTGCGGCGGCCGGTGCCCCAGATGTACTCCTTCAACTCCGCCATCACTTGATCTCCAGGACCTTCGGGTTTTGCGCCTCGTGCGGGTGCTTGTCGCCCGCATACACCTTGAGCTTGCTGATCTGCTGGCGCCCGAGTGTGCCGCGCGGAAGCATGTCGAGCACGGCGTGCCGCACGACCTGGTCGCTGTGCTTGGCCATTTCGACCGCGAAGGGCACTTCCTTCTGTCCGCCCGGATAGCCGGAGAAGCGCTTGTAGACCTTCGTCTCCGCCTTCTTCCCGCTGAGCTTGATCTTGTCGGCGTTCAGCACCACGACGAAATCGCCCGTGTCGAGGAAGGGCGTATACGTCGGCTTGTGCTTCCCCATAAGGATCATCGCGATCCGCGTGGCGAGCCGGCCCAGGATGCGGTCCTTCGCGTCCACCACGAACCACTCATGGAGGTGGGTCTTGGCGCTTGCTACAAAGGACTTTTGCTTCGTGCCTCTCATGAGGGGCGTCACTATAGTGACGGGCTCGCCGGGTGTCAAGGGAATTCCCGGAACAGGGTGACGACGCCGACTAGGATCGCCAAGACCAGGAAAGCCCCCCCGACGGCGAAGGGAGCGCGTTCATGCGTCGCGAGCCCGACCCCGAACCAGAGGAGCGAGACGAAGATCATCACCATCGCCGCGATCTTCCGACGGTGGCGTGCGAGGCGACCGGGAGACGGCGGACGCCGAGGGGGCGACGCAGGCTGTGGTAGGTCGGCAGCCGGAGCAGCCGCAGCCTCCGGGAAGGCCGCCCCCGCCGGCCCCGGCAGGGGGGCGCTGGCGCCGATCTCTGCTAGAATATTCTGCTTGTCGATCCCCGAGTCGATCTCTTCGGCCATCCGGGAAGTATATCACCCCTCCGCGCAGCTTCCGGGCGCGCGCTACCTTTTGGGGGCGGGCACGAGCGCCTTCGCGCAGTTGGGGCGGCCGCAGTGGCCCGGCGTGGTCGTGACGACCTCGAGATGATCCGGGCAGACGAAGAAGGCCGTCTCGGGCTTCCTCAGGAGGAGGTCCTTGCCACACCCGGTGCGACCGCAGCGGGCGGGCGTGGAGGTGATCACATCGGGATGGTCGGGACAGTGATAGGCTGCCGGGTCGGGCCGACGGACGACGAGTTCCCTGGCGCAACGGCCGCACTTGGCCGGCACCGTGGTCAGCACCTCGGGATGCTCCGGACAACCGTAGACGACGGGGGACGGCTCGGCCTTCTTGCCGCCGTCCTTGGGAAGGCGCTCCAACTTCTTCCGGCATTCGGTACACTCGCCCGGCACCGCGGCGACCCGCTCGCGGTGGTCGAAGCAGGCGTAGAAGTGGCGCTGCTCGTCCTCGTACCAATCCCGCCACGTCGCGTACGAACGGTCGAAATCCTTGTCGTTGATCCGGTTGAGGGAGCGCCACGCGCTGTCGACCACCTTCGAATCATCGTCGCGGAGCATCTCGATGAGGAAGGGGTTGGCCGCCAGGGCGTTGGCGCCGATCACGCCGAGGGTGAGCGCGGCGTTCGAACGCACGAGCGGATCGGAGTCGCGCAGCGGCTTGCCGACCAGGATCTCCACCGACTCCTTGCGCTTCATCTTCCTCAGCAGGATGAGCGCCTCGTTGCGGACGTTCATATCCGGATCCGCCAGCTTTCCATGGATCTTCGCAAGCAGGCCGCGGTCCTTCGTTTCGTCGACGAGCGGCCTGAGCCCGAATAGGGCGGCCATGCGCACCTCTCGCACCGGGTCGTCCACGGCCCTGGCGAACGGCTCGGTCGGCACCTCCTCGAACCCCAGCATCCCCAGGGAGGCGATGGCGTTCGACCGCACGGACGGCTCCGGATCGGACACCGCGGCCGCGAGAGGCCCCGCCGCCCCGCGCTCCTTCGAGAACCCGAGCGCAAAGGCCGCGTCGGCCCGGATCACGAGGTCCTTTGAGGAGAGGCCTTCGAGCACCCGGGGGTAGTGCGCGAGCACTACGCGACGCAACTCGGACGTGATCCCTTCCAGGCGGAGCGGGTCCTGGTTGCCGAGCGCGCCGTTGTAGTGCTCGAAAAGGAATGCGATCCGGCTGAAGAGGTCGAGCGTGATCTCTTCGCTCGAAGGCCCGGAGCTGCAGCGGGCGGCCGCCCCAGCGATCAGGAGTGCGGACATGAAGCGGGTCATGACTCCGGGTTTAACGACGTGAGGGCGCATCGGTTGGGCGGATTATAGCAAGGCCCGGAAGAGGCACGCGACAATTTCCGCTTGACGCCCCCAGAGGGCCTCAGTATAGTCCCACGATCACAAGCAGCCGTATGCTCGACAAGTTCACCGGCGAGGGGATCACGTTTGACGACGTCCTTCTGATCCCGCGCCTCTCGAGCGTGGTGCCCACCGAGGTCGATACGTCCACGCAGCTCGTCCGGGACATCCGCCTGAACATCCCGATCGTCTCCGCGGCCATGGACACGGTGAC
>CAZSCC010000234.1:0-10012 GCA_964604905.1 uncultured Planctomycetales bacterium
TCGAGGATCCTGAGCTCGGGTGTCACCTCCCGGGCGTCCTCGTTGGCGGGACCTTCGATCCCCAGCGTCGATCCCGCATTGATCAGGCCGGGGATGATCGTCTTCCCGGAGACGTCGATCGGCCTCGCTCCTTCGGGGACGGGCACGTCGCGCCCGATGAGCTTGATCTTCCCGCCGACCAGGACGATCACGCCGTCGGGGATCTCCTCGCCGGTCCCCGTGAGGATGCGCGCGCCTTTGAGGACGATCGTCTCCTCCCCCTGGGCGAAGAGGCAGGACAGGGCGGCCGCGAGCGCGATCACGGCTTCTCCTGCCTCCGGAAGGTGACGGCTCCGTCCACGATCACGAGGTCGACCGCGCTCGAGAGCGACAGCGGATCCCCGGACCAGACCACCAGGTCCGCATCCTTCCCCTCCTCGATCGTGCCCAGCCGCTTCGAAAGGCCGAGCGCTTCGGAAGGAACCACCGTGAGGGCCCGGAGCGCCTCGGAGCGCTCGAGGCCGTATTTCACCGCGAAGGCGGCCGTGACCCGGAGCTGCTCCTCAGGGGTCACGGGCGCATCGCTGACGAAGGCCAGCCTGATCCCGTTCCGGGCGAGCATCGCCGGCGTCTCGAGGATTTCCCGGGAATCGCCCGGCCCCAGCGGGCCGAACGCCACCGTCATTCCCCTCCGGTCCGTCCAGGAGACCTTGGCCGCCTCGCGGGCATGGAGGAGGATCATGAACGGATGGGTCAGCTCGAACGCGCTTTGGATCTCCCCCGGGGTGGCCGCATGGACGAGGAGCGGGAGCCTGGCCAGGTCCGAGCCGGGGTCCTTCAGCAGGTCGCGGAGGAGGCGGAGGGCGCCCGCGTGAGAGGTGGGCTCGCGGTCGCGGCGGAGCGCCTCGCTGCCCAGGGAGGCCTTATTCCCAACGAAGTCCGCCAGCAGGGCCTTGTCGTAGCGGGCCCCGTTGAGCTTCACGACGCCCACGCGCCCGCCCACGACGTTCCCGTTCCCGGGAGCCAGCGCCACCGTCGTGACGCCCGACCCGAGGGCCGCCCGGACGTCTCGGTGCCGGCTCGTGAACGCTTCCACCGCCTTCACCTCCCGCGTCACCGCTTCGGTCGCCTCTTCGATTTCGAAGGCGCTCCCCAGATGCGAATGGAGGTCGACGAATCCGGGAAGGACCTGGAACGACTTGGAGAGCTCGATCACCTTGGCTCCGGCCGGAACCTCGACCTCGGCCCCGACGCGCCGGATCTTCCCCCCTTCGATGACGATCGTGCCGTTCTCGATCTCCGCACCGGCCAGGGTCACGACCTTCGCCCCCTTGAGGACGATCGTCTCGGGCTTGTCCTGCAGCAGGAGCATGACGGCGAGGAGGAGGCTCACCCTACTCTCCCTTCCTCTGGAAGACGACCTCTCCGCCGAGGAGTGTCTTCTCGACGTGGGTGGCGGCCTCGAACGGATCGCCGGACAGCACGACGAAATCGGCGCTCTTCCCCTTCTCGATCGACCCGTGCGTCTTCTCGATCCCGAGCACCCTGGCCGCTTCGCTCGTGATCGCGGCCAGCGCCTGCTCGCGGGTGAGGCCGCGGGATGCGGCCAGCGCGGCCGACTCGGCCAGGAACCGGGTGGCGCCCCCCGGCTCGTCGCCGAAGGATCCGATCGCAACGGGCACTCCGGCCCGAACGAGGGCGGCGGCGTTTCCCACCGAGTGGTTCAGGAAGTCCACGGACGGCGGCGCCGTCCGGATCACGGGCCCCGCGATTACGGAGACGCCGGCCTTCTTGATCGCTTCGGGGGAGAAATATCCCTCGGTGGCGCCCTCGAGGACGGCGCGCAGCTTGAACTCTTCGACCAGGCGCAGGGCGAGGCCGATCGCGTCCGCCGTGTGGACCTCCAGCCGGACGAGGAGGGGCTGCTTCGGGTCGAGGGCGCGGGCGAGGACCTCGTTCCTGGGGTCAAGCCTGGGCTTGGCCGGCTTCTTGTCCGGCTCCTTCTTCGGGTCCCATGCGGCCAGGTCCTTGCGGTACTTGGCCCACGTCTCGGCGTACTGACGGGCCCCTTCGAAGGCCTGTCTCAACTGGGAAAAGCTCTCGTAGCGCTGGGCGAGGGTCGAAGAGTCCCCCGGAGCGAGCCCCAGCGAGAGCTTGAGCGCCGCCTCCTTCGCGATCACGCTCCGCGCCCGGTCGAGGTGGAGGACGGCGCCGAGGCCGTTGACCGGGCCTATGCTGGAAGGCCCCACGTAGACCGTGGTCACCCCCTGGGCGAGGGCTTCCTTGTAGAGGTCGGCATAACGGTCGATCGCGTCAAGGACGCTCTGCTCAGCGGATCCGGGTCCCCGGTCGCTGAGGTCGAGGAACAGGCGGGAGGCGGCATCGATCAGGCCCGGGACGATCACCTTCCCGGAGGCGTCGATGACGGTCGCTTCGGGAGGGATCGGGACGTCCTTCCCGACGGAGTGAATCCGGGGGCCTTCGAGAAGGATCGTCGCCTGTTCGAGCGGGGCGCCGGCGCCCGTATAGACCTTCGCGCCTCGGTAGGCGATAAGCTTCGGCTGGGGCTTGTCCTGGGCGAGGGCGGGGAGGCCCGATTCGAAGGGCGACAGAAGGAGCGCGAGGAGGACGAGGACGCGCATGTACCCTACCCCGTTCCAGAAGACCCCGACGGCCCCCTCGCCTCCGGACGGTGAATTGACTCTAACACTCGGCCGGTCAAGGGTCAATTACACTATCGACAAGGATACGGCCGGTTCACGACTTGAGTTTGAGGGTCGGAACGGTCTTGAGGTCGAGGGGAGGAGGATCCTTCTCGGCCAGCAGCCGGTGCATCGTGCCGTTCATGCGCCGGAGGAAGTTCTTCAGGTCGAGGCCCCAGAAGGATCCCGGGTACTTCTCCAGCTTGTTCATCGCCAGGCGGAACCGCGAGCGCGCCCCGCTGTGGTTCTTCCGCCCGTAATGGTGGAGCGCGACGGCGCAGAGGATCAGGCCCTGGAGGAAGTCCTTCTCCTCGCCGAACCGTTCGAGCCACAGCGACTCCCAAGGGTCGTGGGCGGAGTAGAAGTCCTGGCGGTTGAAGTGGTCCAGGCCTTCAAGGAACCGCGGGTCATGTCCCATCGGGCTGCTTGAGTCGGGCGGCGGAGACGAGGATCTGGGCGGCCCCGAGCAGGATATTCGACGCCACCAGGATCACGGAAAGGCGATGGAGGAGCGCAAACCGGTCCGGGAGGTCGCGCGCGACCGCGGCCTCGGGGTAGACCCAGGCCACATAGCTCAGCGTCAGGGCCAGCATGAGGACTCCCGTGGCAGGTCGAAGGACCCTCTCCCACCGCCCCCCCCGGCGCATCGCCAGGGCGGCCCCGAGCGCGACCAGCCCGCAGGCGATCTCGACCGTTCCGAACCTTCGGAGCGTGGCACCCACGATCCTTCCCGCCGCGGGCCTATCCTGCTGGAAGGCGGTTGGCGCCACGACGAACGAGATCGTGGCGAGGCCTCCCACCCAGAGGGCGAGCGCGGAAAAGTATGCGGCCCGGATCACTTGAAGGCCTCCTTGACCGCGTCCTCGGCAACCACGGAGCAGACGATCTTGTACTCGGGCAGGCCTCCCAGGAAGGCGACCACGTCGGTGTTCTTCAGGAGGCGGGCGTCGGCCACGGACTTCCCCATCAGCATCTCGGTGAGGGCCGAAGTGGAGGCGATGGCGGCGGCGCATCCGAACGTCTTGGCGCGCGCCTCGGAGATCACGCCGTCCTTCACGTGGACGGTCAGTTTGACCATGTCCCCGCAGGCGGGATTCCGCACCAGGGCGGTGTGGGTGGGGTCGGAAAGCTCCCCGGTGTTCCTGGGGTTCAGGAAATGGTCCAGGACCGTCTTGTTGTACTCCTCGAAGGGCATTACCGGGCCAGCTCTTCAGAGGGGATGGCCTGCCGGCCCTGGAATCCCTCCTCGAGGTGGTGGTAGTACTCGATGGTCGTTTCGCCCCGCTTCCAGCAAAGGAAGATGAGACGGCTTTCGATGACGCCGTAGAAGTCTACCAGGCCCGACTCGATGCTCTTGACGACCCCCTCCAGGTCCTGAATCTTCCGGGCGGTGGCATCGAAGCTCTTTTTGGCCTCCTCGACCTCCTCGATGTAGTGGGAATGCTCGCGATGATCGGGGCAGGTCTCCGCCTGGATCTCTTCCCCCCAGATCATCTCCAACACGTCCATCTTTCCCTTGATCTGCTTGAGGCGGCCTCGGACCCGTTCCAGATCGTCGAAGATCCGGTTCAACTGGGGCACGAGGGCGTTGGCCTCCCGGGCGGTGTAGATTCGGGGTCCCATACTGTGGAGTATAGCTGGAGGCGATTTAAAATAAAAGGAGCCAGGCCACCGCTTCGAGGCTTTCACCTTTCAAAGGCGGCCTGGCCCTGGAGAGAGGGGGAAACAGATTTTGGGCTTGCGAGGCCAAACATACGTGCTTGGCACTCTATCCTAGTTTGGCCTCCGCGCGCCCGAAGCTTGGGTCCCACCCCAGCTGGGCAGCCCCGAATTCAGACATCCCATCGAGAACCACATCCAAAAGGACTAGGCCCTCGTACAACCGGGACACCTAAAGAACAAAATCTTTCTGTTTCAGCGAGAGGGGGAAACCACAGGTTCGCGTTCCCTCACTCTCTAACTTACTACTTTCCCGCTTTCCTAACTTCTTCTCTCTCCGTAAGATACGTCTTTAAAGGCACTACCTTCTACGCGGAGTATACTCCCGGGCCTGTGCACTGTCAACTAAAAAACGCTCGAGCCCAAGGGGTTATTCCGCTCATGCACTCCACAGCTTTTATACGACAAATCCCCATCTTTGTGCGTGCAAATCGTGTGCCACCCACGAAAAGGCTTGACCGTCTCCCCTGGGTTGTTCCACCCCCTCCGGAGGATCGTAACCTTCTAGGCACCAACATATTCGATCCATTCTGCGGATTTTTCCCCATTGGGAGCGCGTTCCTGGAGGAGACTTGGTTGACGGTCGTTGTCTCTTCTGCTAACGTAGGCGCTCGATGCAGGACAAGATTCTCGACGCCCTTCGGAACGTCATGGATCCCGACCTCAACCGGGATATCGTGTCCCTGGGGTTCATCAAGGACCTCAAGCAATGCGATGGGGTCGTCTCCTTCGCCATCGAACTGACCACTCCCGCCTGTCCGGTCAAGGAACAGCTCAAGAACCAGGCCCACCGTCAGGTGATGTCCATTCCGGGAGTGAAGCAGGTCGACATCAAGATGACCTCCCAGGTCCGACAGCTGCCTTCCGAGGTCAAGGACAAGCTCCTTCCGCGGGTGAAGAACATCATCCCGGTCGCCAGCGGCAAGGGGGGCGTCGGGAAATCGACGGTCAGCGCCAATCTGGCGGTCGCCCTGGCGGGCATGGGAGCCAAGGTCGGCCTGTTGGATGCCGACATCTACGGACCCAGCATTCCCGGGATCATGGGAGCCGCGACCCCCGAGGGGGGCGGAACCAAGGTCCCGCCGGTCCACCATGGGGTCAAGATCACTTCCATGGGCTTCTTCGTCAAGCCCGGGGACGTCCAGATCCTCCGCGGGCCGATGCTCCACAAGGCGCTCGAATTCTTTCTCGGCCAGATCGATTGGGGCGAGCTCGATTACCTGATCGTGGACCTCCCCCCCGGAACCGGGGACGTCCACCTCAGCCTCTGCCAGATGATCCCGCTGACGGGGGCCGCGGTCGTTTCGACTCCCCAGGACGTGGCGCTCCGCATCGCCGAGAAGGCGGTCCTGATGTTCGACAAGCTCAAGACCCCCGTCCTGGGCTTCATCGAGAACATGAGCGGCTATGTCTGCAGCCATTGCGGCCAGCGGGAGGACATCTTCGGCGAGGGCGGCGCCCGCCGGTATGCCATGGAACGCGGCCTCCCCTTCCTCGGCGACATCCCCCTGTCGATCGACGTCCGCAAGTGCTCCGATGCGGGCACGCCGATCGTGATCGCGGCCCCCGATTCCTCCTCCGCCAAGGCGTTCATGAAAGTCGCCCAGAACCTGGCGGCCCAGGTCAGCATCCTGGCCTCGGGCGGCGGCACGGACAAGCGTCCCATCCCCCACAAGATCGAGCTCAAGAGCCGGCAGGAGCTGCTTATCCACTGGAACGACCAGAAGCAGAGCGCGCTGAAGACCTTCGATCTCCGGATCAATTGCCCCTGCGCCCAGTGCGTGGATGAGCTGTCGGGAGCGCGGCGCCTGGACCCCGCGACCATCTCCAAGGACGTCTGGCCTCAGGAGATCAACCCGGTCGGCCGCTACGCCCTCAATTTCCGGTGGAGCGACGGCCACAGCTCGGGCATCTACACCTTTGACCAGCTCCGCTCCCTCTCCGGCTTCTAACTGTTCATCTGGGCACCCGATGTCCAGATGAACACTTGGGGAGCTTGGAGAGGAGGAGGGAGGGGTCGGTCGTCTCGATTTCGAGCGTCTTGAGGGGAGAGGTGTCGCCGGCCACGATGCGCAGGCTCCTGCTGGGGAGCGCGAGTGCCGCCGCGAGCACCTCGATCACCGCCTCGTTGGCTTTGCCCCGCTCAGGCGCAGCGGTGACCGCCACCTTTAGCCGGTCCCCCACCCAGCCGACAACCCGATCTCTCGAAGCCTTGGGAACGACCTTGATCTGAAGCCTCATGGGAGGGGGTGGGTCCTACTTGCCGCCCTTTTCGCGGGCGTATCCCATCCGATTCAGCAGCTTGTAGCAGTCGTCCAGGCGGCGATTGACCCCGCTCGACGACCCCGTGTCCGCGACCTTCGGGTGCTCCCTGTCCTGCTCGATCAGCTCGGCGTACCGCTTGATCGCCTGGGGAATCTCCCGCGCCGCGAAATGGATCTCCGCGATCCGGTAGATGCAGTTCCCGTTCTGCACCTGCGAGAACTCCGGGTGGGTCTCCCGCAGGTAGGCGAAATAACCCCGCGCCTCGAACAGGTTGCCCAGGGAATCCATCAGGGAGACCGCCAGCGTCCAGACTTTCTGCGGGTCGTCCGCGCTCGCCCGCACGTCGTCCCGGAGCCGCGTGATCCGTTTCTCCTCCTGCGGGTAGACGTTTTCGCTCCACGCCTCGAGCACCCCTCGCAGGTCCGACCACCATTTCTCTTCCGTCTTGGTGTCGGCATCCACGAATCGCGACGAGGCCTCGTTCTTCAGGGCCTGCGCTCGCGCCCGGTCCTTCGCCACGATCGCGTTCCGGAAGAGCTCCGCGTACACCAGCCCCAGGGTCGGCCAGAACTCCCGGCCGACCTCCTTGCGCATCAGCATGCCTTCTGCCACCCGCTTCGCCTCGGCATACCGCTCGGTCGATCCCCGCAGATCCCCCGAGGCCCCGTACAGCGTCCCCAGGTGGACGTTCCGCTGGAACGGGTCGTCCACGCGGTTGAGTCGCGTGACGATGTCCTGCTGCCCTTTCCGCACCGCGAGCTGTTCTTCCGTCACGCGGTCGAGCAGCTTCTGCAGCTTCTCCTCGCGGCGCGCCTTGTTGAGCTGCTCGCCGCCCTTCTTCATGATCTCCAGCAGGTGCTCTTCGATCCGCGGATTCGCCTTCCGCACCGCCTGGGTCCGGCCGTAGGTCCGCCCCCGAAGAAGATCGATCTCGTTGCGCGCCTCCGCGTAGGCGGCATTCTTCATGAACGCATCCATCCGGTCGAGCCGCTTCTGCGCCTCGACCTCGCTGAACTCGGCCGACTCGCCCTTCGGCAACCGCGCGATGTAGTCCTCGCAGAACTTACGGACCGAATCGGTCACCGGGTAGGCGGGATTCTTCATCGCCTCCATCACCTCCCGGATCTCCGTCATCGCCTCTTCGTAGAGCCCGAACTCCATGCAGACGGCCGCCAGGTCGCAGCGGTCGTTCGGGTCGCTGTTCTGCTGGGGGCTGTACTTCCACTGCTTCCGGACGAACGTCACGAACGCCGCCCCGTCGAACTGCGACCAGTTCTTCTGGAACGTGCCCTCGCCGTTCTTCAACGTGATCTTCAACGACTTGTCGTCCGCGTCTTCGATCGTCCCCTCAAGCGTCGTCTCCGAGACGTACTCGCGCTTGAAGCGGAAGGGACTCCCCCCGCTCGCGTCCCGGGCGCGGATGACGTTGATCAGGTTCTCCTTGAAGTGCACGGTCCGCTCCAGCTCGGCCACCCGGCGGTCGAGGTGCGGCTTGAGTTCCTCCGCCTTGTTCGTGTCGCGAAGGACCTTGATCCGGAGCAGCGCCGCCTTGAAGTCGAACTGCTTGACGAAGAGCGCGTGCGCCCCGGCAGACTCGTCCGCGAACGCCGCCCGGGCCCGTGCGAGTTCGGCCGCCGCGGCCGCCTCCAGCACCTCGCGGTCCTTCCGGACCAGGGCGTCCCACTCGTTCTGCCATGCCTCCTTGAGCGGTCGCACGAGCTGGACGACCTCGTCGACCGAGTCCTGAATCACGCCGTCCAGCAGCTTGAGGGCGCTCTCATAGTTCCGGTCGCGAACGGCCGCCCGCGCGTCCTGCTCCAGGCGCGACCAGGCCGCCCGGGCGTCGCTCCCCACCGCCTGGATCTCCTGCGCCGCCGCGTCGTCGTAGAACAGGTCGTGCCAGCGGTCGCGCGCGAACTCGCACTCCGGCTCCGCCTTCATCGCCTGCTCCCGGAAGGCCGCCAAGAGGCCATTCGCCTCGCGGTACTTCTTCTGGTCGCGGGCCGCCTGGGCCTTCGCGCCTACGCGGTCGAAATCGCCGCGCAGCTGGTCGAGAAGCGTGCGCCAGCGGCGGATGTGCCCCGCCCTCGCCGAGGCCTGCTGCGCTGCCTGGGTGTCCCGGCTTTCCTCGTCATTGGCCAGCTTCTCGTAGACTTCCACGGCCTCGTCCGCTGGGGAAAAGTCGGGCTTCCGGGGCTGAAAGGACTGCGCGAGCTTCTGGTACGCCTTCTTCTCCTCGGCCTCCGCCAGCCTCAGCTTCCGCACCGCGCGGGCCTGGCGCAATTCCTTCTTCCGCTCTTCCCGCTCCGCCGCCGCCTGGGCGGCCACCTCGGTGCCCGGGAATTTCGCGACGACCGCCTCGTACTCCTCGATCACCTTCTCCAGCGCCCTGACGTCGCTGCGGTCCTTGAGCGAGCGGTCCCCCAACCGGGCGAGGTCGAGCTTCTGGTCCGCGAGCTCGAGGTTGGGCCCGGTCTCCTTGGGGACCCCCGTCGAGCCGTTTTCCCGAAAGAGCGCCGAGATCGCCCACGCGCCGCCGATCAGGAAGAGCAGCACGGCGGCGACCGTGCCCGCGAGGAGCTTCTTGTTGGCGACGATCGTCTGGATCGCGGTCGAATGCTCCCGCTTGATCTCGCCCGTCCCGACCTGGCCGCGCTGGAAGCGCTCCAGTCCCACGATCACGTCGCCCATCGTCTGGTATCGGCGGTCGGGGTCGCGCGCCATCATCCGCGCAACGATCTCGGCCAGCGCCTTGGGAACCTCCGGCGTCTGCTCGGTGACCAGCGAGGCGTCCTCTCGGACCTTTTTGTTCACGAGATCGCGCACGCTGGGGGCGTTGAAAGGCGTGATCCCCGCCAGCATCCGGTACATCGTCGATCCCAGGGAGTAGATGTCGCAGCGGAAATCCGCCGGGCGGCCCAGGACCTGCTCGGGGGCGATGTAGTGGGGCGTTCCGATGACCGACGTCTCTTCCTCGGGTCCGACCTTCTCGTTGAGGCCCCGCGCGAGGCCCATGTCCCCGATCTTGATCGATCCCGTCTCGGAGATCATCAGGTTGTCGGGCTTCACGTCCCGGTGGATGATCCCTTTCTTGTGGGCGTAGTCGAGCCCGCGGGCGGCGTCCAGTACCATCTGCACCGTCTGCTCGACGGGCGTCTTCCGCTGCTTGTTGAGGATGTCCTGCACGCTCCCGCCCGAGACATACTCCATCGAGAAGTAGTAGAGGTCGCCGTGGCGTTTCACGTCGTACACCTGCACGATGTTCGGGTGGTTCAGCTTTGCCGCGGCGCGAGCCTCGTGGACGAAAAGGTCGATGAATTCCTTGTCCTTGGTGTGCTCCTCGGAGA
>CAZSCC010000235.1:0-10868 GCA_964604905.1 uncultured Planctomycetales bacterium
GCCTGATCCGTCAGCCAAGCCTTGGGAGAGGCACACCGCGGACATCGGAACCCCTCCGGCCAGCGAAGCCTCGCGAGGTAACGACGACAGGCTTCCTCGGTGGAAAAACGACGATCGAACTCATCCAGGGTACGCGGGTAGTCCGCTTCGTTCACGCCACCATACTACCGGTGGCGGTAACTTGACTCAAGGGGATAAGCCTTTAGTAGTATAGTACGGTATGCGGAAAGTCGGCGCCCTGCTCCTGGCGGCGGGCGCTTGGATGGGCGTCCGTCCCTCCTCGGAAGACGCCCGTGGACCGATCGCGCCGGAGGACTTCCGCGCGAACGATCGGGACGGCTGACGGGTGAACGATTTTTGGGCCGCGGAGGTTCCGCCGCCGCTTTCAGAGATCGCCACCGCCGAAGGGGACTTCCGCGGCTGAGACCGCTGCGCGACCTCCCGTGTGGAGGATTTCTGGGCGGTGGACGTGGCGGGACTCTATGACCTCGCCGGGCCGCCCCCTACCCTCCCGGAGGATGATCTGCCGGAGTCCCGCGTGGGAGACTGAGATTCCCGCGGCCCTTCCGGTGGGGAGGGAGACCCGTGATGGGCCCCGTCATTTCTTGAGTTCGCGGACCGAGATGTTCCTCCAGCGGACCTCGAAGGGGCCGGTCTCCTTCTTGATGCCGTGGACCTGGAGGCCGATGAAACCCGACATCATGCCGGTCTTCTCGTCGACGAGGTTGGCCACGGGGACCTCGTTCACCCAGGTCTTGATGGACTTGCCTTCGGCGCGGACGACGTACTTGTTCCACTCGCCCTTCTTGAACGCCGCCTGGGCCTTGGGATCGGTCCGGTCCTCGCTGAGCCAGCCGAACTTGAGCCCTTCGGCATAGACGAAGCCCGCCGTGCCGTTGATCGCGATCTCCACCTGCGGGCCGTGGACGCGGCCCTTGTCGACGTCCGGCTTGCTCGCCGAACGGATCTGGACGCCCGAATTCAGCTCGTCCGCCACCTTGACCTCGAACTTGAGCTCGAAGTCGCCGTACTCCTTCTTCGTGCAGAGGAACGAGTTGGGGCTGCCCTCCATGGTTTTTCCGACGACGCAGCCCTCTTCGACACGATAGGTGGCCGTGCCGTTCTTCTGCTCCCATCCGTCGAGCGACTTGCCGTCGAAGAGCGGCGTCCACCCCTCCTCCTGCGCGGCGGCGAGGGCGAGAAGGGCGACGGCGGCGGCGAGGGTCTGCTTCATGGTTTCTTTCTCCCAGGCAGGGGGGCGCGGCGTTCCCGACCCCGACTCGTCGGCCCCGATGTCCCACTTTCCTTTACGCGCGCCGCCGTCGAAGTCGGTCGCGAATCCGTCGACCGTCTGGCCGCGGTCGATGCAGGCGCTCCCGGGGGCTAGGTGGGCCTCGGCGTCCAGCCCGGGGTCGCCGAACAGGCTGTTTTTGTCGAAGCCGGTCGCCTGCCACGCCGCGAAGTCGACCGGGCCTGCCCCCGCCGCCTGGTTCCAGAACTTCCCGTTCCCTCCTGACCAGCAGTTGTTCTCGAAGACGAGCTTCCCCGCGGCCCCCTTGTCGTAGATCCAGACGAGCGGGCGGTTGCCTTCCTTCGAGCCGACCACGATGTTGTTGACGAACGTGACGTCCGTCGAGGGGAGCCCATGGTTCGAGAGCAGGATCACGGCCGCGCGGTCGAGCACGGCGGCGTTCACGACGGTGTTGTTCAGGAACTTCGCGTTCTTCGCGCACCACGCGGCCATCGCGGCGCTCGGGATGTCGAGGAACAGGCAGTTCCGCACGACGCAATCCACGCTCTCCCACGGCTGCTTGTGCTTGTTCGTCATCACCTCGTCGGGGCCGGTGTGCTCGCCGAGGCACACTCCGCCCGCGGGATTGTTCGGGAGGGTCCCGGTGCGGACGAAGACGCAGCCCTCGATCAGTCCCCGCGAGGCGCCGCCCTTCAGGTAGACGCCCCAGCCGGGCGTGTCGTGGAAATAGCAGTCGATGATCTTCACGTCGTCGTGCCCGACGCAGTCGATCCCCTCGAAGCCCTTGTTCTGGCCGATCTCGCAGCGCAGGATCTTCGCCCCGCGGTTGTACTTCGACTGCTGCCAGTTGCCGGGAGAAAGCTTGATCGCGTCGCCGCCGCTGCCCAGGATCTTGCAGCCCTCGACGCTGCAGTCGGACGCGTCGATGTCGACGGCGAAGTTCTGGGCGTTGAGGATGTCGAGGTCCCGGAGGACGATCCCGTCCGCCTTCAGGTAGAAGCCGCCCTTGCCCTCGAAGTCGATCACCGCGCGTTCTCCCGGCTTCGAGCGGATCGTGATCCCGGCCATGGAGGGGCCGAACGAGAGCTGGCCCGAGGGGTACCGGCCGCTCGAGAGCGTGAGGGTCGCCCCACGGGCGGCCTGGGCGATCGCCTGGGCGAGATCGGCGCCGGGGGAGAGCTTCACCTCCTGGGCGCGAGCCAGGACGAGCAGGAGTAGGGGTGCGAGGCGCATCATGGGCTAGTGAGTTCCCCGACCCTTCGGGTCATCCCAGCGGCGGGTCGAGCTGCTGATCCAGACCCCGAGGCCGACCAGCATGGCCAGGGCCAATTCAGACCCGAGGAAGAAGAAGTGCGGATCCCGTCCCGCCACCCTCCACGCTGGAACGAACGCCACGAAGTCGAACCGCAGGTAGCTGTGCCCGATCCAGCCCGGTCCCAGCGGATTCCTGACTGGAAAGAGGAGGGCGAGCAGCGGGACGGCCGCAGCCAAGGCGAACAGGGCCGACCCCAGAAGCCTCCGCTGCGATCCCGTCACGGTTGCGCGGCTGCGTCGATCGTGAGCGGGAGGGCAACGTCCACCGTCACGGGCTTCCCGTTGAACGTGAGCGTGCCGCGGACCGTCGCCGTGAACGAACCCGCCTTCGCCGCCTTGTCGGCCACGATCGAGAGCTTCGCCTGACCCTGGGCGGCCGCGGCCGCCACCGGTTGCGCCAATTTGACCGCCGCACCGCCCGCAACGAGGTCGAGCTTCACGTCGGCCGCGAAGCCGAACACGCGCGTCACGTCCACCGTCACCTCGGCCGTCTCGCCGGCCTTGACGGTCACGGTCGCTGGGTCGATCTTGAGCCCGACGGGTGAGGCCACGATCTCGATGACGACGGGGAGCGACGCGACCCACGTCTTGATCTTCTTCTCCTTCACCGCCTCGGTGGCCGCCTTGATCTCGTTTGGCAGGTCCTTCTTGGCGGCGTCGATCGACTTGGCGGCCTCCTGGGCCTTCCTGTCCGCTTCGGCCGCCTTCGCCTTCGACTCCTCGGCCGCCTTGTGGCGGTCCTCGGCGGTCTTGAGGACGGCCTCCTGCGCGCCCGACGACTTCGCCTTGGCCACCTCCTGGGTGGCCGTCGCAAGCTCGGCGTCGGCCTTCTTGAGCGCCTCGGCCGAGGCCTTCGCCTCCGTCGCGACTTCGGCGGCCATCGTGTCGATCCGCTTCTGCTCCTCCTGGGCCTTCTTCAGCCGGTCGGGCGTGCGGATCCACGCGACCTCGAGGTCGCTCGTGACGTAGACCGAGAAGCTTCCGAGGGGCGCCTTGTCCGTCACGTCGATCTCGATCTCGCCTTCGGGCTTCGCGAGGTCGAGGGTGATCTCCTTTGCGACGAAGGGCTTCTCGTTCTGCTTCCCGGGCAGGCCGGCCGCGACGATCTTGAACTTCGCCTTGTCGAGGTCCTTCGCGTCGGCATTCTTGACGAGCTTGACGGGGATTTTGAGCTTGCCGCCCCGGACCATCCGGATCGGTCCCTCGACCGTGACCTGTGCGGAGACCGGCGAGGTGAAGCGCTCGTCCACGGCGAGCGCGATCCCGTCCGTCACGCGCGTGACGAACGGGTCCTTCTGCATGTCGGCGATCGCGTAGAGCACCTCCGTACCGCGCACGGGCCGCACGACCGGCTTTCCGTCGACCGTCCCCTTAGCCGTCAGCCGGACCTGGCCTGCGAACGCGGGGGCATCGGTCGCGGCCCGGAGGATGAGGTCGGCCGAGGTCCCCTCGGCGGGAATGATGGCGGGCCGCGCCGTCACGCCGGGCGGCAGGCCCTCGGGCTCGATCCGGATCGATCCATCGTACCCTTCGCGGCGATACGCGACGATGCGAAGGCGTTCCGAGCCGCCGCGCCGGAGGGTGCAGTTGCTGAGGTTGATCTTGGCGTCGGCGGGGAAGGCCTCCATGGAGAAGGCCATCACGCGGAAGTCGGGCTTCGGCACACGAATCTCGAGCCGGTAGTAGAAGCGCGGGTCGCCCTGGGCGCTCGCGTAAAGGTCGCGCACCAGGACGCGGAATTTCCCGTCGGCCGGGGCGGTGAAGAGGACCGCCGGGTCCTCGGGTCCCGCGCGGTAGCGCTTCTCCATCGCGTTGGCCATGACCGGCATGGGCGAGGGCTGGTCGTCCGACTCCATGACGTCCTTGGCCGTGACCTCGCCCTTGTCGTTCGCCGTCAGCTGCTGGATCACGAGGCTCGGGTCGGCCGGAAGGCCGAGCCGCGCGCAGAAGACTTCGATCCAGAGCTTGTCGCCCTTCTTCGCCTCGAACCCGTAGCCGTCGCGGTCGCCCGCCTGCTGGAAGCGGCCGACGATCTGGACCGGGGGCAGGACCGTCTGTCCCTGCTCGGTCTTGTTGTTGGGCTCGATCTCACGGACCGGCGCGTCCTCCATGATCATGAGGCGGACCGGATTCGAGCGCCCCTCGAAGCGGTAGGTCATGAGGTCGGCCGAAGCATCGGCCGGCCGGAGCAGCGTCTCGGTGGCCGCGGCCGCGGCCGCGGGGTCGGCCGGGGCCTTGATCGTGACCTTGAGCTTCTCGATCGAGCGGCCGTCGAGCTTCACGTCCTCGACGGGGGTCCCGCCGGGAAGGTTGCGGCCGTAGAGGGTGACCTCGTTGTCGGCGCCCGCCTTCAGGAACGGCGGGTCGACGTAGTCGATCCACGGACCCGTGGTGACGAGGAGCCGGTAGGGATACTCGTCGCCGCCCCGGAAGGTGAGGTCGTTCACGCGGAGCGTCACGAGGCCGTCCTCGGTGGACGTGAAGTCGAGCATGGGGTCGCGGTCCTTCGTGGCGCGGGCCGACTGGAGCTCGGCGCCCGAGGAGTCCAGGAGGGTGAGGACCGCCTGCGCGCGCGAGTCGATGCGGAGCGCGGTGCAGTCTATGATGTACCGCTGTCCCTTCTTCGCCGGGATCCGGTAGTAGTCGTAGTTCTGGGCGTCGCACGCGCCGTTCACGAGCGTTTCCGGCGCCATCTCGGCGGCCTGATCGGAGACGTTGTTTGGCTCCTTTTCGAGCGACTCGTCGCGCGTTCCGACCGCGAACCGCCGGCCGTTGGAGAGGCCGAAGTAGCCGACCGCGCGCACCTCGTAGATGCCGGGGGGCACGTCGGCCGCCACGGACACCTTGAACGCGTTGGCCACGGTGCGGCCTTGAGGGTAGATGCGGTCCGCGGGAACGGCCGCAGGCTGGGCGGTGATGCCTGCGTGGGAGAAGAGGAGGCGGTTCACCTGGTCGAGATCCGACCCGGTGATCTTGACGTCCACGCTGGTGCCCGACTTCCCGCCGGCCGGTTGGACCGAGCCGAGCTTCGGGTGGGGGATCATCGCGGCGCCCTGCTGTTGCGCCCCGAGGAGGGGCGGAAGGGCGAGCAGTATCCCGAGACAGACCATCCGCATGATTCGCTTCATGGGCGTCCTTTCAAGCAACCGGCACGGCCGCCGAGGCCCTCCCGGGCGCCTCGGCGGCTGACTTCAGGCGATCTCTTACACCAGTTCCTTGATCGGCTGGCGGTTGTCCAGCAGGTACTGCGGGCGGCCCGCCGGATCGGTGAACTGGGTCGTCTCCACGTCGATGCCCAGCGCCCGGTAGAGGGTCGCGTGCACCTGGTGGATGTGGACCGGGACGACCGCGTCCCCGGCAAGACGGTCAGAGGAGCCGACGACCTGGCCCATGCGGAGGCCTCCGCCCGCGACGAACGCGGCGGAGACGCGCGGCCAGTGGTCGCGGCCGGCGTTGTTGGTGATCTTCGGGGAGCGCCCGAACTCGCCCCACACGACCACGGTCACGTCCTTGTCCAGGCCGCGGTCGCGGAGGTCTTCGAGCAGCGCGCTGAGGCCCTGGTCCATCGCGGGGAGCTGGTTGCTCAGGGTCTTGAAGTTGTTCTCGTGGGTGTCCCAGCCGCCCCAGCTCATCGCCACGCAGCGCACGCCCGCCTCGACGAGCCGGCGCGCCATGAGGAAGTTGCGGTTGCCGTTGAGGTAGTTGTTGTTGCTGCCACCCGTGTACCGCTTGACCGTCTCGGGCTTCTCCTTCTGGAGGTCGAGCGCGTCGCCCATCTTGCCCGAAGTGATGACGTCGACCGCGCGCTGGGTGAACTCGTCCATGGCGCCCATCTTGCCGGTCTGGTCGGCGTCGCGCCGGAGGGTGTCGAGTTCGTGGAGGAGTTCGGTGCGGCTCTTCAGCCGGTCGGCGTTGATCTTGCCGAGGGTGAGGTTGCCGCGGCCCTGGCCGTCCGGGACGTACGGCGAATGGACGGGTCCGAGGTAGCCGGGCGTGACCGAACCCATCAGGGAGACGTAGGGCAGCGACTGATCCTTCGCCGAGCCGTTCGCATGGCTGAGCTTGGAGACCACCGCGCCGATCGACGGGCGCCCGCCGACGGCCTTGAGCGAACTCTCGGAGAAGCCGGTCATCGCGGTCGAGGAGCTGTGCTCGTCCACCGAGCCCACCATGCCCCGGATCAGGGCGAAGCGGTCGGCCATCTTGGCCAGGCGGGGCATGTGCTCGCAGATCTCCATTCCGGCCACGTTGGTCGGGATGGGGCGGAACTCGCCGCGGATCTCGGCGGGGGCCTGCGGCTTCAGGTCCCACATGTCCTGGTGGCTGGGTCCGCCGGACAGATGGATGTTGATGAGGGCCTTGCTGGAGGACTTTCCCTCCCGGGCCTCGGCACGGAGGAGGTCGGACATCATGAGTCCGCCCATCCCGAGGGCGCCCACCTTCAGGAAGTGGCGGCGTGCAACGCCGTCGCACCAGGAATAGCTGTCGCCGGTGATGGTCAACATGGCTCGCCCTCCTTCGATGTCCTGAATCCTTCCGTCTAGTGGTTGAACAGGAATTCCTTCGTGTTGATCAGGGCCCACACGATGTCCTCGTAGGCCGCCTGCTTGTCCTTGGACTGCGCTTTTGCGACGTGGGCCATGGCTACTTTCAGCTCCTCCGCGCGGGGGGCGCGGCCGAAGGAGCGGTAATAGAGCTCCGCGATTTTCTCTTCGTCCCCCTTCTTCATATCGGCCGCCAGCTCCTTCGCTACACCATTCGACATTTTTCCGTGGATGTCGGCGGAGTTCAGGAGGTGCAGGCTTTGGGCGAGGGAGGCGTCGCCGGTCCGCTCGCACTCGCAGGCGCTGGCGCCCGCAGGACGGCCGAAGACGGTGAGGAAGTAGGAGGTCACCCCGCCGTGGTCGGGGATCTGGGTCGCCCGGATCCCGGCCGGGAGGCCGTTGAACGCGGTCGTCGTCCCGTTCGCCTGATCGATCGAGTCGAGCAGGACCTCCGCGCTCAGGCGCCTGGGGTAGTAGCGCGAGAAGCTCTGCCGGTCGGTGACGTTGTGGGCGTTCGGGAGCGACGAGAGCTGGTAGGTGTTCGACCGGGCGATCGACCGGGCCAGCTCCTTGAGGTTGAAGTTCGAGTCGAGGAACTTCTTCGCGAGCGCGTCGAGGAGCTCCCGGTTGGACGGCGGGTTGGTCTCCCGCATGTCGTCCTCGGGGTCCACGATGCCGCGGTTGAAGAAGTGCTTCCAGTAGCGGTTGACGAGGGCTTTGGCGAAGAAGGGGTTGTCCTTGCGGCTCATCCACTCGGCGAGCGCCAGGCGGGGGTCGTCGTCGGCCGTGAGGTCCGACACCTTGTCGCCCAGGCCGGTGGGCTTGACGGGCTGGCTGGTCTTCGGGTTGACGGCCTGGGCCATGCCGCGGTTGTGGAAGATGCGCTGCTCGTCGGGCGCGAGTCCTTCCTTCCGGCCCACGCGGGAGAAGAACGCCGTCAGGCCGTAGTAGTCCTGCCGGCTCCACTTCTCATAAGGGTGGTGGTGGCAGTGGGCGCACTGGATGCGGACGCCCAGGAAGAGCTGGGCCACGTCCTCGGTCTGCTCGAAGTCCTTCGTCACCTGGCGGTACCAGGCCACCGCCGGGTTGCGGCTGATCTCGCCGGAGGCGGTGAGGATCTCGCGGACCATCAGGTCGTACGGCTTGTTCTGCGCGATCGAGGCGCGGAGCCACTGGTGGAACGCGAAGTTGCCGCTCTGGTAGGTCTCCTTGTCGCGGCGGTTGCGGAGGATCGAGGACCACTTGTTGGCGAAGTAGTCCGCGTAGGCCTCGCTGGCCAGCAGCTGGTCGATGACCTTGTCGCGCTTGTCGGCCGAGCCGTCGGCCAGGAACTTCTTCGCCGCCGCGGGCGCGGGGAGCCGGCCCGTCAGGTCGAGCGTCACCCGGCGCAGGAACGTCGCGTCGTCGGAGACCTCGGAGGGGGGAAGGCCCAGCAGCGTCAGGCGCCGGAAAATCACCTCGTCGACGAAGTTCTTGGCGGGAGGCAGGCTCTTCACCTCGACCCCCAGCGGCACCAGCGCTTCGAAGACCGCCACCTGGTCCTGGTAGCGGATCATGATGGCCACGCTGCCGGGCATACCGAGCATCCTTATGCGGCCGGCCTCGTCTACCTCGGCCATCGACTTGTCGTTGGGCTCGTACCGCGCGGTGTGGGTCACGTCCTCGCCCGTGCCGTCCGAGTAGTGGGCGAAGATCTTGAGCTGCTGGCGCCCGTCCGGCGCGAGGATGCGGTTCCTCGGGTAGACGCTGATCGAGGAGAGGGTCGGATCCTCGGGCTTGCCGTAGGGCATGCCCTGGCTGATCCAGCGGACCATCAGGCGGTAGTCGCCGCTGTCCTTCCTGATCTTCTCGCCGCCGCCGTGGGGGATCGTGGCGGTCGACTTGATGAGGAGCAGGCTGTGCTCCGGGGCGGCGGGGAAGACCCGCCGGCCCAGCGACTCCTTGACCAGGTACTCGTAGTCCTCCGTGGGCTCGAAGCCGAGGAGCGAGAGGCGGAATCCGTTCTGCCCGCCGCTCTTCCCGTGGCAGCCGCCCGAGTTGCAGCCGAACTTCGTGAAGATCGGCACGACCTGGTTGGGGAAGTTGATGGGCTGGGGATTCGAGAACCGCTCGACCGCGACCTTGACCTCCGCCCTCGTGTCGCCGGCCGTGGCGGTCACCGTGGCGGCTCCGTCCTTGAGCGGGGTCACGCGGCCCTGGCCGTCGACCTTCACGACCCCCTCGGGGGCCACGGTGTATTTCGCCGTGCCGGTCACGTCGACGACCGGGCCCTTGACGACCTTCCCGGTGACGACGAGCTGGATCCGGGCATCGGGTCCGACGAGCTTGGAGGGCTTTCCCGCCTCGGCCTCGTCCGTGCCGGAGGCCTGGACGGAGAGCTCCGAGGGAGCCCCGCCGCCGATGGCGATCGCGGGACCCGCCGAGATCAGCAGCGCCGCCAGGACCAGTCGCATCACTCGTTCCATAGCATTCGCCTCTCTACTGAGTATACATAGCTCATGGGAGCTCGGGTGTGTCGCCGATCAGAACAATTCCTGGATCGGAGACCCGCCCGGGAGGACCGGCCGGGGCCGGCCCGTATGGTCCTGATACTCCTTATGAACGTCCACTCCGAGGTGCCGGTACACGGTCGCCAGCACGTCCTGCGGGGCCTTCGGATTGTCCTTCGGATACCCACCCTTGTCGTCGCTCGAGCCGACCACGCGGCCGCCCTGGATGCCGCCGCCGGCCATCGCCGCGCTGAAGACGTGGGGCCAGTGGTCGCGACCCGCGCGGTTGTTCAGGTTCGGCGACCGGCCGAACTCGCCCCACGCGAGGACCATCGTCGTCCCGAGCATGCCGCGCTGGTCGAGGTCCTCGATGAGCGCCGAGTAGGCGCGGTCCCAGCGGGGGAGGAAGCCGTCCCGCATCGTCTCGACGCCCTCGACGTGAGTGTCCCACCAGCGGACGTCGACGGTCACGAGCCGCACGCCCGCCTCGACGAGGCGCCGCGCCAGGAGGATTCGCTGCGACCACGCCGGGACGCCGCAACGGTCGGGCGTGGGGGCTTTGAATTCCGGAGTGAAGCCGTAGCGCTCGCGGACCTTCGCGGGCTCGCGGTCGAGGTCGAAGGCCTCGCGCGCCTCGGGGCCGGTGACGATCTCCCACGCCTTCTGGTGGAACTCGTCCATGGCCTCCATCTGGCCGCTGCCGTCGGCGGCGCGGCGGAGCGTGTCGATGTTCTTGAGCAGATCGCGGCGGTCGCCGAGCCGCTGGACGGTGATCCCCTCGGGCGCGCGCAGGTTCGGGACGGCGAAAGGTCCGGGCACGGCGGGATCGGACTGCGTCTCGAACGGCCGGTAGGCGGCCCCGAGATAGGCGGCGTCGGTCCCCGGCACCTGGCGGGGGATCATGACGTAGGCGGGGAGCCTCGGATTCTCGTGCTGGAGCTGCCGGGCGACGATCGAGCCGCAGGACGGGGCGACGTTGACGTCGGGGCTCGATCCGGCCGGATAGCCGGTGAAGCAGATCTGGTCGGCGGCCGAATGGCCCGCGTCGTTGTGGGTGAGCGAGCGGATGATGGACCACTTGTCCATGACGGCCGCCGACATCGGGAGGAGGCCGCTCAGGTGGATGCCCGGCACTTTCGTGCGGGTCGTGCCGAAGGGGCCGCGCACCTCGGCGGGGGCGTTGGGCTTCGGATCCCAGGTCTCGTGCTGGCTGGGGCCGCCCCGCATCCACAGGATGATGACCGAGTTGAGCCGCTTCGCGGCCGCGGG
>CAZSCC010000236.1:0-1554 GCA_964604905.1 uncultured Planctomycetales bacterium
TGACCTGGCCGACCTGGCCGGCGGCGGCGGCGCCCGCATCGGTCGCGGCCTTCACGCTGGCCACGTCGCCGCGGAAAAAAGCGGTGACATATCCGCTGCCGATTTTTTCCCAGCCGGTGAACGTGACGTTGGCAGCCTTGAGCGCGGCATCAGTCGCTTCGAAGAGCGCGCACAGGCCCTTGCATTCAATCATTCCAATCGCTTGTTGAGCCATAATATCGGGGATAGTTGAGAGTGTTGAGTTGAGAGTTGAGGGGGTTATTTCTTTGCGGCGGTGGCGTTCGGGTCGCCGAGGAAGCCCTTGACGAGGTCTTCATGCGGACGGGCGAGGACGTGGGCGGCCACGAGTTCGCCGACTTTGCCGGCCGCTTTGGAGCCGGCGTCCACGGCGGCTTTGACGCTCGCCACATCGCCGCGACAAATCACGGTGATGAGGCCGCCGCCGATGGGGATGGTCTTCGAGATGCTGACGTTGGCGGCCTTGGCCATGGCGTCGGTGGCTTCGACGTTGGCGGTGTAGCCCTTGGTTTCGATCATGCCGATTGCTTCGCTCATAGTTCTGTTGCGTGTTGAGGGTTGAGGTTATTTGGTCAGTTCACAAAGGGTCTCGGGCTGGAGGTTGCAGGCGTTGCCCTCATCGGTGTCAATGTGCACCTCGAGCTTGAAGCTCGGATCCACGCGCACGAGCATTTGATTCAGCACGAGGCCGCACGGGCCGCTGATCTTCAGCCCCATCATTGCGCCGGCCTTCACGCCGTAGAATCCCGCGTCCACCGGACTCATGTGGACGTGGCGCGCGGCGCGGATAACGCCCTGCGGCATCTCGAAGAAACCCGCCGGCCCCATCAACATGCAGCCGGGCGTGTCCTTGATGTTGCCGGAGGGTCGCAACGGAATGTCAAAGCCGAGCGCGATGGCGTCGGTGTAGGCCAGCTCGATCTGGTTCAGATTCCGGCACGGACCCAGGATGCGAAGGTTGGAAATCACCCGGCTGCGCGGGCCGATGAGCGTCAACGTTTCCTTCGCGGCGAACTGGCCCTCCTGATAGAGCCACTTGTGGACCTGGAGCGTGTGCCCTGGGCCGAACAACGTCTCCACCGCTTCCGGGGTCAGGTGGCAATGACGGGCACTCACGTTGACAACGAGCGGATTCGGGGCGGTGGCCGTCCGCGGCATGGGCTTGCCAAGGCGCTGATACACGGCCTGCCGAACGAGATGTTCGACGACCGCGCGATGGGGCATGGATGCCGTGCTTACCATAAGCGGGCGCAGTTTTGATTGAATTTGAAAGTTTGTCAAACATTTTCTTGCAAGTATTATCAGAATCTACCACATTACGTCCTGATGCAAGCCGAAAAGCGCCGAAAGCGAATAACGGAGCACCTCCAAGAGGTCGAATTCGCGTCGTTGGAGGAGCTTTCCGGGTTGGTGAGCGCCTCGGTATCCACGGTTCGCCGGGATGTCACCGTCTTGGATGGCCAGGGCACGGTTTGCCGCACCCACGGCGGCGCCCGGCTGGCCAACCTGAAATCGGACGAATACGCCTTCAGCACC
>CAZSCC010000237.1:0-2963 GCA_964604905.1 uncultured Planctomycetales bacterium
CGTCCGCTCGGCCGTCACGAGGAGATCGTACTCCTCGGGCGGAAGATACGGGATCATGACGCGCGCGGCGGGCTCCTCCAGCGTGCATCGGAGGGCGCCGTCCTTGAGCTCCCAGCTCCCGTGGACCCGGTCGTGCTTGAGGTCGACCAGCGGGAACAGATCGATCTTCCGCCGAACGGCGCCCGAATGATCGCCGAACGAAACCGCGCCCGAAACCAGGAGGATCGCCCCCAGGGCCGGATGGAACTTCACGACTCCAGTCTACCTCAGGCGAGGATCTCCCGGACCACGTTTCCGTGGACGTCCGTGAGGCGGAACGGGCGGCCCGCGAACTGGTAGGTCAGCCGCTCGTGGTCGAGGCCCATGAGGTGCAGGATCGTCGCGTGCAGATCGTGCATGTGGACGCGGCCCTCGACCGCCTGGTGGCCGAACTCGTCGGTCGCCCCGTGGGCGAAGCCGGACTTCACGCCGCCGCCCGCCAGCCAGACGGTGAAGCCGCCCGGGTTGTGGTCGCGCCCCGTGCCGTTCTTCTCGGCATACGGCGTCCGGCCGAACTCGCCGCCCCACCAGACGAGCGTGTCCTCCCGCAGGCCGCGCTGCTTCAGGTCCTGCAGCAACCCGGCGATCGGACGATCCACCGCGCGCGCGTGATCGCCGTGTTTCGGGAGGTTGCTGTGCTGGTCCCACGCGGGGTTCGCGCTATTGTCCCCGTACGTCACCTGCACGAACCGGACCCCCGACTCGCAGAGGCGTCGCGCCATCAGGCACTGGCGGCCGAACGACTCCGTCTCCTTCGTCCCGATGCCGTACATCTGCTGCGTGCCCTTCGATTCCTTCGTGAGGTCGAGCACGTCGGGGGCGTTCCCCTGCATCCGCCACGCGAGTTCGTAGGAGTTCGCCACGGCCTCGAGCTCGGTGTCGCCCGGGTTCGCCTTCAACTGCTCGGCGTTCAATTCGCGGAGGAGCTCGAAGTCCTTCGCCGGGCCGCCGCCCAGGTTCTTGATCGTCGCCTCCGCGATCGGGCCGCCCGCCCGGCCGAGCGCCGTCCCCTGATAGACCGCCGGGAGGAAGGAGTTCCCGTAGTTCCGCGCCCCTCCGTTCCCGGCGGAGGGGGCGATCGAGACGAAGCCCGGCAGGTTCGCGTTCTCGGTCCCGAGTCCGTAGAGCATCCAGGAGCCCATGGACGGCCGCACGAAGGTCGTCGACCCGCAGTGGAGGAAGAGCGTCGCCGGCCCGTGGGCCACGCCATCCGTGTGCATCGAGTGGATGAAGCAGAGGTCGTCCACGTGCCGGTTGATCTCGGGGAAGAGCGCCGAGCCCCAGCGGCCGCTCTGGCCGTGCTGCGCGAACCGCCAGAGGGGCTTCATCACGCGCTGCGACGAACCGCGCTGGCCGGTGTTGGCCACCGTCCGCGCGTCGTCGAAGCCGAACATCTTGCCGTCGTCCCGGTCGAGGCGCGGCTTGTAGTCGTACGAGTCGACGTGGCTCACGCCGCCCTGCATGAAGAGGAAGATCACCCGCTTCACCCGGGGCGCGAAATGGGGCCGCTTGGGAGCGAGCGGGTCCGAAGGGGCCGCGGCGGCCAGCCCGGAGAGGGCCAGAGAGCCGAATCCGCAGGCGCTGTCCTGGAGGAACCGGCGACGGCTGAAGAGCGTCATGCGTCCCCTCAATTCACGTAGCGGAAATCGATCGAGGCGAAGAGCGCGTGGAAGAGCGAGGCCCACGGATGGCCCGTCGCGATGGCGATCTCCCGCTCCGTCGGCGGGCGACCCAACGCCAGGCGGTACGCCCGGACGATCCGGGACCGGTCGTCCGGATGATTCTCCAAGAGCAGCCGCTCCGCCGCCCCCCTCGACTGCTCCAGCACGAAGGGGTTGTTCATCAGGTAGAGCGCCTGCGGCGCGACCGTGCTCGAATCGCGGCGCCCGGTGGAGACGCTCGCGTCGGCGAAGTCGAAGACCTCGAAGAGCTCGGGGAGCGCGTTCCGGAAGACGGGGACGTAGACGCTCCGCCGGGTCCCGCCGTGCTTGTACGCGTAGTCGGAGCTGATCGACGCCGGCCAGGTCGGCCCGGCGGCGGGGTCGAGCTGCAGCTTCCCGCCGACCGCCAGGATCGTGTCGCGGATCGCCTCCGCGTCCAGGCGCCGCCGGTTCGCCCGCCAGAGCAGACGGTTCTCGGGATCCTTCTCGAGAGCCGAGCCGGCGGAGGATCTCCGGTAGGTCCCCGAGAGCACGATCCGCCGGACCAGCTTCTTGACCGACCCGCCCTCCTCCACGAACCGCAGCGCCAGGTGGTCGAGCAATTCGGGATGAGAGGGCGCCTCGCCGGTCGTCCCGAAGTTGTCCGTCGTCCGGACGAGCCCGGCGCCGAAGAGCCAATGCCACGCACGGTTGACGAAGACCCGCGCGGTGAGCGGGTTCTCCGGGGCGGCCAGCCATTCGGCCAGCTCGCGCCGGCCGCTCTCGCGGACGGGCATCGAGGGGGCAACGCCGGAGCTGGCCACCTGGAGGAATCCCCTCGGGGCCTTCTCGCCCAGCGTGTGGACGCTCCCGCGGATGTGGATCCGGAGGTCGCCGATCTCCTTCTCCTCCCGGACCGCCATCACCATGTCGCGTTTCGGTCCTGAATCCTGGAGCCGCTTGAGCTCCGCCTCGAGATCCTTCAGTCCCCCCCCGGCCGCGGCGGCGGGGGCCTTGCCCGGTTCGGCCCGCTCCGCGGGCAGGAAGACCACCGCGTCGGCGGTGACATGGCCCTTCGTCCCCTCGTTCGAGACCATGACGTAGCCCTGGTTGTTCTCGAACCGATACTGGCCGAGCGAGACGAAGCGCCCCTCGATCGGCGGATTCTCCTGCTCGTTGACCGTGACCTCCTTCTCGCCCTCGGCGCTCAGGATCGTCACGGGGACGTTCGTCGCCCGGCTGGATCCCGGCGAATAGGCGAAGCGGACCTCGTACTTCCCGGCC
>CAZSCC010000238.1:0-2718 GCA_964604905.1 uncultured Planctomycetales bacterium
GCTCGACGACGCGAACCGCGCGATCGAGACCCTTCCTCCCGACCCGGGCGCGGCCCGCCCCTCGGTCGCCTACCGCCACCATCTCCTCCGCGCCGTGATCTATTTCGCGCTCGGAGAGGAGCACCGCGACAAGGCGCAGGCCGACCTCATGAAGGCTGCCAACGCCGCCCCCACGCTCGCCACCCAGTTCCTGGACCTCGGCAAGCGCTGGGACCGTCAGACCCGCGGCGACAAGTGATCCGCTTCCCCCTTGACACCGGCCTTCTCTGTGGTAAAGTACTTTGTACAACAAAGTAAGTGAGGGGATGGACGACCGCGACTCGGCCGAGCGGAACCTGGAGCGCATCCGCGTCCTCATGGAGCGCGCGGGGCGGTTCTCGCACCTCTCGTCGCGCGCGGCGTTCGTGGCCGGAGGGCTGGCCGCCGCGGGCGCCCTCCTCTGCAGGGGGCTTGAGGCGAACTTCAACCATCCGTTCTGCGCCCGGCCGCTGGCCCTGATCTGGGGCTCGGTGCTCGTCCTCGCCCTCGGGCAGAGCCTGGCCTTCACCGCGGCCGACGCGCGCCGCCGCGGCGACCCCCTCTGGGGCCCGCTCACCCGGCAGGTCGTCGTCGCCATGCTCCCCGCCTTCTTCGTGGGCGCGGCGGTCACCGGCTACGGCCTCCAGACCGGCCAGCTCGACCTCCTGCCCCCCTTCTGGATGCTCGCCTACGGCTCGTCGCTGATGGCGCTGGGCCTCTACGCGGGGGGGAGGATCCAGGCGGTCGGCGTCCTCTTCCTCCTGGGCGGCGCGATGACCCTGTGGTGGTGGAAGGAATACGGCCTCCGCGCGATGCTCGCGTCGTTCGGCGGCGGCCACATCCTCTTGGGAGCCCTCCTCGCATGGAAGCCTCGCAGGTCAGCCGCCTGAACGCCGTCATCCACGAGCGCGCGCGGCTCGGGATCATGTCGGTGCTGGCCGCACGGCCGGCCCTGACGTTCACCGAGCTCAAGGCGCTCCTGGACATGACCGACGGCAACCTCTCGGTCCACCTCCGCATCCTCGAAAGGGCGGGCTACGTGGAGATCGAGAAGAAGTTCGTCGGCCGCAGGCCGCAGACCACCGTGAAGATCAGCCGCAAGGGGAGGATGGCGTTCGAACATTACGTGCAGGTGCTGGAAGAGATCGTGAAGCGAAGAAGATGAAGAGAATCAGGAATCAGGAATCACGAATCAACCCCGGATGGGGGTGGAGGATCCTGGCGCCCGTGGCGATCCTGCTGGCGGCGGTGTGGTCGCGGACGTTCTCCCGTCTCTTCCTCCCCAGGTCCGTGAGATGAGAGTCCTCCTCATCAACGTCCCGCACCCGTCGATCGGCAGCCGCATCCCCGACGACCATCTCCCGCCCCTTGGACTGCTGGCGGTGGGCGGCCCCCTGATCGACGACGGCCACGAGGTCCGGCTCCTGGACGCCGACCTGGAAGCCGGGCGCGAGACGCTGCTCTCCCGGTGGAGGCCCGGACAGTTCGGTGGGACCTCGACGAAGAGGATCGCCGCCGAAGCCGCCGCCTACGCGCCCGACCTCGTCCTGTTCGGCCACTCCGGTTCCACCTCGGGCCACCCCGTCGTGGCGGAGATCAGCCGCGCCGTGCGCGCCGCCCTGCCCCGCGCCACGATCGTCTACGGCGGCGTCTTCCCCACCTACCACTGGCGCGAGGTCCTGGACGCCGAACCGCAGATCGACGTGATCGTGCGCGGAGAGGGCGAGGAGACGGGCGTCCGGCTCCTGCGCGCGCTCCGGGACGGCGCCGATCTCCGCACGGTCCCGGGGCTCGCGTTTCGCGTCGGCGGCACGCCCGAAGCGACCCCGCCGGCCCGGGTGATCGCCGACCTCGACCGCTATCGGGTCGGCTGGGAACTCATCGACTTCCGCCGCTACAGCTACTGGGGCGGGATGCGCGCGGTGGTCGTGCAGTTCTCGCGGGGCTGCCCGCACCCCTGCACCTACTGCGGCCAGCGGGGATTCTGGACGCGCTGGCGCCACCGCGATCCCGTCCAGTTCGCCGCCGAACTCGCCCGCCTCCACCGGGACCACGGCGTCGAGCTCGTCAACTTCGCCGACGAGAACCCCACCGTCGACCGTGAGGCCTGGCGGCGGTTCCTCGAGGCCCTGATCGCCGAGAACGTGCCGCTCACCCTGGTGGGATCGACGCGGGCGGATGACATCGTCCGCGACGCGGATCTCCTCCCGCTCTACCGCAAGGCGGGCTGGGTCCGCTTCCTCCTCGGGATGGAGAACACCGACGAGGACACGCTGAAGCTCATCCGCAAGGGAGGCTCGACCGCCAAGGACCGGGAGGCGATCCGGCTCCTGCGCCGGAACGGGATCCTCTCGATGGCCACCTGGGTGGTGGGATTCGAAGAGGACGATGACCGCGACTTCCGGCGGGGACTCCGGCAGCTCCTCACCTACGACCCCGACCAGATCCAGGCGCTCTACGTGACGCCGCACCGGTGGACGCCCTACTTCCGGGTCGCGGCCGAAAGACGGGTGATCCAGACGGACGCCCGCCGCTGGGACTACAAGCACCAGGTGTTGTCGACGCAGCACCTGCCGCCCTGGCGGGTCCTGCTCTGGGTGAAGCTGATTGAGGCCCTCGTGCAGTTGCGTCCGAAGGCCCTGTGGAGAACGATCCTGCAGCCCGACCCGCGGCTGCGCCACGCGATGCGCTGGTACGCGG
>CAZSCC010000239.1:0-15974 GCA_964604905.1 uncultured Planctomycetales bacterium
ACCGCGGTCTCGGCGAGCTTGGAGCCGTCGACCGGCACGATCACGCGGCGCACATGACCCTGCTTGGGGAGGGCCGTCTGGCTGCGGATGGGCAGGACGGGGATCGGGCTCAAGCGGAGCACCCGCTCGGTGACGCCGCCCATGACCCAGCGCTGGACCTTCGAGCCGCCCCGAGTGGTCATGAGGATCAGGTCGCAGTTCTCCTGGGTGGCCGCCTTCACGATCTCCGGGGCCGGTTTACCCTCGCGGACGATCATCTTGGCGGGGATGCCCGCGTAGTTGAGCTCCTTCTCGATGCGGAGGAGGTAGTTCCTCGCATCCTGGAGCTCGCTGGGAATGAACTCCTTCTCGAGGTACTCGGTGTCGACGGCTCGGAAGAGCACCACCTGGGCCTTTTCTGGGCCCGCGTAGTTCTTGACCCAGGGCAGGGCCCGTTCGGCGTTCTCCGAGCCGTCCATGGCAAGCAGGATCTTCTTCAGCATAGGGGCCTCCGTTTTACCTGCTCTAGGGAACGCAAAGGGCGTTCCAATCAAGGGGACGACCGGGCAGGGGGCAGGAATAAGGCAGGCCCCAGGATTCCGTCCAGCGACTGCGGACTTTCCCGCAGCTCTCCCCAACGAAACGCACCGTCTGTTTCGTTGCGGACGCAACGAAACAGACGGTGCGTTTCGTTGAGGGGCTAGAGGGACATCAGGGCCTCGAACGCCTCGTACTCGCCGCCGCGCGCGCGCGCGGCAGACGAGATCTCGATCCTCGTCGACGGGTGCCGTCACGCCGGCAGCCGAGGTCGCCAGGGTGGGCCACAACTGCCATTCTCGACGACAAGATGAGCGATGCCATCCCTGAGAAAGCCGCAGGGAAGCGGATTCTTCATGAGCCGGGGGGAAGAACGGGGAATTCTCCCAGGGCACGAAAGGAAATGTCCCCTTCGGCGACGGAGCGCCTCTGGGGCGATCGAATGGCATACCCATTGCTCAAGCAGAGGCAGGATCGAATTGATAAAGGAGAAGCGATGATCGACGAGCGGAAGACCGGCAGAGAGCCTGCGAGGCTGACTTATGAGAATCACCCCGAGAACCAGCCGGATCCGGGCACCCCGCCGCCGGCCGCGGCGGCAAAGAAGTCGACGCTCTTCCGCTCGATCGCGCTGAGCGTCATGGGCGGGATCATCGGCATGATCTACGGCGTCGCGGCCCTCTCCTCGGCGCTGACCCTGGACGAACCAGCGTCCCTCCTCTCGCTGATCCCGATGGTCATCACGCTGGTGGCCCTCGTGGCAGGGTACTGGGGGGCGATCGTCTGCATGTGCAATCACGAAGTGGGCGACTAGCCACGACCGGAGGCTCGCCATGGAGACCTGCGCGGTGACGACGAAGACGGTGCTGGTGGTCGATGACGAGAAGCTCATTTGCTGGTCCCTGTGCGAGGCGCTTCGGAAGCAGTACGTCGTCTACACGGCCGCTTCGGCGGAGGAGGCGCTGAACCTCGTGGGCCGGGTCCCGGTCGACATCGTGATCACCGACCTCAAGATGCCCGGGATGAACGGCCTGGACTTCATCGATCTCCTCCGTCTGAAGCACCCGGGGATCAAGATCTTCGCCCTCTCGGCCTACGCGAACGAGGTGATGGCAAAACACCTGATCTCCCGCGGCGTCCTCGAGGTGTTCTCGAAGCCCTTCGAGATGAAGCAGATCCTGGGGATGATCGAGAAACGCGCGTCGTAGAATCCCCGGGACAATTCCACAGCCACCCCTGCTGCCAAGTGCGGTATTTTCCAAGCCCTGTGTGTCATTTCACGCTTCTTGTGGATTCCAATCCCGCTTCTGGCCGGGGAGGGGGCTTGGCAAGCCGATTGCGCACCTCCCCGCGATGAGGCTTGGAGTATGGCTTGATCTTTGAACCCCGGGTTTCCGCCCCCTCTGGCAGGAAAGTCCTATCCCTCCGTCCCGAACAGGAGACATTTCCGAGGCCTTTCGGGGAGGGCTCCAAGGATTTCCTCGCCGGCAAGGATACGACAAGCCTCGTCCGCCAATGCTCCAGGGAAGGTACCCGGAGTACCGACCTCGGTGAGACTCCCCTCGGGTTGGGTCGCGCGCCGGAGCCGGGCACTCGCTGCGAGCATCCTTGGGGCTAACGATGCCCAATGAGCAGGCCGTGATACTCAAGGAGTTGATTGAAGCGATGGTTTCCGGGGAGGCGGCCCATGCCCTAAGGGCCTTCTCGCGGCTTGAAGCGGCCGCCCGCTCGGGCGAAACGGGCGGGGATTCTTCCCTTCCAGGCGTCTGGGAATCCCTCATCGACCTGCTTCGCCGTCGCGGGTATTTCGTATCCACCTCGAGAGAAATCAAGAGTGCGCTCGAAGAGATCCGAGCGGTGGGCCCGGGTTTCGACCTCTACAACCTGGCCGCGGCTTTGGCGCATTGCGACGCGACGGTCTCCGAACGAGTCGGTGGGCCCACGCGGCGTCGCTTCCCTGCCCTCGAGCCCTTCGCGACGAATGGCGCAAAGCACGAAGGCCAGAAGGAGGCCCCGTCATGATCGGCCTCCTCCTATTGCTCCTTGGGCTTCCCATGGTGCTGGCTTGCTTCGCATTCGAAGAGAGGAAGGACCGCGAGGCAAGACGGAAATGACCGGAGAATCCGAAGGATGATCTTCGAAGAACCCGTTCTGCCTTGCCGGTATCACGCAGCAGTGGGTAGATGACGCGGCGCAGGCTATGGCAGCTCGGCTGCATCGGGATCGACGCGGTCCTGAGCACCTCCTTTGACGCGGATGAACTGGTCATGATCGACCGTACGTTCAAGCAGGTGTACGCCATCCCGGATCACCCCGGGGTCAATGTTCCTCACAAGCTGCTCGTGTACAGCCTGGCTCACCAAGCCTGCCATTCCGAGAACCCCACGTCCCGCACCCTCGAGAAGCGCCTCAACGCCATGCACGCGCGGACCATCGAGGACTTCGAGGGGGGAGAGAAAGTGGATGTCCTGGCAGGCTGTTACCTGGCCGCGTCGGTGAACGACGGCAACATGGGCGGCTGCGTCTGGGCCATGCTGTCCGACCCGAGGCCGGAGCTCCGAAAGCACGATGTCCTCTGGGTGCAGGGCCTCTTCGTCCGTTCGATGCGGCATTGGATGAACCACCGGCACAGCTGCCCGACGGAGCGGGACGAAGCGTGAATGAAACATGGACGGGTTTCCCCGGAACGATATATGGAGGGTTGATCGCATGCTCAAGAAGGGAGTCATGTTCGCGGCCACCGGAGTGATAGGACTGGGGCTCATGGTGATGTTGGTCGAGGATCGTGCCGCGGCGCAGGTCGCCAAGGGGAAGACGCGGGCGGCCGCCACCCAGTACCTGATGCGGGGCATCAACCAGCCCAACTGCAAGGGCATCGCCGACCTGCTCAAGGACCCGGGGCCGGCGGACGACAAGGCATGGGAGACCGTCGCGTGCCACTCTGCATGTCTGAATGAGATGAGCCTCGTGCTCATGCAGGACGGCCGTTGCCCCGACGCCACCTGGGCGGGCGCCGCCAAGAGTCTGGGCGAAGGCAGCGCCGCGGTGCTGTCGGCCGCCGACAAGAAGGATCTCGCTGGCGCCAAGACGGGGTTCAAGACCGTGACCGATTCCTGCAAGACCTGTCACGACGCGCACCGGAAGAAGTAGGAGGGCCCTCCATGATCTCCGGGGGCTGTCGGGTCTTGGTGGCCGCGCCCGAAGGGGAGACAAGCCGCCTGATCAGCTCGGTCATCTTCGACATCGGCTGAAGCGTGGTCGCAGCGGGGAGTCTCCCCTCGGCGTCCCGGAGCGCGTCGGAGGAGATGTACGATCTAATCGTGCTGGACTACGAGCTGCTCGCGGGACACTCCATCGAGTCGACCGCCGAATGTTCGAGGCTCCTTACCTTCCCGAGCCTAAGCCTGGTTGCGGACCGGGAATCGTGGGGGCCGTGCGACGATGCCGGGGTGTGGGGACCGCCAGACATCCTGTGGAAGCCGCTCGACCCCGAGGCGGCGTACACCAAGGTCTGCCAACTCTTGGTCTCCGAAGGGACGAGATAAACGGCGAGGGGAGCATCGATGCGCGTACGGATCCTCTGCGGCGCGTACGTTCCGTCCAGCCCGTTCATCGACGGCGGTTGCACCTGCGACTGGATCGAGGTGCTCGACGAACCGCATGCCGTCGCCTGTCCCCACTGCGGACAACAATGCGACGAGGACATTGTCGAGTGTGCCAGGACCATGCTGTTGACGCGCAGCGTCTTCGTCTTCGGGTGCCAGCACCGCGCGTTCACCTTCAGTCGCCGCAAGAGGTCGCCTTATTTCAGCGCGATTGAAACGGCTGAAGAAGCCCGGGAAGCAGGTGGAGCGCCGGACTAAGAGCCTTCTCACAGGGCGACCGCGCCCCCCGGCGATCGTCTCCTTCTTCGCCCGGCGGCTCGGAGACCGCTCTCGCGGCGCTTGCGATGTCCTCTCCTGCCGCTTGCTCGGCTTGCCTCATTCGGCGTGAACTCTCCCAAGGCGATTGTGCGACCCCCCGCGCCGAATCGTCACGAATCCCCTAGGCTCCCCGCTGCACCAGGAGGATCGAGCGTTCGGAGTCGCGGAGCAGCCTCCGGGCCGGAGCGCCGAGATCCGTGACCGCCACGAGATCTGCGCCGCCGTCGCGGACGCAGACGCGCGCGGGAATCCCCAGCCGGGTCAGGATGTCCATCGCGACCCGGAGCCTGCGATCCATTCTGGCCCCCGGATGGAGGAGGGCCACTTTAGCGCGGAAGGGCCGCGCCAACTCGCCCACCGTGGCGATCAGGCCGGCGCAGCCCTCACGGAGCGGGACCAGCACGTGGCGGATCTTCGTTCCGCCCCGGAGCAGGAGCACGGGGACGGGCGAGGTCCTGAGGACCCGCCCCGCCACGCTCCCCAGCGGACCCTTCCCGCCGCCGCCGCGGCCGCGGCCGGAGATCACGACGAGGTCGATCCGGTCCTTGAGCGCCGCCCGGGCCAGGAGTCGCGAGGGCTCGCCCGACTGGAGGCGCGTCTCGACGCGGACTCCTCTCCGACGGAGGCGGCCGGCGACGCCCGCCAGGTACTTCGCCGCCTCCGCGCGCTCGAACGCGAGCGGGGTCACGGCGTGAAACAGCACGATCTCGTCCGCCAGCGCCGAAGCCGCCTTGAGCGCCGTCTCCGCCCGCACGGAGCCATCCAGGGGCACCAGGACACGATCGAACATGGGACGTCACCTCCCGGCCGCGGCCGTCTTCCGCCGCGCGCCCCGCGCGGACAGGGTCGCCGCCATCCCGTCCAGGTCACGCAGCCAACCGGTCCTCGGCGGCACGAACGTCATTGCCATGGGCGGGTTGGCCAGCGCGTGCGCCACCACCGCCTGCGTGATCGAGGTCCCCACGACGGCCTCCCCGCAGAAGCGGCAGCGCTCCACGAGGCCCGGCGCCCGCGAGCCGCAGCCGGTGCAGACGATGCCGGGGATCGGGTCCTCGGCATCGAGGTAGACCCGGGCCACCGTCCCGAGATAGAGGTGTTCGAGGACGTCCCGGGGGCCGAGCGCCGCCATGAGCCCTCGCCCGCGCTGCTCGTGGAACTCGAGGATCTCCCGCTCCACGCGGTCGGCCGCGCGCCGCTCGAGATCGCGAGAGACGTCCCTCGTCGCGTGGACGCACCGATCCCGGATCCCGGCGGGGAGCGCCTCCGCGAACGCCTGGAGATGCTCCCGGGGGCCCGTGAAGTAGACCGCTTCCGCATCGCGGTCCAGGCGGGCGACCTCCGCGGCGGCCGCCCGGAGGAGCGCGTGGGTGACCTCGCCGTTGCGCCGCTGCCGGAGATCGCGTTCCGCGCCGCCCCGGCCCGGATAGCCGGTCTTCTTGGAGGCCGAGCGTCGCCCGAGGATCTCGCCGCCCTCCACCGTCTTCACGGGCCGGCTCGCGCCGAGATGCATCTCCTCGATCATCGCGCGCTCCGGCTCCAGCCGGACGACGTAGGCCTTCGGGGCGCTCGCGACCGCCTCGAGGAGCGGCGCCAGGTACGGGGTCCGCCCGACGTACAGGAAGTTGCGGAGCGGGATGTGGAGTTCGATCGCCTCCCAGGCCGTCCGGCCCGCGACAAGGAAGAGGCCGTCCGTTTCCGGCTTGACGCCCCGGACGGCGAAGTCCTCGATCCGGCGGGCGAGCTTCCTGAGCGCCAGCCGCGCGGCCGGCGGCCTCGCCTCGGACAACAGGTTGCCCAGCACCTGGTCCTTCAGGAAGACCCTCGTCGCAGGCGGGAGGATCCCCGACTTCGAGAGGTCCAGCGTCAGGGTCACGACGGTGCCTTCCGGCTCGACGATCGGCGACAACTTCTGGAGCAGCGTCTTGAGGTCCATAGGTATCCTCAGGCCCTGTGGGCGGCCCGATCCTCTTCCTTCCGGGCCGCGAACTTGCGGTCGATCCAGTTCAGCACATCCATCGTCGTGATCACGCCTTCCAGATCCCCCTTCTCGGAGATCACGAAGACGCGATGGATCTTCTGGGAGGCCATCGTGCGCACGACCTCGTCGAGGGTCGCCTCGGGGAAGACGGTGAAGAGTCCGGCGGTCATGAGCTCGCCCACGGTCGTCTTCTCGAAGCCCTCGAGGGGGAGGTTTGCCGGCACGGGCTCGCGCGCCTCGAGCGTCCGCTCCGGCGTCGCGTGCCGGAGCAGCCGCTTCTGGACGGCCCGGGCGAGGTCGCTCATCGTGAAGACGCCCACGGACCGCCCCTGCGTCCCGGTGACCGGCGCGCCGCTGATGCCGTGGCGAAGGAAGAAGGCGGCCGCGTCGGGCACGAGGGTCTCGACGGTGAGCCGCCGGACCGGTCGGGACATGACGTCCCGAGCGAAGATCATCTCGCGAGTCATCAGGACTTCACTCATGGACTGCTCCTTTCGTCGGGCGGATCAGGAGGAGTGGCCGGTCGCTCCGCAGGAGCACCTGCTGGGTGACGCTTCCGAAAAGCACGCGCGAGAGCCCGGTCCGTCCGTGGGTGGCCATGGCGATCAGGTCGACGTCGAGCTCCCGGGCGCGGGAGACGATCTCTTCCGCGGCGTCGCCCTCGGCCATCACCGGCCAGGCGGTGAGATCGCCCTCCTCGAGGCGGTCGGCCAGCTCCTGGTACCTGTGCGCGGGCTCGCCGGCCGGGGAGAGCGCCCCCTTCATCGCCCACTGGGGGGCGGGATCGAAGATGCGGGGGGTCACGTGAAGGAGGACGAGTTCCGCCTTCGCAGCCGCCGCGAGCGGCTTGACGGTCTCGAGGATGGCGGCGGAACGCTCGGAGCCGTCGAGCGGGACGAGGATGCGCTTGAAGGGGGATCTGCGGGCGGCGACGTCCGGCCGCTTGAGGAGCACCGGAAGTTCCGTGCGGCGGACGACCCCCTCGGCGACGCTGCCCAGGGCCCATCGGCCGAGGCCCTTCCGCGCGTGGGTGGTCATGGCGACCAGGTCGATGTTCATCTCGAGCGCCACCTGGAGGATGGCGTCGGCGGGCGGGCCGCTGCGGACGAGGTCGAGGCCTCGGGCGCCGGGAACGAGCTGCCGGGCCTTCTCTAGGTACGGCAGCGCCATCTCGTGGAGCCCGAGCATTCGGGTCGGCTCTCCCGTCGGGGGCGTGGGGAGCGGCGTCACGTGCAGGAGGTGGATCTCGGCGTCGGGCGAGGCCAGGCGCCGCGCCTCGGGGAGGATCGCCTCCGCCTGCTCGGAGCCGTCGAGCGGGACCAGGATCTTGCGCATCATGTCAGTCCACCCTTAACTGGCGGTGTACCTCGAGCGTGGCCGGGAGTGGCCCACGCAGCTTTCGGTTGCGGAGGAGCAGGACGGGCACGCCCGAGTCGCGGAGAATCCGCTCCGCGACGCTGCCGTAGAGTGCGAGCGGCATGCCCCTTCGGCCGTGGGTCATCATCGCCACGCCGTCGAGCCCCAGATCGCGGACCGCGAAGAGGGCCTCTTCCGGAGCGCTTCCGGTCCGGATTTCGATCAGGGGCTTGAGACCGCGGTTCCCCAGCAGCGCCTGCCAGCGTCCCAGATACTCTTCCGCCACGCGGCGGTGCTGGGACTCCTCGGACCCGCCGGGCACGGCGGCGAAGAGATGGAGCTTCGAGCCGAAGGTCCGCGCGAAGCCCTCCACGGCTGGGAGGATCTCCTCCGCGGCCTCGGAGCCGTCGAGCGGCACGAGGAGGTGGCGAAAGCGCGCGGGATCGGAGGTCTCCACGGGAGAGAGGGTCCCGTCCGGCCGCTGGAGGGGCCGGAAGAGGAGGAGCGGCGCCGGGGAGGCCTGGAGGACCTTGAGCGCGACGCTGCCGAACATCACGCGCGCCAGGCCGCTCCGGCCGTGGGACGTCATCGCGACCAGGTCGTGCCCGCCGGCGGCGATCTCGCGCAGGATCTCGGTCGCGGGGTCGCCGAAGCGGATCTCCGCGCGGGCGGGGATCGAGCGGTCGAGGAGGTCATCGCGCAGGGCGGCCAGGGCGTCGTGGGCGTCCTTATGACGCGGCTCGACCTGGAAGGCGAGGTCCTGGGCGCGCTCCTCGGTGGTCTCGACCACCTGGAGGAGGGTGACGGCCACGCCGGGCTGCTCCAGGATGTTCTTCGCCCTGGAGAGGGCCCAGGCCGAGAGCGGGCTGCCGTCCAGCGGGATCAGGAGTCGCTTCCATACGCTCATCGCCAAGTCCTCACGACCACTGGGAGGTGTAGCAATTCGCGCGCCGAACGGCGGGGGGCCGAACCCGGGCGACCGGGCACCGGGAGCGCGGAAGATTGCGGGGAGCCGGGCGGATTTCCGCGGGAGGGGGGAGAAAGGGGGCCCGTTCGTCACGGACCCCCAAACTGTTAACGAAATCGCGCCGCGATTTCGTTAACAGTTACTTCTTGCAGGCGGGGCACTCGGAGGGGTTCTTGCCGCAGTCCACGACCTTGCCGTCCACGATGCACCCGACCTTGCGGGTGAGGTGCTTGCCGGTGGCATAGTAGCCGTAGTCGCACTTCTCACAGGGGGTTCCCGCACCGGGGCCGGCCGTACAGCCAGCCAGGCCTACCGCCAGCACAAAGGCCGACATCAAGCCGAGTACCTTCCTCATGGCCTATCTCCCTTCAAGCATCTCAGTTCAAGCCGTTGTGGAGAGCGCAAGCAATGTGCCAGATCCCGGCATGGTCCCATTTGATGAATCCAAGGACATGGCAGGGACAATTCCGCAAACCCCTGCGGCCCTTTCCGCACCTCCGTGGAATTGCCGGCGCGGATGAGCTGCAGATGGGAAGAGCGGCTCGGAGTCCGAAGCGTGGAGGCCGGCCCCGCGAAGTTCACGACCCTCCGCGAGCTCGAGGGGTACACGCCGATGCGGTCATAGCACCTTGCGGCTCCGGAGATCGCGGACGATCACCGCGACGTAGAGCGCCATCGCCAGGCCGAACGCCCCCTGCCCCAAAAGCATGAAGAGGGCGAAGAGGAGCGGCGTGGGCCAGATGAAGTGGGCGAGGCTCAACACGATCCCGAAGAGCGCCAGGACGCACGCCGCCGTCAGCAGCTTCACGGCTTCTTCCTCGGGTGAGGCGAGGCGTGACACTCGAAGCAGGACAGCTTCCCGCTCTCGATCTGAGGCTTCATCTCGGCGTCCACATGCTGCTCGATCTTCCCGTACTTCTCCGTATCGGCGTGGCAGTGCAGGCAGGTGGCCGGCGGGAACGGGTTCTTGATCTTGATCACGGCCGGCACGCCCGTCACGTAGTAGTGGGTCACGTGCGAGAGTCCGCCGATCTTCGCCTGGACGTTCCCGGCCAGGCCGTAGCCCGTGTGGCAGGTGTAGCACTGGTCCTCGTTGATCCAGCGCCGCTGATAGTGCTTCGCGGCCAGCGTCTGGCTCTTCGGGTCCTTCATGTCCGCCACCCAGGGGTCCATGGTGTGGCACTGGGTGCAGGATTGCTTCGTGTTGTGGAAGCCGACGACGTTCCCGGCCAGCATCGTCATCGAGGGAAGCGCGAAGAGGCCTACCAGGAGCGCCCACCGCGCCGCGACACCGGCCCGCCACTCGGCCTTCCGGGTGAGGAAGGCGACGATCACGACAGCGGCCGCGATCCCCAAGGCGATCCCCGCCCCGGAGACCCAGCGCATGACGTTCTCGGTCTCCCCCGAGAAGAGACCGTCCCCGCGCATCCTACTTCCCCTCCGCGTGCTTGTGGTCGCACGCGTGGTCGGACTTCATCTTCAGGACCTCGTGGGTGTCCTTCCCGATCTTCTCCGAGTACTTGAACTCCGTGAAGCTGGGGCTCGCCTTGTTGTGGCACGTGGCGCAGTTCTTCTCGTCGGGATGGACGGCCCCGAGCTTCACGAGGTCCGCCCACTTGTAATCCTTGTTGTCCTTCTTGTAGGGCGAGGACTTCTCGCCGGGGCCGTGGCAGGACTCGCAACCCACGCCCTCCATGAGGGGCGCCCGGGCCTTTTCGTCGGCGGTCCACTCCTTCCCCTCGACGATCGCCGGGTAGCCGCCCGGCTTCCCGTATCCCGTCACGTGGCAGGTAACGCACTTGGCATCCTTGGAGTAGTCCTTCGCCGGATCGAGGTTGACCTTCTTCTTCGCCTCGGCCGCCTCGCCGGGCTTGAGCGTCTTGAATGCGAGAGCCATTTTCGTCTTCTGCCAGGAGCCGTACTCCTTGAAATGGCACTTCTGGCAGGACTTGGACCCCACGTAGGCCGCCTCCTCGCGGGGACAGGCCGTCGAGTCGACCGAGACCAGAAGCGGCGCCAGCAGAAGGAGCGGCCAGAATCTCATCGCTTCCCCTTTCCGGCCGACTTGGCGACCGACTTCTTCGCCTTTGCCGCCTTCTTGACCTTCTCCGCCCACACGACGAGGAGCGGCAGCGTGGCGTCCCGGAGCACCTGCTCGGTCACGCTCCCGACCACGAGCCGGGAGACGCCGGACCGCCCGTGCGTCGTCATGGCGATCAGATCACACCCGTGGAAGCGCGCGTTGTCAAGGATCGCCTTGACGGGCTCGCCCTTGTCGACGACCGTCGCCGTCTCCACGCCCCGGGCCTTCGAGGCGAATTCCTTCAGGCGCGCCTGGGCCAGCCCCTCGTCGCCTCCCTTCCCCGACGGATCCAGGACGTTCAGGAAGACGAGCCGCGCGCCGAACAGCTTCGCCAGTTCCACCGCGGGGGCGAGGACGCCCGCCGAGGCCGCGCTCAGGTCGGTCGGAACGAGGATCCCCTTGAACGGCTGGGTCTCCGTCCGGCCGGGCGGGAGGAGTTCGTAGGTCCAGAAGGGGCGCACCGCGAGGACCGGCACTGGGCTTTTCCGGAGGACGTGCTCGGCGACGCTCCCGAAGAGGGCGCGCTTGAGCCCCGTCCGCCCGTGAGTGGCCATCGCGATGAGGGTGACCTTGCGCTGCTCCGCGACGTCGAGGATCGTGCCGGCCGGCGGGCCGAGCTGCGCTTCCGCCGTCACGCGGACGCCCTGCTGCTCGAGGCGAGCCTTGACTCCCATGACGTACTCGCGCGAGGCGGAGAGCGAGGCCTCGACGATGGCCACCTGCGCCTCGACGGGCGGCGGGTTGGCCACGCTGAGGAGGATCACCTCGGAGTCGTGGCGCCGGAGGAGCCGCCGCACGTGCGGGAGGATCGCCTCGGCGGTCACGGAGCCGTCCAGGGGCACCAGGATGCGGTCGAGCATGGAGACTCCTTTCTAGTAGGGGACGTACGGGGCGCCGAGCGTCAGACCCGTCACGGCCTTGTACGACGCCTGCAGGAGATTCACCGCGTACCCCGTGTTGTGGATACCGGCGCTCTTGTCGTTCTGGACAAAGACGTGGTTGTAGGCCGCCTGGTACAGCGCGAGCCACTCCGCCTGCTGGGTGGGCGTGAGCGAGGACCAGGCGATGGGCTGTTCGCTCGCGGTGACGTTCGGGCCCGGGAACGTCCGCTTCACGGCGGGCAACCCGCCGTCGGTGTACTTGATCCGGCCGCTCTCGACGAGGAGCGTGTTCGCGCCGCCGGTCAGGACGGCCAGCTTCGCGTTGATCGCCCCGAGGAGCGCCGTCTGGAGTCCGGCAATCTCGTCTTGGACCGCCTCGAGGGCGCCGTCGCCGTCGAAGTTCCCCCGCGCGGCGTTCTTGAAGTCGAGCGCCGTCGTGTGGCACTGCGTGCAGGCGCCCACGTTGTACTTCTTGAGGCTGGTGAGGGTCCACGTTGTGACCGGGCCGGCCGCCGGCGGATTGAGCAGGGTGAGCTGCCGCGCGCCGTCCACGTTGGCGACCTCATTGGGCACGCCATCCAGGAGGAGGGTGTCGCCGGTGAAGACCTTCTTCAGGAAGCTCGGCCCGGTCGCCACGGCGAGGATCTTCTTCGCCCCATCCGCGGTGGCGGACGTGTGGGTGGAGTTGCCCGCGATCACCGTCCCGTCCCCCTGGGTCATGTGGAACGTGTGGCCGCCGAGGGCGTTGTAGCCAAGGGCGCCCTGCCCCGGCTGGACGTCGCCGTGGCAGCTCAGGCACTGGCGGTTCTCGCTCCGCCCCGGCGCGATGAAGCGCGAGGCGATCCCGTGGGGCGAGCTCGCGTACGCCCACCCGCTGAACTGCTGGCCGTTGGAGCCGGCCAGCATCTCCGCGGCGGTCGAGTCGTGGGGCGCGCGGCGGACGTTCATGTCGGTCGAGTTCGCCCGGGTGTCCGTCCGGCTATGGTGGCACATCGCGCAGACCGCCGCCTGGCCGGCGTTCCAGACCGTGCCGTTCCGGAACTGGACGTCGCCGAACGCGCGGAGCTGGGGGTCGGGGCCGGCGGAGTTCAGGCCCGGCGTCTTCTTATGGGGATCGTGGCAGACCTGGCAGGTCGTTCCGCGGCGGTCCTCCAGGGGGATGACCGGGCGGTTGACGTTCGACGAGGCGAAGAGGACCGGCAGGGGATCGGTCCCTTCGAGGGCCCGCAGGTCGACCACGAAGCCCTGGGCGGTGTGGCAGTTGTTGCAGCTCCCGCTGCCGCTAGGGCTCGTGATGGGCGGCTTGCCATGGCTGCTGGCCTCCCAGAGGTCCTGCTTGCGGGAGTGGCAGCGGCCGCAGGCGTTCGAGTCGTAGGACTTGCGGATCCCGGTCGTGTCGCCGGCGTGCTCGCTGCCGGGGCCGTGGCAGCTCTCGCACTGGACGTTCGACTTCGCGGCGGTGTTGGGGAACTTTCGGACGACCTCGCTCCAAGGGGTGTCCTTGAAGACGTAGCCCTCGGCGGTCGCGTGCTCGACCCAGCCGCTGCTGGAGCCGCTCGTGATCCTGCTCCATCCCACCGTGCGGGAGTCGATCGAGTAGTTCGACCCGAAATTGAAGGCGTCGTTCCAGTGGCCCTTGGCCTGGCTGGGCGAGTAGTAGGGGTTCGAGGGATCGAGGATCCGCTCGAACATGGAGGCGTGGCCCGTCGCCTTCCACGTCGTGGCGAAGTCGGCCAGGAACCCGAGCTGCCCGCCGTGGCAGGCGGCGCACTCGCCCTTGAACGGGTCGGGCGTCTTTCCGATGAGGTTCCCGACACCGATGTATTTGCCGCACGTGAGGTTGATGACCTTCACCACCGATCCTGGGTTCTGGGTCAGGATGATCTCATAGGGGCCGACCTGATCGGGGACGAAGTAGACGAAGCGCTGGTCGGTGGCCGCGGCGAGCGCGGTCTTGTCGGGCTTGAAGAAGCTGATGACCGAGCCGCTCGGCTTGGTCCCGGTCCAGGTCCAGGTGGAGGGCGTGGCCGCCCCGTTCAGGAAGACCGGCTCGCCGAACGTGACGTTTTCGTTTGCGACCGAATCGGCGAACGGGCCGGCGCTGAAGTTGACGGTGTCCTCGTCGAGCACGGCCCCGGCCCCGTCCTTCGCCGTCACGGTGAGCTGGAGGCGGCCCTGGGTGGAGCGCTCGAGGACCGCGACCGTCGCGAGGTCCGGGAAATTCTGGAAGTCGGTCAGCTTGGGGGTGGAGCAGGTCAGCGTCGCGGTCGTTTCGCCCGAATAGGTGAGCCACGCCTCCATGCCGGACCACTGGTAGCTGGCGGGGGCGACACCGGTCGCCACGGCGGTGATCGTCGTGCCCGGCTTCTCGTAGCCGACCCACCAGGTGTCGGGGGCGGTGACGATCGTGGTCTTGACCGCGACCTCAACGGAGTCGGTGTCGGTCCCGTTGACGCCGGTCACGGTCAGGAGGAAGCGGAGCGTGTCGGCTGTGGCGGGGGCGTTGAAGGTGGGGTTGGCGGCGGTGGCGCTGGTGAGGGTCACGGTGGCGGTCCCGCCGACCTGGGCCCAGAGGTGGGTGACAGCGCCGGTGGGGGTATCGTGACTCTTGTCGCCTTTCAGGGTGACGAGGGTAGAGACGAGGACCTTCTGATCGTCGCTCGCCACCGCCGCCGGAAGGGACGGGCCAGCGGGGGGCGCCGAGCCGAACCCGCTGTCGCTGCTCTTCTTGCAGCCGGCGATCAGCAGGAGGACGGCCAGAACGCGTAGTCTCATGCCCCCTCCAAAGCAAAGGGGAAGCCAATACGGTGACAGGGGGAGAACCGGAGAGTGAGTGCGGGATTTTCCGCGCTTCCATGGGAATCTCCAGCAACGGTGCACGGATTCCCTCACGGCTGACCGCGGCACCCCATTTGCGCTCATGAGGGGCGTGCTTTCGAGCCTGCTGCTTGCGTGTTGCCTGAGTCAGGAGGTCCCGATCCCGAAAGAGGCGGATCGGTCGCCGGACGCTTCAAATCCGATCGGTCAGATCCAGGGCAGCCTGAGCCTGAAGTACCGGTATCGGTGGACCGGCGATCAGAGCGACACGGACCTCTATGAGTTCCTGACGGCGCGCTGGGGCGATGCGGCGAAGGACCCGCTCACCCTTTCCGCGAGTGCCCGCTTTGCCGAGGACCTGGACGGCGGCCGGAAGGTGGCGGGGTTTGCCCCCTTCAATTCGCTGGACGACACCTACACGCAGCGATCGACCGCGCAGCTCTACACGGCCTATGTGGACCTGAACCGCCCGGTCCGGCTGCGCGGCGGGCGGCAGGTGATCGAGGAACTCCCGGAGGCGATCCCCATGGACGGAGGATCGGTGCGGCTGGGGGGCGAGGGGCTTTCGATCGCCGGCTTTGGCGGGATTCCGGTGAACCTGTTCGAGTCGTCCGCCCGGGGGGACGTGATGTACGGCGGGTGGATCGAGGTCGTCCCCTGGGTGCGCGGACGGGCGCGGGTGGAGTACCTGCACCTCGAGGACGAGAACGTCTTCGGCCTGTTCGACGACGATCTGCTGGGCGTAACGGTCGAGCAGGGGCTGGGGTCGCTCCGATTCCATGGCCGTTACACGATGCTCGAGGGGGAGAGCCGGGACGTGACGGGGCGGCTGACGGGGGTCTTCGCGGAGGCGGGGCTGATCCTGGAGGGGCAGGCCACGTATCTCTTCGCACGGCAGGAGGCGCTCTCGTACGCGATCGACCCCTACGCGCTCTTCCTGCTGGAGCTGGAGCCCTACATCCAGTGGACGGTCCGGGCCTCGCAGGCAGTGGGGAGGATGTTCGGGGTGGACCTCTCGATCAGCCAGCGGAAGCTCGTACGGGGAGCGGAGGACGGGGCGTACAACCACGAGTTCGTCCACGCGACGGTGGCCCCGCGCCTGGAAGGGTGGCCCATTCCCGAGCTCTCGATCGCTCTCTCCGGGGACTATTGGCGTTCGGGGGGAAGCGATTACTGGACGGCGGGGGGGGATGTGGGGCTGAAGCTCCACCCGCTGATCACGATCGCGGGGGGCACGGCCTACGCGCTCTACACGCTGGATTCCCTGACCGGGGAGGAGCGGGAGCGGGTGCGGTCGGTGTACGCCTCGGTGCGCTGGAAGTTCCCCCCCGCCTCCCTCCTGGAAGTTCGTCTGAGCCTTGAAGATACGGCGCTAGAAACCTATCACGGCTTCGAGGTGGGGGTCCGCCATGTCTTTTAGCTCAACCCCAACGAAACAGACGGTGCGTTTCGT
>CAZSCC010000240.1:0-1884 GCA_964604905.1 uncultured Planctomycetales bacterium
TGTTTGATTTTTGGGAGGGACGGTATCTGGGCATCGTGCAGGATTCGCTCGAAGTGAAGTTGAAGCAGCTTTCAAGTGCAGTACTTGCAATTCATCCGGCAGAAAAGCATCCGCAGTTCTTGTCATCGAACAGGCACATCACGCAGGGAGGTATTGACCTTGATGATATACGATGGGATGATATTGCAATGAAACTGTCTGGCGTATCGAAAGTGGTAAAGAACTATCCTTACCTTATCACGATCCGCGTGCCTGTAGGATTCATACCTTCGATGTACGAAGCATGCGAGAAGGTATCTTCAACAGACACCCGCATCCTGTTGCTCGGGATTAATTCTCCAACAACCGGAGTGGTGAAATGGAGCGTGACATTCAAGAAGTGAGACTAACAGGGTGTTGAATAACCCCGTTCTCATGTCATTGCGAGTCCCGCCTTTTTCGGCGGGACGAAGCAATCTCAATTCCCGAATCCAAAAACGAAAAGCGGGATTGCTTCGTCGCTCTGCTCCTCGCAATGACTGTCAAAATAGTTCTTCATCAGCCTGAAAAACATAAAACGTAATCCGAAGAGACAAAAATGAAACGTTGTATCCTCGCAGCAATGCTTATTGTTACAACTACTGCCCTATCGCAAATTACTCAATATCCTGCCGCATCCAATTACATCAATCCCGGAACCGAGCCGCCCGAGCATGCTCTGGACATGCTGCACATGCGGCTCGAAGTATCCTTCCAACCGACAGAAGTGTTTGTCAAAGGGAAAGTTACGCACCGGTTCAGGGCAATCCGTTCCAACGTAGATTCGTTCTTCTTCAACGGTCCGGGCATCACCATTCTCAATGCGACTCTCAACACTAAGGCGTTGCGCTATCGCGTTTCTTCTGATGGTATAACCACATACTTCAACCCCGCGTTGAAATGGAATTCGGTAGACAGCATCACGTTCGAGTATGAAGCGCGTCCCCGAAAAGGAATCTACTTCGTCGGATGGAATGACCCAAAGAACATAAGCCGCAAGCAAATCTGGACACAGGGACAAGGCATCGACAACCGCCACTGGTTCCCGTGTTACGATGAACAAAACGACAAACTCACAACCGAAACCATCATCACCTTCGACAAACATTATCGTGTCCTGTCCAACGGAACGCTCGTCACCGCAAAGGAAAATAGGGATGGCACAAAGACCTGGCACTACTCCATGCGCCGTCCTCACGCGACGTACTTGGTCATGATCGGCATCGGACAGTATGATGTGAAAACCGTTCGCTCACAAAGCGGAGTGCCTGTTCATCTCTGGTACTACCCCGATCAACCGGAGAGGTTTGAGCCGACGTATCTGTACTCAGCCGAAGCTGTCGATTTCATGGAACGCGAGACGGGCGTTCCGTATCCATGGGGTTCCTACGCAAATATTCCAGTGCAGGATTTTCTTTACGGAGCGATGGAAAACACCTCCGCAACGGTGTTCGGTGATTTCATGTTTGTGGATCGAAGATCGTTTTTGGATAAGAACTACATCGCTGTCAATGTTCACGAACTTACCCACCAATGGTTCGGTGATTATGTTACCGGACGCAATGGTCTAAGCGCATGGTTGCACGAAAGCTTTGCAACATTCTATCCCAAGGTATTCCTGAAATCAGTGTACGGCGAGGAGTATTATGAATGGATGCGGCGCGTAGAGCAGGATGCGGCGCTTGCAGCCTCGAAAACAAACAGGTTGCCGATCCTTCATTCACAGGCAGGCGGCTCACGTGCCTACCAAAAGGGTTCCGCCGTGTTGGATATGATGATGTATACGTTTGGCGAGGACAATTTCAAACGCGTCATCCACCAATATCTTCAACGGCATGCATACGGGAACGTTGAAACGAACGATTT
>CAZSCC010000241.1:0-2975 GCA_964604905.1 uncultured Planctomycetales bacterium
CACGACCGGCGCTACGCGATCGACTGCCGGAAGGCCCGGCGGGAACTGGGCTGGGCGCCCAAAGTGGACTTCGAGAAGGGGCTCCGGGAGACGGTAGCCTGGTACCTGGGGCATGGGGACTGGGTGGGCCGGATCAAGAGCGGCGAGTACCGGAAGTATTACAAGAAGCAGTACGGCCCGTCCCTCCCCGGACTGCGCGCGTCCCGGGCTGAGACCACGCCGATCCGGCGGCGGCGGTAGCGATCGCGCGTGTCTCCCGGACTTGCCTAGATTCTGCACGGCTGATAAGGTAGCCTGCGGGGTAAGAGCCACACACACTGGAGGTGCATCCATGGCCGACGCTCTCTCGCCAAAGCCCGCCACGACGTTTATTCCCCTCCATTCCTCCGTCCTGCAGGGAGCCGCGGCCACGGAGATCAAGACCCCCGATCAGCTCAAGGAGGTCGAGAAGTACATGCTCGCGGCCGCCAAGAACAAGGCCAGCGACCTGCACCTCAAGGTGGGACAGAAGCCCATCCTTCGCGTCAACACGATCATCCACGAGATCGGCAACAGGATTCTCTCCGGCGACGACGTGCGCCGCATGATGTACGAGATCATGTCGGAGCTGCAGCGCGACCGGTTCGAGAAGGATCACGACCTCGACTTCGCCTATTCGATCGCGGGCGTCGGCCGTTTCCGCATCAACGTCTTCTACGAACGCGGGAGCGTTGCCGTCGCGATGCGCCGTGTCAACACGACCATCCCCTCGTTCAGCGATCTGAACCTGCCGCCCGAGACGCGCAAGATCACCGAGTACGAGCAGGGCCTCATCATCGTCGCGGGCCCCACCGGCTCGGGCAAGTCCACCACGCTCGCCTGCATCATCGACCACATCAACGCGAACCAGAAGGTCCACATCGTGACGGTCGAGGACCCCATCGAGTATCTCTTCCAGGACAAGAAGTCGTTCGTCAACCAGCGCGAGATCGGCATCGACGTGCCCGACTTCCACCAGGCGCTCAAGTACGTCGTCCGCCAGGATCCCGACGTGATCCTGGTCGGCGAGATGCGCGACCACGTGTCGTTCGACGCGGCCCTCATGGCGGCCGAGACGGGCCACCTTGTCTTCGCCACGATCCACGCCTCGAGCGCGCCGCAGTGCATCGGCCGCCTGCTCGACCTCTTCCCGACGGAGCGCCAGCCGCTCATTCGCCAGTCGCTCGCGTTCAACCTGAAGGCCATCCTTTGCCAGAGGCTGCTTCCGGCCTGCAAGGAGGGCATCAAAGTGGTCCCCGCAGTGGAGGTGCTCTTCAACAACTCCACCGCGCAGAAGATCATCATGACGTGCGAGGACAAGAAACTCGCCGACCTGATCCGCGCCTCGAAGGAGGAGGGCATGCAGGACTTCAACATGTCTTTCGTGGACCTGATCAACTGCGGGCTGATCTCCAAGAAGGTCGCCCTGCAGTATTCGCCGAACCCCGAGCAGCTCAAGATGAACCTGCAGGGCATCTACCTCGGCGACGACCACAAGATCCTGGGGTAGCGGCCGGTCATCGGCCGAGGGCCTCGAGGAGGGCCTCGAAGGAAGGGTACCGCTCCTCCGGGGACTTCCGCAGGCATTTTCCGATCACCTCCGCCAGGGGCTTCGGGAAGCCCGGGACGCGGTCGCCGACGAGGCGGGGCTCCCCGTGCAGGTGGCGTTCCGCCCAACGGAGCCGGTCGTCCGACGCCAGGTCGAAGATCAGGCTTCCCGTCGCCGCGTGATACATCGTGGCGCCCAGCGAATAGACGTCCGCCCGGAGGTCCGCGGAGGAAAACGTCAGACGCTCTGGCGCGACGTAGGGGAGGGTGCCGATCATGGCCCCCGCCTCGGTGATGGAGCGGACCCCTCCGGCTGCGCGGGAGGCCGAGGGGACCTTGGCCACCCCGAAGTCCGCGAGCTTGATCCCCCGGTTGAAGATGTTGCTCGGCTTGACGTCCCGGTGAAGGATCCCGCCCCGGGACGTCTCCGCGAGAGCGTCCGCGAGGGCTCGGAAGTAGGTCCGGACCTCTTCGGGCGGGAGGCGGCGCTCCTTCCGGATCCGGTCGGCCAGCGTCCCCCCCTCGAGGAGTTCCATCGCGTACCAGGGCCCGTCTTCGCTCTCCCCGTGGGCGATCACCTTGACGATGTGCGGATGGTCGAGGCGGGAGAGGAGCCGGGGCTCCTGGCGGAAGCGCTCCAGGAACCAGTCCCGGATTTCAGCCGGCATCGGAGTCCGGAGCGAGAGGATCTTGACCGCCAGGGGAACGCCGGACCGGAGGTCCTCTCCGCGGTAGACGATCCCCGCGCTGCCCTTGCCGAGCGGGTGGTCGAAATCGACCGAGATCCCCTCCGGGAACCTCCGGACACGGGAGCCGGGCGCACCGTCGTGCGGATCCACCCCGGCTTCCAGTCCGAGCTCGAGGATCTTCACCGCCCCGATCTCCGGGGTGATGGGGTGGGAGGGATCGCTCGAGAAGACCCTGAATCCGCGGGCGAGGGCGCGGACCGCGTCGCAAAAGTGCGACAGGCAAGCCCCCTCGCCCCTGAGGACATCGTACGCCGCGAAGGCCCCGAGGCCTCCGTGGCTGCGCAGTTCGGCCAGGAGCCTAGCCTCCAGCCGGTCGCCTGGAATCTCGCACATCGGGCGGCCTCCCGCTTCCGACAACCCCTATCATCATACCTCATGGGGAAGGCCGCCCGGGGTTCAGGATCTCCGCCCATTCTGTCGATGATCCCCTAGTGAGTTGCTTCCTCTCCGTTCTTCGCCGCCGCTTCGCGACCCTGGTGACGCTCCTGATCCTGGGCGGCGCGGCCCTGGCCGCAGGGCAGGTCTTCGGGACGCGCCCCCCGTCGCCTCCCCCGATCGGTCATCCCGCTGAGATCCCCCCGGGCCCCGCGGTCGTTCCGAAGGAGACCGGCCATCGGCGGGCGGAACTCCGGGCGAAACTGGAGGGACTCGAATTCCAGG